>NZ_DATMRV010000094.1:0-3134 GCF_035565795.1 Pseudorhodoplanes sp.
GTATAGCTCGGCGTGAAGATGTCGTGCCCCGCGGCGCGCAGCAGCGGACGCATCTTCTGCCACGCCCATGCCGACGACCACGCACCATGTGAAACAACAATCGTAGCCACGCGTCCTCCTGAATTACCCGCTTGCCGCTCAGCGGAATTCCGCCGCGATTGTCATCATGCGGACCGGAAATGCAAACCCGTTCGGGTTGCCACGCATCGGTCGCCGCGCTAACCAAACAAAAAAACATGAGGAAGCGTCCGCAATGCCACCCCGCACACGACCGCCATTTCGCGCCGAGCATGTCGGCAGCCTCTTGCGTCCGCCATCCCTGCTGAAGGCCCGCGAGGAGCGCGCGCGCAACGCAATTTCGGCGGAAGAGCTTCGCCGGATCGAGGACGAAGCGGTGCGCGATGTCGTGAAACGGCAGGAGGATGTCGGGCTGAAGTCGGTCACTGACGGCGAGTTCCGACGGATCGACTGGTTCATGGATTTCAAATATTCGATCGGCGGCATCGAGAAGCTGACGGAAACGGTCAAGGTTCCCTTCCGTTCGGCAACCGGCGCTCTCGATTTCGAATTCGTGGCCTATCGCGTCGGCGAACGCATACGGCTCGACGAGACGATCTTCGCGCAGGATTTCGCATTTCTGAAATCGGTCGCAACCCGCGCCATTCCGAAGCTGACCATCCCCTCGCCGTCGATGATGCATTATCCGGCAGGCCGCGGCATCGACCGCAATGTCTATCCCGACTGGGAGATGTTCTACGACGATCTCGCCGCGGTCTACCGCCAACAGATCGCAGGACTGGCAGCGCTCGGCTGCACTTACCTCCAACTTGACGATACCAGCCTCTCCTTCCTGAACGATCCCGCACGCCGCGCCATGCTCGGCGAAGGCGCCGAAACCCAGCATCTGCGCTATATCAAGCTGTTCAACGATGCCGTCGCCGACCGGCCCTCCGACATGGCGATCTGCACGCATACCTGCCGCGGCAATTACAAATCCGGCTGGATGGCGGAAGGCAGCTACGACCACGTCGCGGAGGCGCTGTTCAGCGAGCTCGATGTCGACGGCTTCTTCCTGGAATATGACGATGAGCGTTCCGGCGGCTTCGAGCCGCTGCGCTTCGTGCCGAAGGGCAAGACGGTGGTGCTCGGGCTCGTCACCACCAAGTCCGGCAAGATCGAGAGCAAGGATGACCTCAAGCGCCGCATCGATCAGGCGGCCAGGTTCGTCCCGCTCGATCAATTATGCCTGTCGCCGCAATGCGGCTTCGCCTCGACCGCGGAAGGCAATCTGCTGACCATCGACGAGCAATTCGCCAAGCTGAAGCTGGTGGTCGACGTTGCACGCGACGTATGGGGTGATCTGTGAGCGAACGTTTCAATGGCGTCGTTGTCGCCGGCGCAGGCCCGGTCGGTCTCATTGCCGCGCTCAAGATCGCGCGCGCCGGAATCCCGGTCCTCGTTCTCGATTCCGAGCCCGGCATCATCCAGCTGCCGCGTGCTGTGGTCTATCATGCGCCGACGGTCGAGATGCTGGACCGGCTCGGCCTGCTGGACGAGATGAAAGTCGCAGGCATCCTGAAGCAGGACTATCAGTTCCGGACCGTGCATGGCGAAATCCTCGCAGCGCCGCACATGTCGGTGCTGACGCCGGAAGACACCGCCTATCCTTTCAATCTGCACATGCCGCAGCACGAACTGGCGAATGCCATCCTGCGCAATTTCCTCGCGATCCCGGGCGCGGAGGTGCGCTGGAATACGCGCGTCACCGGCGTTGCGCAGAACAGCGACGGTGTCACCGTCACCATGGAGTCGGACGGCGGCACGCAGGCTATCCATTGCGACTGGCTGATCGGCGCCGACGGCGGCAGCAGCACGGTCCGGCGCGCGGCCGGCCAGTCGTTCGACGGCTATACCCATCCCGAGCGCCTCATCTCGACCAACCTCGTCTACGATTTCGAGGCGCGCGGCTTCGCGCGGGCGAACTTCATCATCGATCCGAAATACTGGGCGGTGATCGTCAAGATCGACCGGCACGGATTGTGGCGGATCACCTTTGGTGAGGATTCCAGCCTTCCGGAAGACCAGGTCCGCGATCGCATCGCCGAACATTACAGGGCGATCCTGCCTGACGACGGCCCCTACGAGCTTCAGGCCTTCGCGCCGTTCCGCGTTCACGAACGCAGCGCAGTAAGGTTCCGCACCGGACGCATCCTGCTGGCGGGCGATGCTGCGCATGTGTGCAATCCCTATGGCGGCCTGGGACTGACCTCCGGATTGCTGGACGCGGACGTCCTTGGCGATGCCCTGCCGGCGGTCATCAAGGGAGCCGCGGGCGACGATCTGCTCGATCGATATGCAGAGGAGCGGCAGCGCGTGTTTCGCGAAGTGACCGGCCCAACCGCCGCGGAAAATATCCGGCGGCTGAAGGAAACCGATCCGGAGAAGAAGCGCGCCGATGGCGAACGTCTGCGCAGGCTGCGCGACGATCCGGGCTTCCAGCGTGAAGCGCTGACCTTCACCTACAAGCTGGTCGGCCGCCCGATTGGTGTGCCGCAGCAATAAAGTTGGGTGATCCTGCCCTGAAGGCCGAAGCCTGCGACGAGTGTGGGCGCATTCCCGCTGGATGACGCGTCTTTACCCAGACTTTATGCGCGACGGCGATTGAATTGTTGGACATCCAACTATAGCCTGCGACGCAAGACCGACCACAAGTTCGGCAGTGCACAGGGAGGATATGGATGATCGCCTTTCGTTCGACATTGGCAGGGACCGCGCTCGCGGTCGGCCTGATTGCGGCGCAGCCCGCATCCGCTCAGGAACTGATCTACGGAAGCTGGACGCCGGCGCGCGAATATCAGAACGCCAAGGTCATGCCCGGCATCCTCAAGGCCATCGAGGAAAAGACCGGCGGCAAGGTGAAGTGGAAGCTGGTGCCGGGCGGTCAGCTGGTCGACGGCAAGACCACCTTCACCGGCGTGAAGGACGGCCTCATCCAAGCCGGCCTTGCGATCCCGCAATATGTGCCGAACACCGTGCCGGCGATGTTCATGCTCTATTCGACGATCGTGCTCGGCCACAACGACGTGGTCGCGGCAACCGGCGCGGTGCTGGAAACCATCTATTTCAACTGTCCG
>NZ_DATMRV010000095.1:0-11811 GCF_035565795.1 Pseudorhodoplanes sp.
CTCGTGGCCGGCGCGCTCTGCGGCGCCGCCTGGGCTGCGATCGCCGCGATCATCCGGCTCAAGCGCGGCGTGAACGAGGTTCTGTGCACATTGCTTTTGAATTTCGTCGGCGTGCTGCTGGTCGCGGAGGCCTTGCATGGCGATATGGGCGAACCCGGCGCCGGCTTCCCGCAATCGCCCATGTTCGAACGTGCGGCCTGGCTGCCGAAGCTGCTGCCCGACACCGACCTGCATATCGGAATCCTGTTCGCAATCGCCGCCGTGATCGCCGGCCACATTCTGCTCTGGCGCACCACCTTCGGCTTTCGCCTGCGCGTCATGGGCGCAAGTCCACAAGCCGCCAACTATGTCGGCATCTCCACGACGCGTTGCATCTTTGGAGTGATGGCGCTCGCCGGCGCGCTGGCAGGATTTGCGGGCGGCATCGAGGTGCTCGGCGTGCATTACCGGCTGATCGAGGGCTTTTCCGCCGGGTTCGGCTTTAATGCGGTGGCGGTGGCGCTGATCGCGTCCGTCAATCCTATTGCGGTGCTGCCCGCCGGCCTCTTCTTCGGATTTCTTGAAGCTGGTGCGCTCGCAATGCAGCGCGAGGTCGGTGTGCCCTCCTCGCTGGTTTTCGTGATCCAGGGGCTGACCATGGTCTTCGTTCTCTGTGCCATCGGCCTCGGCGCGCGGGGACAGAAGGTGTGAGCATGGACGCTGCCAGCCTGATCGAGATCGTTGCCGCCACTGTCCGCATCGCGACCCCATTGCTGTTCTGCGCACTCGGCGGTCTGATCTCCGAACGCGCGGGCACCTTCGCGGTCGGCATTGAAGGCATGATGCTGGCCGGCGCCTTTGGCGGCGCCATCGCGGTGCTGACCACCGCAAACCCCTTGCTGGGGCTCGTTGTTGCCGCCGGGAGTGGCGCGCTGCTCGCTGCCATCGTCGCCGTCGCCACGACGAAGTTCCGCGCCGACCAGATGGTGACGGGCCTCGCCGTCAATATCCTCGCACTTGGACTAACCAGCTTCCTGCTGCGCGGGCTGTTCGGCGGCCGCGCGCCGGTGATCCGCCTGCCGACGCTTGGCCCGTGGCCGGTGCCGTATCTCTCCGATATTCCCCTGCTCGGACCGATCCTGTTTCGTCAACCGGCGCTGGTCTATGTCGCGCTCGCGCTGACAATCGCCGTCTACCTGTATCTCGCGAAAACGCGCAGCGGACTGATGCTGCGCGCGGTCGGTGAAAATCCGGAAGCGGCCTTCGCGGTCGGCACCAATCCGGTGCTGGTCCGCATGGCCGCCATCGTTGTCGGCGGTGCGTTTGCGGGCCTTGGTGGCGCCGTGCTGTCATTGCAGGAGGTCGGCACCTTCACAGACGGCATGACCAACGGCCGCGGGTTCATCGCGCTGGCCGCCATTATCGTCGGACGCTGGACGCCGTTCGGCGCGCTGTTCGGCTGCCTTCTGTTCGGAGCAGTTGCGGCGCTCGAATTGCGCGTGCATGGCTGGGGCCTTCCGGTCTCATCCTATGTGATCCAGATGATCCCCTATATCGTGGCGCTGGCGCTGCTCGCCGGGATCGGCCGGTCGGCGCGGATGCCGGCCGCTATTGGGGTTCCTTTCACGCGGCAGTAATCACGGCCGCATGAAAGCCTCTCCGTCAATTGCCGGAGACCGAACTCGTGAAACCGTGCGCCCGGTTCTGTCGACGGGAACCGCATGATGTGCTCGGCCACGCACGCCTCCGGCGCTCGATCGCGCCTGTCCAAAAATTGTCTATTTTCCGCCTTGCAAATGATCGTCCCGATTCTATTTATCGGCCGCAGGCCGAGGACAGATCGAGGCTCCAGAGCTGACTGAACATTGCGAACGGCGACACTGATGGACGTGCGCTCTTCTCTTTGTTTTTGCCTTGCGTTGTGCGCCAGCTGGCTTGGGCTTGTCGCCCAAGGCCAGACACAAGTCCTGGATATTTCCGGCAGCCGAATTCCAACTCTCGCACCATTGGTGCGTGAGGTAACGCCGGCGGTCGTCAACATTTCTGTCTCCGGCAAGGTCAGACAGGATAACCCGCTTTATAACGATCCGCTTTTTCGCGAGTTTTTCGATGTGCCGCGGCACGTCGAAAAGGAAGTGAGAGCCGCGGGCTCCGGCGTCATCGTGGACAGTCAACGGGGCTATGTCCTCACCGCCAACCATGTCGTCGCGCAAGTCTCCACGGCGCTGGTCACGACCAAGAACGGGCGTAAATTCAGCGCAAGACTCGTTGGACGGGACCCAGCGACCGACATCGCGGTGCTGCAGATACAAAACGACGGTAGTCTCAAGGCGCTTCCCATGGGAGACAGCGATCGACTTGAAGTTGGCGACTTCGTCATCGCAGTGGGCAATCCCTTCGGCCTCGGACAAACGGTGACCTCCGGTCTTGTCAGCGCGCTCGGTCGCACCGGGCTGGGCAAGCAAGGCTACGAAGATTTCATCCAGACCGATGCACCGATCAATCCGGGCAATTCCGGCGGAGCGCTTATCAATCTCAAGGGCGAGCTGATCGGCATCAATACCGCCATCATTTCGCCGGGCGGCGGCAATGTCGGCATTGGTTTCGCAGTGCCGATCAATATGGCGCGGCTGGTGATGGATCAGATTGTACGGACGGGGCGCGTGCAGCGCGGCCGTATCGGCGTGTCGGTCGGCGACCTTAACGACGGAGCCACCGAGGGCGCAAGAATTGCCGAGGTGTCTCCCGGTTCCGCTGCGGAAGCAGCCGGCTTACGACCGGGAGATATCGTCGTCCGCGCCGACGGCACGCCTGTCCGCAGCGGCGCACAATTGCGCAACAAGATCGGCCTGACGCCCGTCGGCCGCTCCGTTCAGCTCACCATCAGAAGAAACGGCAGCACGCTGATTGCAGACGTGACGATCGCATCTCCAGCAAACGGGCAAACGCGGGAACGCGTCGTCAGAAGCCCCAGATCGCAGCCGTCCGAATTTCAGTGACGGTTAGCCTCCGCGCAGCAAAGAACGCTCGCAATTCCTAGCTCTAGTGGCCGATCACCATGGCCCAATAGTGCCGGCCGGTTCGCGAGACGGCATGGGCAATCGCCTTGCAGCCAGGAAGGCGCATATTGGACGCATGGCGCGGCGACGCACGCCATTGCTGCAGCGTTCGCTCCCGGCTGGCATGGCCCATCGCGACGTTTTCAGCCCTCGCGCCCAGCATCGCGCGCCGCTGAAAGCCGGCATGGTCCAGGCTTTCCCTTCGCGCCATGTCATTGGCATGTGCCTGCGCGAGCTGTTGCAGGTACGCGCAGCTCGCTTTTACCGGCCTCGCCGTTGCAGGACTGACTACAGCTAGCAACAGAGCAGCGACAGAAGCTGCCTTCACAAGATGCTTCATGCGACCCGCCTCGCGCTTACCGCGTAACAATCACCGGCGTTCCGAATTTCACGCGGTCATAGAGATCGAGCACGTCGGCGTTGAACATCCGGATGCAGCCATACGACACGGCGCCGCCGATCGATCCCGGATTGTTGGTGCCGTGGATGGCGCGTTCGCCGCCAGCGAGGAACAAGACCGCTGCACCCACCGGATTGTTTGGCGCGCCGGCCGGGACCACGGACGGCAAGTCGGGCTTATCGCGCCTCACAACAGCCGGCGGCACCCATGCAGGCCGCAGCATCTTGTTATTGATGAATGTCGTACCGCTCCACTGCTTTCCGGCTCGTCCCACGCCAACCGGGTAGCGCACGGCCTTGCCGCCGCCGAGCACGTAATACAGCGATCGCGCACTGGTCCGGACCACCACGGTGCCCGCCGAATAATTGCCATTGAGGCTGACGACCTCGCGGGCTTGTGCGACTTGCGGCGTCGCCGCGCTCACAGCGCATGCAAGCGCTGCCGCGGAACCTGTCAACCTTTGTGAAGCCCCCATGACGCCCCCAGCTCGCTCCAGAGCACCAACTCCGCTTCAGAATTCATCCGTGAAAAGGCGATAATCAGGCAGCGAAACAGTCGGCTACTCCTATACCGATCGCGACGGGTGTGGTGTCGTCGACGGATCAAGTCCGACCTCAGGGCATGGCAGACAGCGCCCAAGCAGGTCGATATCGAACCGCGCTGAGGTAGCGGACGCTCGTCAACCATTGGGATTGCGGCGTGACAGCGCAACGCCACCGATCGCCGCAACATTCAGCAGGGTCAGCACAACGAGGGCATAGAGAAGAGCGGGGCTGCCCCACCGCTCCAGAATGAGCGCCGCGATCCAGGGCGCCACGGCCTGCGCGATCAGGCTTGGCGCCACGAGGCGGCCCATGATTGTCGCGTATCCGTCAGCGCCAAACAATGCGAGCGGCAAGGTTCCCCGCACAACATAACTGACGCCGGCCCCCATCGCGTAAACGACGATCGCGACGGCAGCGAGCTGGACGTTGTGGGTCAGGATCACAACACCCGCGACCATCATGATTGCGGCGGCGAGCGCGGACCACAGTGGATGCAAGCGGCGTCCGAAAAGAAGTTCACCGAACCGGCCGGCGACCTGGCTCGGCCCAATCAGCGCTCCGATCGAAACAGCGGCCGCCACAGTGAATCCATTGTCCTGCAGGACCGGAATCAGATGGACGGAGATGACGGTCACGATCACCGATGCGAGCGCCATTCCCGCGGCGATCATGACGAACAACGCAAGCGGGATCGGCGTTGCGCGAGCTTCGTGCTTCATTTGCGACGTTGCGCCGGAATTTATGCGTCGCGGCATGATCCCGGCGTGCAACGGCAAGGCGATTACGACGTGACACGCCGCGAATACAAGGCACGTCCAGCGCCATCCCACTGCGCCGACAAGATAGGCAGCCGCCGGCCAGCACACCGTCGAGGCGAAGCCGCCCCAAAGCGTGATCGCCGTGATCGGACCGCGCGCCTCCTCGCGATACCAGCCGCCAAGTGCCGAGAACGCCGCTTCATAAAGTGCGGCCGCCATTCCAAGCCCGATGACAGCCCAGGCCAGCCAGTACAGGGGCAGGTGCGTTGAAAGGCCGACGCCTGCGAGGCCAAGCGCCATGCAAAGCGATCCAGTGATCAGAACGACCCTGCCGCCGTGACGATCGATCGCACGCCCGATTGCAGGCGCAGCGAGCGCGCCGACCAGGAGCCCGATCGACAGGCCGATCGCGATCCGGTCCAGCGGCCAGCCGGTATCCTTCGACATCGGCAGAGCAAGTACGGCGAGAAGATAAAAGGTCGTTCCGTAACCGAGGATCTGCGTGATCCCGAGCGCCGCCACGACCGCATGCCGCGACTGGGTGAGGCGCCGCAGACCGGATGGCTGACCACTCATGCAATGTTCTTTCGCGCTCGACCAGGCAGAGCGCACCAATGGTCGATTTGAATAGCGTATCGTCACCCGTTCGAGGACGATGATGCAAGCCTCAAGCGCATGCGGAGATCGAACGGAGCGACGGGGTACGTGTTGCGTTGCGACGCTGGCAGCAGCGCACCCAGCGCAGCTTCAGGACGCGAGCGCCATGCGGAGGTCGCGTGACAGCCATTGCGCAATCCGCCGCCAGGGACCCGCGATGGTCTCAGCACCCAGGAACAAGCCGAGATGACCACACGACGCGGTCTCCTTCTCGATCAATCCAGCCGGCGTGGCGGTGACACGAGCGGCGGCGAAGAGCTGTTCGGGAGCGACGATCTGATCCTCGCGCCCCGCCAGCAGATACATCGGCACGTGGACCTGCCGAAGGTCGATGGCGCGTCCGAGCGCTACAAAGCGGCCTTCCGCGATCTGGTTTTCCTTGAACACCTGACGCACGACCTGCAGGTAATAAACGCCCGGCAAATCGAGCGTCCACGCGTGCCAGGCCGCAAGACGCTGCGCCAACGCATACCTTTCGGATCTGCCGGACGATAGCTGCAGAACCTGCGCAGGATCGCTGATCGCTGCCCCGGAGCCCCACAGCTTCAATGCATAGGGGCCCAGGACACGACCCTCACCCAGGCGAACGAGGTTCTCGAATGCACTGAGCGGCAATTCATCCACCGACTGCATCAGCGGAGACGGCGCTGCGCGCACGTCGACGGGAGCGCCGATCAGAACGAGGCGCCGCACCTTTTGCGGAAAGCGCGCGGCATAGGCCAGCGCCATCCACCCGCCCTGGCAAAGGCCGATCAGGTCGACCGGACGCCCCATCTCATCGACCGCGACGTTGAGGTCCGCGAGATAGGTATCGATCGAGAATTCTCGCATATGCGGTTCGGCGGACAGCCAATCGGTGATCGCGATCCGCGAAAGCCCCGCGGTCTGCAGCGCTTCTACGATGCTGTGTCCGCGTGCGAAGTCCGCAATGGTCGCGCCGTGCAGCGCGTAGGGAGCGCAAATGAGTGCGGGCACCCCATCGCTGCCGCTGGAGAAGTCGCGCAGACGCATGGTTGGCAATGTCAGGGCGACGCGATTGCGCGTGGTCCAGCCCGGTTCGGGCACTGGGAGCGCCGATTCCATCGCACCAGAGAAAATGGCCGAATACCACCCAAGCGCAGTGGCGGCAGACTCGCTCATCGCGCTGGCGACATGAAGCGGCCAGAGAAATGGCGCGGCGGCACGCGATGCCGCACGGAGCGGGTCCGGGGCCTGCGCTTCGGCCGGCCGGTCATCGTCACAGGGGGCTGGTAGCGACGAACTCTCGGGCTGTCTGGTCATCGCGCCACTCACATACGTGCGCCACGGCGATCGGTTCCGCGTCATGTTGCACGCCGTGGCCGGCGTTCGTCTATGCGAAACTTGTCCAGCCGCGGGTTGTTCCGGACACTGGTGCAGTGGTCTCAGGATGCCTTCTGGCGTTTCGACCCATCTCGCGCCGCACCGAACTCAAGGTCAAGCGCCGCCAAAAACTGCGATATCGTCGTCGGTAGGTATCGCCCCGCAAGCACCCCGAAATCCATCGAGCATTGGTTCAGGACGCGATCCGCGAGCGGGATTGCGACCACTTCACCCTGACGCAGCTCACGCTGGAACGAATTTCCGGGCAGGAAGGTGACGCCTGCGCCGGAACGCGCAAAACCGCGCAAGGCCTCGATCGAGTTTGTTTCGAGTGCAGGAACGAGCGATTCACCGATCCGGCGGCATTGCTCGTCGATCAACCGCCTGATGCCGAAGCCGCTTTCGGGCACTGCAATCGGCATCGACAGCGTTTCCCGCAGCGCGACCTTGCGGCGCGTCGCGAGCGGATTATCCGGATGCACAAGCGCCATCAGCGGGTCGCGGAAGCGCCGCACGAACCGCACGGCGGCATCCGGCTGCGCGTGAAAGGAAACACCGATATCGACCCTGTTGTCGCGCACAGCCGCCACCACGTGATCGGTCCCGAGCGTGACAAGGTTGAAACGGATGCCGGGATGTCGCGCACGGAAGGCGGCGATGACGCTGGTGATGCTGTCGGCCACGACCCCTTCGACGGTCGCGATCCGGATGACGCCCCGCCGCAGCCCGCGCAGTTCCTCGAGGTCGGCTCGCATGCGTTCGGACTCGAGCGCGACCGCCTGGGCGTAGCGCGCATAAACCTCCCCGGCCGCCGTCAGCGCCATGCCGCGGGGCCGCCGTTCGAACAGCGGGACACCGAGTTCTGTCTCCAGGTTCTGGATCTGCCGGCTCAGCGCGGATGGCGCAACATTCAGACGCGCGCTTGCAACGCGGATCGAGCCGCAACGCACCACCTCCAGAAAATATCGTGACGGAGACTGCGACATTGGCCGCCCTGGATAACTGTTCTCCATATACGAACAGACCTCCGATCCGAATTCAATGCAGCTCGACATCCGGGCGGCCAGTCCTTGCAACAGGCCCTGCTCAAACCGTTGCCAAAACGAGAACGCAACGGCCGATTCTTTGCGCTTGTCGGACGCTTGCCGGCTTCGCAAACTCCGGTGCGAGCTCATGGTCTCGCCGCGCCGCCGCTCTGGAGGAATGCCAATCATGACAAGACACCGCCGCTCCCTCGCCGCCGCCCTTGCCGTTCTGAGTACCGCCCTGATCGGATCGGCCGCGCAGGCCCAGGACGTGATCAAGATCGGCGCGCCTCTGCCGCTGACCGGACCGCTTTCACCCGAAGGCATCAAGCAGCAGCGCGGCTACAATCTTTGGGCCGAAACCGCCAATGCGAAGGGCGGCATCAAGGCAGGCGGCAAGACCTACAAGGTCGAGATTGTCTACGTCGACTACGCATCCAACACGCCGCGCGCCGTGCAGTCCGCGGAACGGCTGATCACCGAAGACAAGGTCAATTTCCTGTTCTCGCCGTTCGGATCGGGCGCGGCCAAGGCCGCCTCGGGCGTCTCGGAGAAATACGGCATTCCCACCATCGCCGCGACCGCATCCTCGGAACAGGTCTATGACCAGGGTTACAAGTATCTGTTTGGCACCTTCACGCCGAACCAGACCCTGACCGAGCCGCTGGCCAACATCGTGACCAGCAAGAACAAGGACGTGAAACGCGTCGCCATCCTTGCGCGGAACGATCTGTTCCCGCTGGCGATTGCCCAGGAGATGGAAAAGTCCGCCAAGAGCCGTGGCCTCGAGGTCGTGGCCTTCGAGCGCTATGCCATCGGCGCGCTCGACCACGCCGCAGCCATCACGCAGATGCGCGCCGCGCGTCCAGACTGGGTGTTCGCCACCGGCTACATCAACGACCTGATCCTGATCCGCAAGCAGATGAACGATCTCGGCTTGCGCCCGACGACCGTGACCATGATCGCTGGCCCCGCCTATCGCGAGTTCATCGATGCCGCAGGTCCGCTCGCCGAGAACGTATCGAGCGCCGCCTGGTGGCACCCGGCCGTTCGCTACAACGGCAAGGACGTCTTCGGGTCGACCGAAGCGTTCAACAAGGCCTGGGATGCCAAATACAAGGGCGAGGCGGACTATGCCGAAGCCTCGGCCGCAGCGGCTGGCGCAATCCTTCAGCTCGCGATCGAACAGGCTAACTCGATCGATCCGAAGAAGGTGCGCGATGCCCTCGCGGCCATGGATACCGAAACCTTCTACGGAAAGGCGAAGTTCGGCCCGACCGGACAGATCACCTCGCTCGAACCGCCGGTGTTCCAGATCCAGGGCGGCAAGCCGGTGGTGATCCATCCGGCATCCATCAAGCAGAGCGAATTCCGCTTCAGCGGAAAGTAATCGCGATGACGGACGCGGCGGCACGGGTTGCCGCGTCCTCCCTGCTCTCTGAGCGATAGGGTTCGGATAGCCGACCATGATTTACGCGCAAATCCTGGCGAACGGCCTTGTGCTGGGCGGCCTTTATGCCTGCATCGCGGTCGGCTTTTCGCTGGTCTGGGGCGTCCTGAACGTCATCAACATCCTGCACGGCACTTTCATCGTGCTGGGCTCGTACGTCGCGCTGTTCGCCTACAATTACGGCGGCATTCATCCCTTCGTGTCCGTGATCATCGCAGGCGGGGCTCTGTACGTCCTCGGCTACGCCATCCAGAGGAGCCTGGTGAACCGGGTGATTACCGCGCCCGTCCTCATCACCCTGACGCTGACCTTCGGGCTCGATCTCGTTCTCAACAATGCCATGCTGGTCGGCTTCACCGCCGATTACCGCAAAATCAACCTGGCGCATCCGCTGGGGTCTTTCGAAATCGGTCCGATCTTCCTCCCCGGTGACCGGGTCGCCGCGATGGCGCTCGCTGTGCTGCTCACGCTGCTGCTGTACTGGCTGCTTCGCGATACCCGCATCGGACGCGCAATCGTTGCCGTGCGCATGGATCGCGATGCCGCTGCGCTGATGGGCGTCGATGTCGCCCGCGTGAATGCCGTCACCTTCGGCATCGGAGCGCTGATGGCGGGCGCGGCCGGCGCGCTTCTCAGCATCGTCTATCCGATTTCGCCGCTCAACTCCTCGCTGTTTCTGGGCAAGGCATTCGTCGTCTGCGTACTTGGGGGACTTGGCAGCGTTCCCGGCGCGCTGATCGGCGGTCTCGTGCTCGGCATTGTCGAGAGCTTCGGCTCGTTCTGGTTCGGGCCGGAACACGCGGTCACGATCTCGTTCGCGCTGCTCCTGATCCTGCTGTTCGTCCGTCCCAGCGGCCTGCTCGGCAAGCGAGGCTACGAATGAGGAACTGGCTGATCCTCGCGGCGGGGACGCTTGTCCTCGCGACGCTGGCGCTGAGCGGCAACAATTACATTCTGCGGCTCGCAACGATTGTCTGCATGTACGCGACGCTGGCGCAGTCCTGGAATTTCATCGGCGGGATGACCGGCTATCCGTCATTCGCGACCGCCGCCTTCTTCGGATTAGGGGCCTACGCATCCGGCGTGCTGCAGAACCAAGGCGTACCGATGGTAGGCGCGTGGGGCCTTGCCGGTGTCGCGGCCATCGTATTTGCCGGACTCATCGGCGGCGCGATTCTGCATTTGCGCGGTCATTATTTCGCGATCGCGAGCCTGATCATCGCGGAAATGCTCCGCGAGATCGTCAATACGACGCCGGACCTGACCGGCGGCGGCATGGGCCTCAACCTCCCGATCCTGAAACTGTCGGTGAATGCTCAGGCCCAGTTCTTCTTTCTGGTGATGCTCGCCCTCGCCGTGATCGCGACCGCCACCGCCATCGTCGTCCAGAACAGCAAGCTTGGATTCGGGCTGCGCTGCATTCAGCAGAACGAAGATGCAGCCAACATCCTCGGCGTCAATGCCTACGCCTACAAGACGACCGCTTTCATGCTGTCCGCTGTCTATGTCGGCATTGCCGGCGCGATCTATGCCTCGTGGGTGAACTACATCGAGCCCCCGGACGTATTCGACGTGCTGCTCGCGGTGAAGCCTCTGGTGATGGTGCTGCTCGGCGGGATCGGCACGATCTTCGGTCCCATCGTCGGCGCAATCGTTCTGCTGGTCTTCGAGGAAGTGGTCTGGCGAAACTTCCTGACCGTCCACGCGGCTGCGCTCGGGATCATCATCGTCGTACTGGTGCTGTTCCTGCCGAACGGGCTGCTGTCGCTGCTTCGCGAAAAGCTGATGCGCCGCGGAGCCAAAGCGTGACAGCCCAGCTCGAACTCAAGAATGTCTCGCGGATGTTCGGCGGATTGAACGCCGTCAACGACGTCACTCTCTCGGTCGACCAGGGCCAGGTGCTCGGACTGATCGGACCGAACGGCGCCGGAAAGACCACGCTGATCAATCTGATCACAGCGGTTCATCCCGCCACGGCCGGACGGGTATTCTTTGACGGACGCGACATCACGCGCATGCGGCCGCATCAGATTGCGCGGCTCGGGCTCGCCCGCACCTTCCAGATCGTGCAGCCGTTCCCGAAGATGACGGTCCTCGAAAATGTCGCGGCCGGCGCACTGTTCGCGGGCAATGCCCACAGCCTGGCCGACGCGCATGCGCAGGCCCGCGATCACCTGCAATTCACAGGCCTCATCGCCTCGGCGAATCAATCCGCAGCGACGTTGACGCTTGCGCAGCGCAAGCGGCTGGAACTCGCCAAGGGGCTCGCGATGAAACCGCGGCTTCTGATGCTGGACGAAGTCAATGCCGGGCTCAACCCTTCCGAAATCGACGATGCGCTTGCGATGATCCGCAAGATCGCAGAACGCGGCGTCACCATCATTGTGATCGAACATCTCATGAAAGTCGTGATGTCGATTTCGCAGCGCATCGCCGTGTTGCATCACGGGCAGCTTATCGCGGATGGCGAGCCCAACGCCGTGCTGCGGGATCCGAAAGTGGTCGAAGCCTATCTCGGTTCCAAATTTGCCGCCGCTCATGCCGGGGGCGCCGCATGAGCGACGCTCCGAAGCTTCTCGTCTCGCATCTGCAGGCCG
>NZ_DATMRV010000096.1:0-18298 GCF_035565795.1 Pseudorhodoplanes sp.
GGGCGGCAGGCATAGGTCGGCGCCACAAAGCGCTCGCCGCCGTTGCCGTTGGCGTCGTTGCCGACGATCAGGTCACCCGACATCAGGTAGACTTCTTCCCAATGGTCGTGAACGAACGGCGCGGTGGTGTATTCGCCGGGAGCGAAGCGAAGCAGCCGCGTGCGGCTTCCGGTCTTGTTCGTTTCGTCGAGATCGCTGGTCAGGATCTTCTGCTGGATCCCCGCCGGATATCCGGGCGGCGAGGCCCAGCCTTCGTTCATATCGAGGGAAAAGAATTCCAAGTGCGGCTTTGTCATGTGTGTCCCCGCTCGAGATAGCGCGTGACGTTGCGACGGAAGGAATCGATATGCTCGATCATCGCCCGCGCGGCGGCATCAGGATCGTGCGCCCTGATCGCCTCGAAGATCGCGCGATGCTCTTTCTGGACTTCGCGATGATGATCGTGCGCGGTAAGAGAAATGAACCAGAAGCGCAGCGAGCGATCGTGCAGATTCTGCAGAATGCCCGAGATCACCGCATTTTTTGCGGCGCGCGCCAATGCGATGTGGAACTCGCGATCGAGCAGCATCATCTGCTCGATATTGCGTACCTCTGTCCATGCGTCGGCTCGATTCAGGATGTCTCCTAGCACGGAGATGTCGATGTGGTCCGCGCGCTCGGCGGCGATACGCGCGCAATAAGGCTCGTTGATGCGGCGCGCGTCGATGATCTGCGCAACCTCGTCGAGGCTGACGGGCTTCACGATCACACCCTTGCGCGGAATGACCTCAAGGAGGCCATCCTGGGTCAGCCGGTCTATCGCCTGATGCACAGGCGTACGGCCGATGCCGATCGTCGCCGAGACGAAGGCTTCGTTGAGGTAATCGCCCGGCTTGAACACGCAGGTAATGATGCGATGCTTGATCGCGTCATAAGCCACATCGCGCAGCGAAGGAGACGTCGGGGGCACAACAGTCAGAGGCGCAGGCGTCCAGGGAGACTGCTGAGCCTGCTTGATGTTGCGCTTCTGCTTCATGGTGTGCGCCGTCAGTTGACGATCGGCAGAACGTTGATGTCGTAGCTGCAGCGGATCGAGCGCTGCAGAACCGGGTCGATCAACTCGCACTCGAAACGATCGGCCGGACGAATGCCACCGATGGCGGCCAGTGTCCCGCAGAACATCACCGTGCCCTCCGGAAGGGCGCCGCCGTCATTGTAAAGCGAGAGCAGAGTCGCCGGTGACAGCATCCTGGCCACCGGGCCGTCCTGATACAGCTCGCGCTTGCCGCCGATCGTGGCATACGAACGCAACTGAAGCTGATCCCAGTGCGAGGCAACGGCGTCGTAGCGCCAGAACTCCGTGCCGATCGGCTTGTCGCAGATCTGCTTCGAAGCCGCGACGCCGTATGTTTCCAGCTTACGGTCGGTGTGATCGGAACCGATGCCGACCCAGAGCACGCCCTTGTGCTGGAGCAGGACAAACTCGGCTTCGCCGCTCGTGTCGCCGCCCAGAACCTCGATGGCGCCGGCGCAGGTCACGCGCGAAAGGCTGCCCAGATAGAAGATCGGCGTGCGCGAGGGCGGCGGAACGCCGAGCGCCTTCAACTCCTCGATGTGGTGCGCGACCGCGGCAGCGTCACGGCCGGTCCAGCCGGCGACCACCAATCTGGACGGCGCGGCCCTCTCGTTTCGAGGGGCAGTGTCGTGGAACGTCAGGTCGAGCATGGAGCCTCTGAAATTTCACTGAAATATCGTCTACGGTAATAATGCCCAACATTCAACAAAAAATCGCTGAGACTGCGACAATTTGTGAAATTTCACTAGAATAACTGTTGGATAACCGGCATGACAGCCGGGCCTGATGCGATTGAAGTGGAGAAACCCATGAGCAAGGCCAGAACCGGCGCCCCCGGTCTCGAGCGAAGCGCGACGGTTCGCGGCGCGCTCGAACGCTTCGCAAGCGGGACGGACCGCGAAACCATGGTTCGGGGCCAGCTTGAAAGGATCGCCGACCCCTCAGGCGAAGGACGCCGCGCCTTCCTGAAGGTCTACGAGGACGCGGCCGATGTCGCCGCACGCTACGACCGGGATGCCAAGAGCGGGCAATCCATTCCGCGCTACGCCGGCGTGACAATCAGCATCAAGGATCTGTTCGATGTCGCCGGCGACGTGACGACATCCGGCTCGACACTGCTGAAGGATGCCGCGCCGGCCGCGCGCGATGCCGAGGTCGTGGCACGCCTGAAATCTGCCGGCTTCGTCCCGGTCGGCCGCACCAACATGACCGAATTCGCATTCTCCGGCCTCGGCATCAATCCGCATTACGGCACCCCTCTCAACCCTTACGACCGCGCGAACCGGCGCATACCGGGAGGCTCCTCATCCGGAGCGGCTGTGTCCGTCAGCGACGGGATGGCAACAGTTGCGCTTGGCACCGACACAGGCGGTTCGTGCCGCATACCGGCCGCCCTTTGCGGCCTGGTCGGCTTCAAGCCGACCGCTTCGCGCGTCCCCTCCTCCGGTACGATGCCGCTGTCGACCTCGCTCGATTCAATCGGCAGCATCGGGCATTCGGTTGCGTGCTGCGCCGCTGTCGATGAGGTCATCAGCGGAGAGTGCTTCGCGCCATCACACGTGGATCTGTCCTCGCTGACCTTCGCCGTTCCGTCGTCCTATGTCTTCGACGGGATCGATCAGCCGACCGCTGCAGCCTTCGATCGCGCGCTCAGCCGGCTCTCGTCCGCGGGGGCCAATATCATCGTGGCTGACATGCCTGAGTTTCATGATATCCCGACGATCAACGCCAAGGGCGGCCTCGCCGCCCGCGAGGCGTATCTCTATCACCGCCGCTGGCTTGAAGAGCGAGGCGACGAATACGACCCGCGTGTGCTCGTGCGGATCCTCAAGGGTGAAACACAGTCGGATACGGATTATCGCGACGTCCAGCAGGCCCGCCGCGACCTGATCGAAAGGGCTCGGGCGAACAGCGGGCGTTACGATGCCGTTGTTATGCCTACCGTCCCCACCATTGCGCCGACCCTCGATGAACTCGCGGAGGACGACCCCTATGGACGGATCAATCTCCTGATGCTGCGTAATCCAACGATCGCCAACATGCTCGATCGCTGCGCAATTTCGCTGCCCTGCCATGAGCCCGGCGAGGCACCGGTCGGGTTCATGCTGATGGGGCCGACGTCAGGAGACCATCGCCTGCTGGCGGTTGCCGCGCGGATTGAAGGCTGTCTGGCCAGCGCGCAGCCGGGCTGAGATTACCGCCACATCAGCGTCGTGCTGATGTCGCCGGGCATCCCGTCCGGCTATCGGCAATCCGGAACTTGATCTGATAACCGCGCGACCCCAGGTGCTCCTTCCAGAACGCGTGGAGCTCTTTCGGCAGGCCGACCAGCGTTTTGACAAACGCAGCTTCCCGCGGGAAACCGGCCGCGCTGGCTCGAATTCCGCTGTCGCATAAAGGCTGCCGACGCAAGGTCAGATCGACACGGTCACTGACCTTACGTTCTTGAAAAGACTCGCATTTGTTCCGAATAGGAAAGCGCCGCTTCGGAATTCTCGAGCGAGACAGGGTGTTAATCGGCGCCTGACACGCGCCGATTAAGCATCAGACCTTGAGATTTTCCGCGGATTCTTTGCCGCGGTTCGCAACGATCTCGTACTGGATCTTCTGGCCTTCATTCAGGCCCCGGAGGCCGATCTTTTCCACGGCCGAGATGTGGACGAACACGTCCTTGCCGCCGCCATCCGGCTGAATGAATCCGTAACCCTTCGTGCTGTTGAACCACTTCACCGTGCCGCTAGCCACATAGGCCTCCTTGGTTGGACGCGGCACTATAGCACATTCAGACGGCGTCTTTCGCCACCTTGAGCGGCGAGGCCTTCACGGTCTTGCTGGCGGGCTTGGCCTTGAATTCCATCGGCTCCTTCGTGAACGGATTGACGCCCATGCGCGCCTCGGTCGCGGGCTTGTTCACGACGGAAAACTTCGCAAAGCCCGGGATTGTGAACTCCCCTGCCTCCCGCAGTTCCTTGTAACCAACCTCGGTCAGGTGCTCGAGAACCGACTTGACGTCGTTTTTTGCCACCTGGCTGGCTTCCGCAATCGCTTCAATCAACTGGGTCTTGGACATCTTGGCCATGGAGGCTCCTTTTCTGTGGGGAAAGCCGTCTACTCGCTGCTCCGGGGCCTGTCCAGCGCCGGCGGAACCCAATCAGGCCATCGGCGAGCATATGCGGGCATATAATGTGCCGCTGGGCAGCCAAGCCTACATGTTCTGGGCGTAGCCCGCTTTTGCTCGAAATCGTGAGGAATCCCCGACCAGACTGAGGCGGTCCGCAGGGCATCGCTCCGCCACAACGCCACGCTCATCGCGGTCGACGAAATGCACCGAGACCGGGGCCCGTGTCATCTTCGCTGCAAGCGTCTCGACGGCAGTCGGCAAAATCCGTCCTAAAAGCGATACCTGCCGGCAGGTATTGGGTGCCCTTCCCCGCTTGACTATCCGCGAAGAGGCTCGCGTTATGCACCCGGATCTTGCGCGCCCAACGATTGGATTTGCTGATGCCTCCCTACCGCTCCCGAACCTCAACCCACGGTCGCAACATGGCTGGCGCTCGCGGCTTGTGGCGTGCCACCGGGATGACCGATGCCGATTTCGGAAAGCCCATCATTGCCATTGCAAACTCGTTCACCCAGTTCGTTCCGGGCCATGTGCACCTTCACGGCCTCGGCCAGATGGTCGCCAAGGAGATCGAGGCGGCGGGCGGCGTCGCCAAGGAGTTCAACACGATTGCGGTCGACGACGGCATCGCAATGGGACATGACGGCATGCTTTACAGCCTGCCGTCGCGGGAATTGATCGCCGACAGCGTGGAATTCATGGTCAATGCGCACTGCGCTGACGCGCTGGTGTGTATTTCCAACTGCGACAAGATCACTCCGGGCATGCTGATGGCGGCGCTCCGCCTCAACATCCCGACCATCTTCGTCTCGGGTGGCCCGATGGAGGCCGGGAAGGTCCAGTGGAAAGGGAGCACCCGCTCCGTTGACCTGATCGACGCCATGGTCGTGGCCGCCGATCCCAAGGTCAGCAACGAAGAAGTCGAAGCGGTGGAGCGCTCCGCCTGCCCGACATGCGGTTCCTGCTCGGGCATGTTCACGGCGAACTCGATGAACTGTCTTACGGAGGCGCTCGGACTGGCCCTCCCCGGCAACGGATCGGTTCTGGCAACGCACGCTGACCGCAAGCGGCTCTTCGTGGAAGCCGGCCATCTCATTGTCGATCTTGCAAGGCGGCACTACGAGCAGGATGACGCGTCCGTGCTGCCCCGTTCGATCGCCAATTTCCGCGCGTTCGAAAACGCCATGACCGTCGACATCGCCATGGGCGGCTCGACCAACACGGTCCTGCATCTGATCGCGGCTGCGCATGAGGGAGAGATCCCCTTCAGCATGCGCGACATCGACCGTCTGTCGCGCCGCGTTCCGGTCCTTTGCAAGGTCGCTCCCTCGGTTGCGAACGTCCATATGGAGGATGTCCACCGGGCCGGCGGGATCATGTCCATCCTCGGCGAGCTGGATCGTGCGGGCCTCATCGATACGTCGGTCGGAACGGTGCACAGCCGAACACTCGGCGAAGCCCTCGATCATTGGGACCTGAAGCGCACGAAGAGCGACGCTGTGCGCTCCTTCTATCGTGCTGCCCCCGGAGGGATTCCCACGATCACGCCGTTCAGCCAGGAGCGGCGCTATGACGATGTCGACCTCGACCGAAAATCCGGCGTGATCCGGGAAAAGGATCACGCGTTCAGCTCGGATGGCGGACTTGCGGTGCTTTACGGAAATATCGCGCTGGATGGCTGCATCGTGAAGACGGCCGGTGTCGATGCCTCACTCCAGACTTTCTCCGGGCGTGCTCGCATTTTCGAGAGCCAGGACGAAGCCGTGGACGGCATCCTCAAAGGCAAGATCAAGCCGGGCGATATCGTTCTGGTCCGGTACGAAGGACCGCGCGGCGGACCGGGGATGCAGGAAATGCTGTACCCTACCAGCTATCTCAAATCGATGGGTCTCGGGAAAGTCTGCGCGCTGATCACGGATGGCCGCTTCTCGGGCGGATCGTCGGGATTGTCGATTGGCCACGTTTCTCCGGAAGCTGCCAGCGGCGGCGCGATCGGTCTTGTCGAAGAAGGCGATGAAATCGACATCGATATTCCGCGCCGCTCCATCGTGCTGCGGGTCGACGACGCCACATTGCAGCAACGCCGGGCGGCCATGGAAGCGCGTGGGCCTGATGCATGGCACCCCAAGGCACGCAAGCGCCGCGTTTCCACCGCGCTGCGGGCCTACGCTGCCTTCGCATCCAGCGCCGCGGAGGGAGCTGTCCGGAAACTACCGTAACGCTGTGAGCGGTCTCCTGGGGTGACGTCGATACTCAGAGAAGCCTCACGACAAAAAGCAGAGTTGCAAGCGCCAACAGCACAACGACGATTATCAGCGCCGGCAGCAATCCGACACTCGCGAGAGCAAAGCTGCCGGCGACCGCACCGAACACGAAAGCCAGCCAAGACGCGGCAAGGACAAGGGTGCGTCGAACGCATCCCTTGCCGCCAAGCAATTGCGCGAGCGATTGTCCAAGGCTGGACAGAGCACCGGTGATGAAGCTTCTGCCGACATCCGCTCCCGAAATGAGCTGATGCATCGCGTTCTGCATTCCCATCGCGACTGCAACAATGAACAGGGCCGGCCTTGGACCGCCGGTGGCGGCAAGCGTCAACGCCACCAGGAGGACGAGAAGCTCAGCCAGCAGCACGTCGCGTATTCCGCTGGCCCCGCTTCTCGCCGAAACCATCGGACCCAACGCGGAACCAATGACGAACGCCGCAACCACCGTTACCGCTGAGATTACGTCGCTCCAGGCTCCGTCCGCTATCGACATGCCCAGATGCGTACTGTTTCCGCTCATGAATGAGACGTACAGATGACTGAGCTGGGCGTAACCGACGGCATCGAGATAACCGGCAATTGCCGTTGCACACGCCGCGAAGACCGCAGGCGAACGCGGCAATCGTACAGGCGATGCAGCGGGTTGAGCCAGACTTGCCGAAGGTGCGACCGCGGTTGCCACGACCATCTCCATTGATCGGGAGGCCGCGGACCCGCGACCTCCCGCACAGGCAGCTTTCAAACCGGGACAATTCCACGCGTGCTGTTCGCGAGTTTCGCGACATCCTCACTCGTGAGATTCAAATGCTGCATGAGCAGTTCGGGCGGCAGATGACCGAACCAGTTGGATAGCGAGACTTCTTCGTATTGGTTGGCGCGGAACACCTCCACATACTGCATGACGTCGTCGCCGGTGTTCTCGACATAATGGCCGAGATTTTTCCGCACGACTCCGACGTCGCCCGCGCGGAAGTCATTGGTCGTGGCCTTCGGACCGGTGTTGAAAACCGTCATCCGGGCCTTTCCGCGCAGGTAGTACTGCCACTCGTCGGCATTCGGGTGCCAGTGAAGCTCGCGCATCCCACCGGGCTCGACGGTGACGAGGGCCGCCGCCATCGTTCTTGAAATCTTGAAATTGGTGCTGTCGGCAAGCTGAATGCGGCCGCCGCTGTTTTCCTTCACCGGTTTGGACCGTGACAGCCGGAACACCACAGGTTCGGGTCCGGGCTGAACACGCGCCGCTATCCGGTCGGCCGCAAGATCGCCCGGCTCTTTGCCCTGGAAGATCCAGAGATTGTTGAGGGGAATGTTGCTGAAGACCTCTTTCGGCACGCCAAAATTCTTGGCCAGAATGTCAGGTGGCGTATGCGCGATCCAGTCTGTTACGAGCAGCGTGTTGCTCTCGGACTGTTTGCCATCATCGAACGCCAGGACAAACTCTGCGCCATCGGGACCGAGGCCCTGCAACGAGTGCGGCAGACCGGCCGGGAAAAACCAGAGATCGCCTTCCTCCACATCCTCGACGCTGGGACGCCCCTGCAAGTCGAGCGTGGTGATACGACATTTTCCGCGTGTCATGATCGCCCACTCGGCCGTCTGGTGCCAGTGCAGCTCGCGGATGCCGCCCGGGGCAAGGTGCATGTTGACGCCCGCGATCTCATCCGAAATCTTGAAATCCTCGGACGTCAGCTCACGCGCCCAGCCTCCATTCTGAAAGCGCTTCGGCGAGATATTGAAGGAGGACCAGAAAAACGGCTGCGTGCTGACGTCGGTAGCGGGCGGATCCATCTGCGAGGGGAATTGGCTTTCGATCGCCGGATTGTGCGGCCCATCGCTGCGCAAGCTCTCGGGATTTCCTCTTGTGTTGATCCGACCCTCAGGCGGCAAATCCGGGTTACCGAATGTTGGCGTCGAACGGTTGGGAACGAAATCGGACACATTCGCTTTGGTGGTGGCCATTTGCTTCTCCTGTTCGCATGGCTAAGACGGGCGACGAAGGTGGCTCCGGAGGGGCAGCCGTCGCGCTCCTCCGGAGTTAGCTCAGTCAGTTTTGCGGACGCGCGGTCATGACGCTTTGGGCAGTTCGCGCGGCCTGCGTAATCACTGCCGCGACTTCGCGCGGATGCGACTCGTAGACCGAGTGGCTGGCGCCCGGAATTTCGATCGTCTTGCTCTTGGCGCGGGCATAGTAGAAGCGCTCAAGATCCGGATTGATGATCTGATCGTTGCCCGCAACGATCCCCCAGCTCGGCTTGGTCTTCCAGGCGGCCGCCGTCAGCGGGGTATTAAAGACACCGGTTGCAGCCAGCACCTGCGACCGCGCCGAAAACTCGGCACGCTCGCGCGGCAGATCCGGTGCGAACAGCTTCGGGAATTCGGGCGGGTTCAGATAAGTGAAGCCGTCCGGCGTCACCTTGATCGCGCCGGGCGTCTTGGCGAGCACACTCGGCATCTTCTTGCCGAGCGAGCCCTCGTCTTCGCCGACGTCCGGGGCGTGAGCGGCGACATAGACCAGCCCGACGACGTTCGGATGGACACCGGCTTCGGTGATGATCGAACCGCCATAGCTGTGGCCAACCAGAAGCGTCGGGCCGTCCTGCAGATCGAGAACGCGCTTGGCAGCAGTGACGTCCGCGGCGAACGACGTTTCCGGCTCCTGCACCATGGTGACATTGAAGCCTTCGCGCTTGAGAATGTCGTAGACCGGCTTCCAGCCGGATGCATCGACCCACGCTCCGTGCACCAGCACGATATTCTTGATCTCCTGCGCATTCGCCGAAGTGCCAACAGCAACCAGCGACAGCGCACCAGCGCCGGCCAGCAAAGATTTAAGATAGCCCATGTTCTGACTCCTGCCTTGCAACCGCAACCGCCATTGGCTGCGCGTTGAGAAACGCAGGACATCAAAGCGTCCGGACCGCGTTCGCCTATCTCGGCGATTGGCAATCCATCAATTGCCGTTTGCATTCCGGTCTTGATCGCCTGCTGGAGCGAACTATGAAACCGGCGCTCCGCCGCCTCTATCTGACTTGGGTTCAAACGCGTCCTACGATCGGACGGCGTACTCGTACTTAGGTTTAGGTTGGCGTGCTGGCCGCCTGAATTGAAGCGCCCCCCGGAAAAAGCACCGCCGCCTGACGCAGCATGAGTGAGCAGCGTGCGTGAAAAGCAAAAGCCGGGCGGTGACGCCCGGCTTTTCGCTTGTCCTACCTTCAAAGGGTGGCGGATGGCGGACCGTCGCCATTGCGACACATCGGGCGGCTTCGTGGGCCACCCGATGCGTCCCGTGCCTCACGCCAGGCTCTTACGATAGGCGGAAGGCGTCGTTCCGGTCGTCTTGCGGAACGCCGTGGTGAACGAACTGGTCTCGCTGAAGCCAAGTGCGAGGCCGATCTCGGTCACCGATTGCGCTGCATTCGCGAGCAATTCCTTGGCCCGATCGATGCGACGGCTTGTATGGTAGCGATGGGGCGGCAATCCGAACGATTCCTTGAAGGCCCGGCAGAAATAGTACGGGCTGAGGCGCGCAAGCTCGGCGAGCTTGGCCAGGGGAATCTGCTGGTCGAGATGCTCCTCGATGAAGGACGCGACCGCACGCTGCTGCCAACCCGCAAGCCCGCCGCGCGCCTGCGCCTGCCTCGCAGCACCGCCCTTATCGAGCCGAACCAGTTCATGCACGAGAACGGCGCCCAGCGCTTGGAGATAACTTGCGTCGTCTTCGACCCCGGATTCGATCGCGGAAGCCAGCTTGAATGCTGTCTCGCGCAATGCGGCATTCTCGAAAAACAATTTCGGTGAAAGCGACGTCTTCCCTCCGGCATCCGAATGCGCCGGAACACTCGCGGGATCGATGTAGAGATAGATCACGCGCGGCAGGACCCGCGGATCGTGCCATTCCCGGTACTCATGACCCGCCGGGACGAATGTGAGCTTGTGCCGGATATCACGGAGTGTCGAGCGCGAGAGCCCTTCGACGAAAGTCTCGCCGTCGCTGCGAGCGCCCTGATCGTAGATCACCAGAAGGTGAGACTGGGCGCGAAAGCGGACTTCCAGCCTCTCTCGCCGGACCGCCTGTACGATCTCGGCTCTCATTCCGTTCCAGACGGCCGTGCGGCGCTTGACGAGCTCCGGGGGAGATATCTGGACAGTCGCCTCCGAGCGAGCCTGCCACACGACGCGCGGTGCGAGACGATCCGGACGCGACAGCGTCTCACGCCCAGCCCCTGTCCCGATCCCGGCCGGATATTTCGCGTTCGGCATTGCGAGGCTGGCATATTGCAAAGCGCTCTTCGGGGTCATCGCATTGGTCAGCATGGCTTTCACCTTTCAGATTCGAAGCGGTTGCCCCGGCTCGGGTGTCAACTTCGAATGTGAGGATAAGCAGCCGACTGGAATTGCGATGCTTTACATAGGTTGTCGCAAATTCCTGTCTTGGTACGACAAGCTCATACCGAGGTATGAGGCCGCAGCCCGAAGGGCGAGCGCGCGCTCCCGCTCGTGGAGACGGGCGAGAACGGGACCGATACAGAGGCAGCTAGTGCTGGTTTGGCGCGTCGTTGCCGCGGAGCGCGCGCTCAAGGCATTCGATCAGATCGCAGCTGGCAAACGGCTTGGTGAGGAAGCCGGCCGCCCCCGCCTTCAGCGCGCGGTCCTGGACCGCCTGATCGGGAAACGCGGTGATAAAGACAAAGGGTACACTGCGCCCTTCGGCCGCAAGGCGGCGCTGCAGTTCGATCCCGCTGAGGCCGGGCATGTTCACGTCGCTGATCACGCACGACCACTCGTTCGCGGGCGAAGCCTTCAACAGATCTTCGGCAGAAGCGAACGCCTGAGTCTCAAAGCCCAGCGCCTGAACCAGGTGCCGAGTTGCCACCCGTACGGCCTCATCATCGTCAACAATGGCAATCATCGGAGCCTTCAAAGGCGAGCGCCCGCGCCCATGGTTGGATCGGGCTTCACAGGCGGCACCATCTGCAAGCCAACATGGGCCGTCCGGAGCGAAACCGGAATCATACGTACCGGTTAGATTGCCGGATTCGAGCCTCAGGAACTCTGGCGTACGCCCAGAAGCTCGGCCATCCGCACGAGATCGGCCAATGACTTCGCGCCCATCTTTCGCATCGCCTGACCGCGGTGGATCTTGACGGTAATCTCGGACACGCCGAGTTGCCCGGCGACCTGCTTGTTCATCAGCCCCGCCGTGACGTGCACCATCACTTCGCGCTCCCGCGGGGTCAGTGTCTCAAACCGTGCCTTGACATCCGACGCTGCCATCTCGCTTTCGCGGCGCTTGCGGTCGCGCTCGAGCGCCGCGGTGACCGCATCCAGCATGTCCTGGTCGCGAAACGGCTTGGCCAGGAAATCGACCGCTCCGGCCTTCATCGCCCGGACCGTCATTGGGATATCACCGTGTCCGGTGATGAAAATGACCGGGATGTTGATATTGGCCTTGGCGAGTTCACCCTGAAAATCGAGCCCGCTGACGCCGGGCAGCCGGACATCCAGCACCAGGCAACATGCCGCATCCGGGCGTTCCGCACGCCACAGATCTGCCGCCGTCGGAAAGGAAAGCACCTGCAGCCCGACCGACCGGAAGAGCCCTGCAAGGGCCTCGCGCACCATCTCGTCGTCGTCGACGACAAGAACCGTCGGTTCGTCCTTGCGTCCGGCTTTCTGGGGCATGCGTTGGACCATCAGGCTCGACCTCAGAGCGAGCCGTGCCGGCTGCCGTCGAAGACGTCAGCGATATTCCAGACCGGACCTTGAAGATCGATGAACATGTCCCCCCGCGGCGGTGTCTTGTCAGTCGGATACGGATAATGCTGCAAACGGTACGTTATTCCAACAGGCGGCGTCGCATTCAAAGTTTGATATGCTGTGCGAGAGAAAAAGACGGGCCGGCAGCATGTCTGCGCCGGCCCGCAAATTCACATCCACGAACCCCGAGGGGAGCGGGTTCACGACACACGGCTTCAGGCGGGAGGACGGTCCTGATCGGTGCCGAGGATGCGTGTCCGCGCGTTCTAAGGGCTTCAGGCGTCTGCCGCTTGCTCGATCTTGCTTTTTTTGTGTGGAGCGGCCGCGATCAGGCGGACGCAGCCGCTTCCAGCGCCGGCAGAGTGAATTGAAACGTCGCGCCGGGGCCGTTATTGCGCGACACCCATATCCGCCCGCCATGCGACTCAATGATCGAGCGGCTGATCGACAATCCCATGCCCATGCCTTCGGTCCGCGTCGTGAAGAACGCCTGAAACAGCCGAGCCTCATCCTCCGGTGCGACGCCTACACCGCTGTCTTCGACACTGACCAGCACCTCCTCGTCGTGAGCGGTTGCTCGCACCGTGAGCACGCGAGGACGATCATTGACGCCACTCATCGCCTGAACGCCATTCATCAGCAGGTTCATGATCACCTGCTGCAACTGAACCCGGTCGCCGACCGCCATAAGCGGCGACGCCACATCGCGCCGCAACGACACGCGGTTCACCAGCATCTCGCGCTCGATCAAGGTGACGACCTCGGTAACGACCTCTCCGACGTCGATCGGAGATCTTTCAGAAACTCCACGCCGGGACAGCGCGCGCAGCCGCGCGATCACATCGCTTGCTCTCCGCGCGGCCTGTATGATGCGCGTAACCCCGTCCCGCGTTTCCTGCAGGTCCGGCGGGTTCCGATCGAGCCAGCGCAGGCAGACCTCACCGTTGGTCACGATGGCTGCGAGCGGCTGGTTCACCTCATGTGCGATCGATGCGGCCAGTTCCCCGAGCGTTGTAATCCGCGTGACATGGGCAAGCTGGGCTCGCGCCTGATTCAAGTCCTCCTGTGTCTCGTTGCGCTCGGTCACATCGGTATTTGTTTCGAGCACGGCAGCCGGCTGACCGCGCTCATCGCGCTGCAACGCCCAACGGCTCGCGACGGTGACCTGTCTGCCGTCTCGCGTCGTGTGAATGATGTCGCCTTCCCAACGGCCGCTTGCGAGCAATTGCGCTTCGATAGCATCACGGGATCCGGAGAAAACCGTGTGCAGCAGATCGTGCGACGACCGCCCGAGTGTCTCGCTTTCCCGCCAGCCGTAAAGCTCCTCGGCACCGCGATTCCAGTAAGCGATCTTACCGGACATATCGCGGACCATGAGGGCGTCATGGGTGAGATCGAGGAGTTCCGCCTGTTCGCGAAGCCTCATGGTCGTTGACTGGTTCGCCAGCGCAAGAAACGTCGTAATGGTGATCGCCGAGAGGCTGACGAGACAGCGCAGGAGCGCAGTATCCGGCTCCAATCCGTGCGAGATCAACAGGGAGGCAACAGTCAGGAACAGGCACGTCCCAGACACCAGCAGCACGCCGCGGCGCTCGAACACATTCGCCGCCAACAACACGACCGCGACGTACAGAACGGCGATCGCGATATCGAGCGGCGTGAATGTATCGACGATAAAGATCGCGAGTGCGGACAGCACCATCGCGATTGGAATCCAGCGCGATAACTTGCGCTTCACGGGCACCGGACCAGTCATGGCTTTTCCCCTCGGACGGAGACCCGGCGGCAACCCGCGCATGCAGGATCAATCTCCCTGACGCTGTATAACCACGGTCCGGCCGAACCAGCAACGGGACCGCCGCATCGGGATAGAACCTCGACGAAATCGGCCCGGCACCGACCGCCTGGTCCGAGCTATTCGGCCGCCACCGCACCGCCGAGTTTGATGTTGCTCAGAATCAGAGCCAGCGGCACCGCGGCGAGTGCCAGCAGCATCAACGTCCAGAACACGTCGATATAGGCCAGGAGCGATGCCTGCTGTTGCACCTGCTCCCCGATCCACTGAATGGCCTGCCCACGGGCCTGAGCCAGCGCACTCCCCTGCGCGACGAAATAGTCGATCATCCGTTGCAGCGTTTCCTGATAGGCCGGACTGGATGGGGTAACGCTTTCAACAAGCCGGTTCTGATGGAATTGCGAGCGGTCCGCCAGCACATTGACGCCGATCGAAATGCCGATCGACCCGCCTACATTGCGCGCGGCATTCATCAGGGCGGACGCCTGGTCGGTCTTGTCGGCTGGCACCCCGGCATAGGATGCGGTGAGCACCGGAATGAGGATCAGCGGCAGACCGGCGCCCACAACAATGCGCGACCAGGCGAAGAATGCGAAGTCGACATCCGCATAAAGCCGCGTCAGACCATACATCCCCGCCGCCACGATCGATGCGCCGATCGCAATCAGATATTTAGGCTGCACGAAGGTCAGCAAGCGACCGACCACGATCACCGTCATCATCGTCACCAGACCGCCCGGCGACAGCACAAGCCCCGCCCAGGTGGCGGTGTAACCGAAATTCTGCTGGACGAGGAGCGGCAGGAACTGCGTGGTCGCAAGCAGAATGGCGCCGGCAAGCAGCATCACGCAGAAGCAAGAGGCAAACTGGCGCTGCGCGAGCAGCCGAAGATCGATGATCGGATTCTTGCGCGTGACAAGCCATGGCACCATGAGCACAAGCGAGGCCACGCATATGGCCGCGGAAACGATGATGAAGCGCGAACCGAACCAGTCGTCCTCCTGACCACGATCCAGGATGACCTCGAGCGACCCCAGAAGCGTCGCGACCAGCAGAAATCCGATGAGGTCGAAGCGAAGATCGGCCTGCTGCTGATGGCTCTGTGCCTCCACGCGCGTTGTGGACGGAAGCACCAGCCAGATCAGCGCCAAGGTCAGTAGGCCGATCGGGCCATTCACCAGGAAGCACCATTCCCATCCGACATTGTCGGCGAGGATGCCGCCGAGCGTCGGACCGATGACCGGCGCCACCACGATCGCGAGACCAAACACCGCAAAGGCCTGGCCCCGCTTTTCCGCCGGAAACGAGTCGGCGAGGATCGATTGCGACAGCGGCACCATGCCGCCGCCGCCAAGACCTTGCAGAATGCGGAACACGAGCAGGGAATTAAGGTCCCAGGCCAGCCCGCACATCACCGAACTGAATGTGAACAGAAGCACGCAGATCAAATAGAATCTCTTGCGGCCAAGTGCCCGCGCGAGGTAGCTGCTCGCCGTCAACGAGACCGCATTGGCGACGAGATATGTCGTGATGACCCACGATGCCTGGTCCGAGCTGACCGCGAGACCGCCCGCAATGTAAGGCAGCGCGACATTTGCAATGGTGGTGTCGAGCACCTCCATGAAGGCCGCCATCGCGACCACGACGGCGACCACCCACGGGTTGACGGCCCGTCCTGCCGAAAGGGATCCGGCGGCGTTCATCGGAGTCTCAGCAAACGCTCGTAGAGTGATGGGGAGGCATCGACGCGGATGGTCGGAACCACCGACATGCCGGGGCCGATCGCGACGTCTTCCGGCGGATTGTCCATGGCGATCTTGACCGGCACGCGCTGGACGATCTTCACGTAATTGCCGGTCGCGTTCTGTGCCGGGAGCAGCGAAAAGGCCGTGCCGGATCCGGACTGCACGGAATCAACGTGGCCAGCCACGTGGCGCGCTGGATACGCATCGATATGCATGGTCGTGGGCTGACCGGGGCGAATATGCGCGAGCTGCGTTTCCTTGTAGTTCGCGGTCACCCACACCTGGTCCGGAACGAAGGCGCTGAAGCTGACGCCGGGCTGCGCATACTGGCCGACCGCCGCCGTCAGATTGACGACGCGCCCGGCCTGCGCGGCCGTGATCGTCGTGTAGGACAGATTGAGTTGCGCCTGATCGCGTTGTGCCTTGGCCTGTTCCAGGTTCGCTTCGGCAACGCGGCGTTGAGTCTTCAACGTTTCGATCTGGCGCTGCGCGACCATCAGAGCGGCTTGCGCATTTCTCAGCGCGGCCTGCGCCTGCTGCAATTGTGACGCGGTCTGCTGCGCCATCTGGAGCGTACCAACCTGACTCGCGGCGAGATCTCCGTAACGCGCAGCCTGCTGCTCCGCGAAGGTCAACGCCGCCTGCGCCTGCTCGACCTGCGCTTCGCTTGCGCTGACCTGCGCCTGCTGGACCACAATCTGCGCATCGACATTCGCGATTGTAGCGGTCGCGTTCGTGACTTGCGCCCCGGCCTGCTCGAGCGCGACGCGGAAATCCCGATCATCGATCCGTGCGATGACATCGCCAGCGGCCACGTGCTGATTGTCGGTCACCGGCACGTCCGTGACGTAGCCGGCAACCCTTGGCGCAACCAGAAACTGACGCGCGGCCACGAAAGCATCGTCGGTCGATTCGAAGTGATTGGCGTAATCCCAGTAGAGATACCCGGCGGCCAGCAGCACGGCTGCCACGAGTGCTCCGCCTCCGAACATCAAGCGGCGCCGACGCTTTGAGCGAGCGGCCGCGCTGCGGGTGATGCGATCCAGATTGATCCGAGCGGACTGGTCCGGATCGCTCTCCGCCGGGGCCCTCGCTTCTGGACGCGGCAGCGTCTTGGTGTCCTTCAGGGACAGAACATTTCCGCCGGTGGACACCTTCGCATGATCCTCGATGCAGCTCATGACGTCACCCCTGCTGGTTCGGAACGCGCTTGACCGGCCGACGACCGCCAACACGCGGATGGGCTTCCGAAGCCATAATTGGGGATCTCGCTGTCGCGTTCTTTCTCGTCCTTGCTGCCGATCATTCAATGTTGCGCGCGAACGGATAGCCGTCGCCGAGCTCTGCGTTGAATCGGATTTTCACCCGGACCTTCGCGGCGCTACCCCGGTTGCAGCAAGACCGGACAATCGACCGCAACGCTCACGAAGCGATCCGCGCATGGCGCGCCCATCTCCGGGTCGTCCGCCGCTCTCACGAGGCGAGCGGACCTGAAACAGGAGAGTGAACAATGACCATCTTGAAAATCGTTCCCTTCGCCGCCGCGTTCGCGCTGCTCGTCGTCGCGAGCCAGGCCAATGCTGCTCCTTACGACCACGCCGCGCAGGCCTATGCAAAGAGCCATGCAGCATCGTACGACAACACCTATCGGGACCCCACGACGCGCGAAGCGCTTGACGAAGGTGCCTGGTAAGGCTTGTCCGGCAGGCACATTGGGCTCACGCCCGATGTTGTGCGCCATCAAGTCAAGTAGCCGCCGGCGGGTACACCCGCCGGCGCTATTTTTTTAACAGATCGCATGCGGAAGAAACCTAATTGATCTGAGCCTGGGCGATCTCGTGCGCTGCCGGGTGTGGCAATGGGTCAAACCCTGGGACCGGCTTGTCAGGCGCAAAGTCGTACTCGAGATATCCGAAGAAGCCCCGGAATGCCTTGGCGTCTTCCTGGAGCGGCACGCTCTCGTCGAGTTGCTGGTCTGGCGCCATCTGTGTCGCATCGCATTTCGCAGTACACACAGTCTCGCAGTGTCCGACGACAGGCACACACACCGTTGATAAGAATAGCAAAATTGCATGGCATGGCCGCATGGCTGGACTCCAGGGATCTAGCGATCAACCGGAAGCGGCTCGACTGCTTTCAGGAGCCGCCGTGCGGCGCTTCGTTGCGACGCACACAGCCTAGACTTGGGCGAATGGCCGAAAATTCCCGGGAATGGCGTCATGCCTGCCCCGACGGAAATGCGGGAATAATTGCCTCGCTTTCAGAGTCTGTTGTTAGATACGCTTTGTTGCCGACGGCTCACTGCCCAGGGGGTACGATGAGCAGGGAGGAGGACAAAGCGAGGTTCGAGGATGTGGTCATGCCGCATCTCACCGACGCTTTCACACTTGCGCGTTGGATCAGCGGCAACCGCACCGACGCGGAAGACATCTTGCAAGAAGCCTGTCTGCGCGCCTACCGTGGTATCAGCGGCTTTGCCGGCGGGAGCCCTCGTGCATGGGTCCTGACGGTCGTTCGTAACACGGCTTATACCTGGTTGATGAAGCACCGGTCGCCGATGCT
>NZ_DATMRV010000097.1:0-20420 GCF_035565795.1 Pseudorhodoplanes sp.
GTCGAGGTGATGCCGAAGGCGAGCTCGTGCATGTTCGCCTTACCGACCACGATGGCGCCAGCATCGATCAGCTTTTGCAGCGAGGGCGCGTTGGCGTTCGGACGCGCGTTGCGCAGCGCTTCGGTGCCGCCCGTCGTCGGCAGGTCTGCGGTGTTGATGTTATCCTTGACCACGATAGGAAGGCCGGCGAGCGGCGGAAGCGGCTTCCCACCGGCAACCATGTCGTCGATCTTCTTTGCCGCGGCGAGCGCGCCCTCCGTGTTGAGTGTGATGATCGCATTCAGGTGCTTCATCTGCTCCGCACGCGCGAGCGCCGCCTTCACTACATCGGTCGCACTCACGCGCTTCTCGCGAATGACCGAAACGATGCCGGCGGCGGTCTGCGGCGGCGTCTGCGCATACGCCCGCGTCCCGAATGGCAGAATGGAAATGGCCTTGGTGGCGGTCAGTCCGAGAGCGGCGGTCAGAACATCGCGGCGGGACGCATGGCGCATGGTGAGGCCTCTGATAATGCAACGCGCAGTGTACACCGGATTATGCAGGTCCAGCAGGACCGGACCACTGTTACTTTCGCGGTGCAGCACGCGAACCCACGCCTCGGCTTCGTAGTTATCAGGCCGGGTGACATGAAGGAGCCAGGGATGATCTTCGCCATCGTCCTCGCCGCGACCATCATCGGCGCGCTGCTGATGATGATGACGGGCAGCTTCGGGTGTCCGTGATAGCTTCCACCGTGCGAACCAGTCCCTTCTAACGCGGCGCTTGCGGCGGGAACCGATCGCACGTTTGCGCGTCATTCCGTCCACAAATCTTGGAGGGCAGACCTATCCGGGCATTGTTCCTGGCGATGATAGCCGGAGCGGCGACGATCGGCTTCGGGAGCATTGCGGAGGCGCGCGACGGTTGCGGTCGCGCTGCTTTTTCGATGGATATCGTTGTGTGCCGCAATACCGCGGCGGGCCTTACTATGACGGCCCTCCTACGGCGGGCCATCGGCCGCCCCTACCGCAATCCGAATTACGGCGTCCCGACGCTAGTTGCCGCCGAAAGGCGTTGGCCAGCCGCCAAAGTAAACTTCGAGTGCTGTCGCCGCCGAGCGCAAAATTGAAATACTCGGACGGCGCGCGCTTCCACTTCTGCAGAAGAGAAACTCCATCAGGATAACCGAGTTGCCTGAGTGAGGTATCCTCTCGCTGGCTTGCCGCTGCTTATCAGCTCGCTTCTCGTTCGGGAACAGCGCTGGAGCGGCTATCGTTTGGATGCCATTGCAGGTTTGCACGATAGCCGGCGCCCAACTCAGGCATAAGAACATCGCGCCAAATAATCTCGCCGTACTTGGAATTGCCGTGATAATCGCGTGCATTCTTGCTGCCCTGAAGATCCTTTCTTAAAAACCGCCCATCCAAAACGCTTGATGGTGGTCTGAGGACCTTAACGCCTCTTCCAAGCATCATCTCGACTGCGACATCCTGGAAGGTTTCGAACAGCGTAGCAAACTCGTTTGGCGTTTCGAAGGTTCTCTGCCTGAACTCCCATTGAGCCAAGGGCATCGGACAACTCACCAAGACATAGAAGCTAACGCCAAGGTCGAGCAGATCATCATAAAATCGGATGACGTTTTGGTTGTAGCTTCGCACGATCTGAGTCATTGCTCCACGTGATACAAACAACTTCTCGCTTCTAGGGATCAACGTGAATTTAGACCATGCCGGGTCGATATAAAGCCGGAGCCCATGAGTACCGATCGAGAAAACAAAAGTCCTGTCATCGTTGCGTTGAATTGCGGCGTTCACGCCAATTTTTTCTAAGCGATTTGCGATCGAAGCGTTAAACACGATCGCCTCGTCGAACACCTTGTGAAACCTCTTCATGAATCGGAAGCCTGCCTGAAGCATCCCAATTCTCACATCGTTATATTTCTGCACTAACCGATGACGTTCGTCCGAATGCAACGCATCAAAGCCCTGACGAATTGCGATCGCATGAGAATCGCCAGCGATAACCAGCACTTCTACCGTTCCCCCTCAAGAAGCATTTCCTCGCAGATCAGATCGTCGTCTGACCCGGCGACGACAGCATTCTGATTCGTCTTCGTTGGAACGGCACTTAACAGCGGCGGATGCTCGGCGAAGAAATGGGACATTACATAGTCAACGCCAAGCGCGGCAACGGACCTTTTGTTCGCTTCGAAGAAAACACCATTCATAGCCGGACTGGAAATGATCTCATACGACGGGAAATAATCAATCTGTTCATCTTCATCGGCCAACTTGCCAGCGACCGCTCTGAGAACGGACTTCGAATAGGTTGTGGCCACCATAACATGCTTATTTGACGCAGTGGCGGTCAAGGGCACCGGCGACACTGTCAGTAGAATCTTTAGCCGTGGATTGACGTCGCGAACTTTGCTCACGAAAGAGCGCATATCCGCCAGTGTCTCTTCATAGTCAAAATTCTTGAAAGCATACTTTTGTGAATCAAACGCGCCGCCATGCACGCCCGGACAAACCGGGTAAACCGCTTCATCGGCCTTTGATATCCATGCCTCAGTCAGGCCGAGTGTAAATATGAACACATCCGACTCTTTGAAGACTTTCCGGACAGCGCGAAAGTGAGATTGCCTGGACGCTATGGCTTCCTCTCGCGATGCAAAGGGCATGGGTTCAACCGCGGGCCGAAACGCGTCATACCACCCCTTGCTGTCATTCCAGAGATCTTCGTGAGGCGACCAAATATCGAAAGCGCGATCGAACAACTGAACCAATTGTCGCGCGGTGTAGATATTGCAATACCGAGCAGAGAACACGCCATAATTAAACTTGCCCCGCAACTTCTTCGGGAACATTGGCGGCGCCGGCTCGTAGTTCTTGAAACGAAATCCGGCTTTTCTCATATGCCGGCCGATATGCTGAGCAAAACAACTGCCGGCCGTTACGATTCGGTCGGTCGGCCCGATGGGGAAAGTCTTTTTGTAAAGGTCGGACAGCCCCCAGGGCGCCACATCAGCAACACCCGTCCGCCAAAAGGCACTGGCCGGCGCCGAATTGTAAGGGTTCTTCATGAAGGTCCCTGAGCGATGCTCTCAACGCCGCTCGTCAGAAGCAGAACGGACAAAATGGCACGGCATCAAAAAAATAAGCCGATTTTTCCGGAGAATTGGTGGAGGGGGTTGGATTCGAACCAACGTAGGCATAGCCAACGGATTTACAGTCCGTCCCCTTTAGCCACTCGGGCACCCCTCCACGGGATCAGTCTGTGCGACCACACCTTGGTCGCACCCAGCCGACAAAAGGTTTAACCCGGATCGGCTTTATGTAAAACGCCCGGGCGCAAGCTTTTTACGCCGGCGCCGGACGCGGTCGGGTTTATGGTGGCGACGCCCGCTTAAGTCAATGGGAAATCAGGGATATCCACCCGGTTTGCCCCGGACGGAAACGTCCCCGTTCGCTCAGGTCTTGGTCAACTGGCGGTAGTCCGGCTCCCGGTGGAACCAGAATTCGTAGCCGCCCACCCCCTGCTTCAGGGCCACATCGTGGATCGGCTGGTTGAGCGGCACAACCGGCACCTCGCGCATGCAAAGCGCGATGAAGGCCTTCACCGTCGCCTCGTATTCCGCCGGATCTTCGGTGAAGCGCGCCTTGTCGATCAGCGCGTCCATCTCAGCGTTCTTGTAGGCCGAGATGTTGAAGATCGAATTGTTGCCGTGGAAATTCCAGAAGAAATAATACTCCGGATAATCCAGCCAGCCGCTGAACCGGTTCAGCGCCATCGGCAGCTCTTTCTTGTTGAGCGTCGTGCGCCAGTTCGCGCCCGGGATCTTGTCGAGGGTCACCTTGATCCCGATCTTGCCGAGCGTTTCGGCAATCAGGATCGCGGTCGGCTCGCCGACAGTCGCCGTACCGGTATCGAGCCCGAGCGTCGTTTCGAGGCCGTTCGGAAAGCCCGCTTCCGCCATCAGCGCCTTGGCCTTGTCGAGGTCGGTCACGTAGGGGAAAGCCTGCGGCCATGCCGCCGTCTCGACCTTGCCTGATCCGCCATACATCGGCACGGCGCGGCCGAAAAAGGCCGCCGACTGGATCTGTTCATAGGGCATCGCATAGGCGATGGCCTGCCGCAGCTTCACGTTGTCGAACGGCGGCTTCGCAGTATTGAGCGCGACATACCAGAGGCAGTTCGGGATCGGCACGCCGACCACCTGCACCTTGCCGTCCTTCTTGAGCTGGTCGAAATCCTTTGGCGCGAACCCGGTCGAATAATCGGCGTCGCCCTTTTCCAGCAGCGCGCGGCGCGTGCCGGCGGACGGGATATCGCGGGCGATGATGCGCCGGATTTTCGGCAGCGGACCGCTTTTCCAGTGATCGAAACGCGCGAGCACGGTCTCGGCGCCAGGCTTCCAGCTTTCGATGCGATAGGCCCCACCGCCCGCTTCGTTATTGCGCAGCCAAGTCATCGCCCACGGATCGGCCTCGGTCGCGTTCTTCTTCGCAAGTTCGGAATTGATGATGAAGGGCACCACTACCGCGACGTTGAACAGCAGCATCTTGTCCTTGCGGACATAGTCGATGCGGAAGGTGTGATCGTCGACGGCGATGAATTGCTCCGGGTTCAGGAGCGATCCGGCGGACATCTGGAACGTCGGAAAGCCCCCGACCTTGACCGCCCGGTCGAACGACCATTTCACGTCGCGCGCGGTCACCGGTGCGCCGTTGTGGAAGGTCGCGTCCTTGCGCAGTTTGAAGGTGCAGGACATACCGTCCGACGCGACCTGAAAGCTCTCCGCAAGTTCCGGCGCGAGCGAGCCGCGGTCGTAGCTCACCGTACCGTCCGGCAGCGTCTTTGCCGCATAAGTGAGCAACCGGTCGTAACAATTCCAGGACAGTCCATTGACGGTCTGGTTGGACCCGACGCCGTGCATGTCGAGGCTGTTCGGCCCCAGTTCCTGCACCACCAGAAGCGTCTCGGCGCGCGATTGGGCATAGACCGGCAAACCGCCGAACGGCAGAGTGGCCCCTGCCCCAAAACCTGCCCTAAGACCAGCCCCAAGCATGGCTTGCAGAACCTGGCGGCGGTCGGGATGGGTCATGGCGCGTCGTCCTCACATGATTGCACGATTTATGCGCAGCAAAGTCTGTGCCATGAGGAAGCATGAGCGAGCGGAATCGGAAGCCTCCCTTTCGGAAGAAACCAGACTTCAAACGCGACCGGCCGGATCGTCCCCCGACCGGCCGCAGATCAGGGCGTGCGCCGGTCGAAGCGGACACTGCGATCCTCTACGGCCTGCACACGGTTGAGGCAGCGCTCGCCAATCCGAGGCGCCGCATCCGCGCACTCTATGCGACAGAGAACGCTGCGAAGCGTCTCGCAGCCGATGGCATTGCGCTCAAGGTGACGCCCCAGATCGTCCGCCCGGACGAGATCGCGCGCCGGCTCGGCCCGGACGCCGTGCACAATGGTCTGCTCGCGGAAGCCGATCCGCTGGACGCGCCGGACCTGTCCGAACTGCCGGCGGAAGGCATCGTGCTGGTGCTGGACCAGATCACGGACCCGCACAATGTCGGCGCGATCCTGCGCAGCGCCGCAGCGTTTGGCGTCACGGCGCTTGTCACCACCGCCCGGCATTCGCCCGAGGCAACCGGCGTACTTGCAAAGTCGGCGTCCGGCGCCCTCGATTACGTGCCGATCGTGACCGTGCAAAATCTCGCGCGCGGACTCGCCGCGTTGCGCGAACGCGGTTTCCTCTTGGTCGGGCTCGACAGCGAAGGGGATGCGGATCTTGCGGCAACGCAATTGCGCTCACCGCTGGCGCTGGTGCTTGGCGCTGAAGGCAAGGGATTGCGGCAATTGACGCGTGAGACCTGCGATCGCACCGCGCGGCTCGATCTGCCGGGCGCGATCAAGAGCCTCAATGTATCGAATGCAGCCGCGCTCGCGCTCTATGTCGCGACGACGCGGCTGCATCCGCGAACCTGATGCGGCATCGCTCTCGCCAGGTTCGGCGAGAGCGACAAGGCAATCGGCCGATCAGTTATTGACGCTGATCGGGCCGTGGTTGTGGTGATAGTGGCGGTGATACGCGCGGCGTGCGTGCCAGTGCGGACGCGGACCGTAATAGGCGCGGCGATAACCCCAGCGGCCACCGAGACCCGCGGCGTAAGGATAAGCGCCGACAGCGCGCGGTGCGTAATAAGTGCCGTAACGCGGATCGCTCAGGCCCGGACCGGAATAGACCGGACCCTGATTGACCACATATTGCTGGACGACCGGCTGCTGCTGCACGACGACGGGCTGCTGCACGAGGACCGGCTGCTTGACGATGACGGGTTGCTGCACCACGACCGGCTGAGCTTGGACGACAACCGGAGCGGCCTGCACCACGACCGGAGCGGCCTGAACCGCATAGCCGCCACCGAAGGCGAAGCCGCTGTTGCAGCATGCGCTCGGATAAGAGACCACCGGCATGGCAAACCCGGAGTTGCAGCATTGTGCATTGGCGGAGCCGGCGGCCACGAAAGTCATGGCAGCGGCGGCAAGGAGCGACAGCGTTACGCGAGACATGATACGTCCTTCTCAGGGGTTACAGTTTAACGGCGATGCGGTGGGCGCGGGCGTGGCGGATAGGGTCCGGGTGGATTTTCGCCGCCGCCCCAGGGCGAATTGAAGTTGACCTCCGGGCTGATCATCATCGGTGGCGACGGCGCGTATTGCGTCGGCGGCACGTTTGGCGATTCAGCGGACCACGAACGGCTGTAGGCCTCCGCCGGCTTCGGCATTGGCCGGTTGGCAGGCGGCTCGATCTCGAAACGACCGAGATGGGGCTGGACACCGAGCGTCGGGAAGTAACGGCTCGCCGGCGTGTACCGCACCGGCCGTTCCGGCTGCAGCGGCGGCACGTAGGGCGACGGATAGACTGTCACGCCGGGAGCTGCACCCGGCCGATACAATCCCCAATCGCCTTCGACCACGCCCCAGGCGGCGTTATAGCCGTTGATCGGAACCGGAATGTTGGGCCGACCCGGCACGACCAGGACCGGTCCGTGGTCGGCGCGCGCGTCGACGATACCTGCCAAAGCAGGCGCAAACACGAGCGCGAACGCCGCCCAACGCATACGCATACACTCCAGCGCAGGCGCATTGGCGCGCCCCCTCAGCCGCAAGCATTCTAGAATCCCGAGGGATGCACCGCGTTAACAGCAGGCGTGAATCACCTGTTACCATTAATTCAAAGTGACCGATCGCGGCCCGGCAGACCGGTGCCTGCATGTTCGGATGGGTGCTGCGTTCGAACATTCTGGTGAACAAGCGCTTCGCGGTGTCATCATAAAGTGTAAGCCGCACATCGAGCGGCCAAAGCGAAAGCCTTGCCAGTTCAGAGTCTTGCTGCGCTGCATCTTGACCTTTGGTCTACGACCTAACGCGCACAGACGCGCGGGCTCCGTCTCCGCAACTTGCGCGGTGGGGACGGTAAGCGTGCGAGAGCGGCGAAAGCCGTCCCCCATTACGCAGAACCAAGGGGATGAGCGCCCATGTCCACAACGACCGCAGACCATACGTCGGCTCGCGGCGCAGGTATGACGAGGGAAGAGAAATTCGTCATCTTTGCGTCTTCGACCGGCACCGTTTTCGAATGGTACGATTTCTATCTCTACGCCGTGCTGGCTCCATTCTTCGCATCGCTTTTCTTTCCGCCCGGAAACGACACCGCCGCGCTGCTTTCGGCCTTCGCGACATATGCCGCCGGCTTCCTCGTGCGCCCGTTCGGCGCGCTGCTGTTCGGCCGGATCGGCGATCTCGTCGGCCGCAAATACACCTTCCTCGTCACTATCCTTTTCATGGGCGCCTCGACCTTTGCCGTTGGTCTTCTGCCGACCTTCGCATCGATCGGGTGGCTTGCTCCGATCCTGCTCGTGTCGCTGCGCCTGTTGCAGGGCCTCGCGCTTGGCGGCGAGTATGGCGGTGCGGCGACCTACGTGGCCGAACACGCCCGACCCAACGATCGCGGTTTTGCAACAAGCTGGATTCAGACCACCGCCACACTCGGCCTGTTCATGGCGCTTGGCGTGATCCTGATTTGCCGCACCGCGATGGACGCGAAGACGTTCTCCGAATGGGGCTGGCGTATTCCGTTCCTCGTGTCGGTCGTCCTGCTGGCCTTCTCTGTCTGGATCCGGTTGAAGCTGAACGAAACTCCGATCTTCCAGAAGATGAAAGAGGAAGGCAAAGGCTCGAAGTCACCGTTGACCGACAGCTTCCTGCGCTATCCCAACAACAAGTACGTGTTGCTTGCCTTGCTCGGCGCAACCGCCGGCCAGGGCGTGGTATGGTATACGGGCCAGTTCTACGCCCTGTTCTTCCTCATCATCACGCTGAAGGTCGACTACGCGACGGCCTATATCCTGATCGGCCTCTCGCTCGTTATCGGCACGCCGTTCTTCATCTTCTTCGGATGGCTGTCCGACCGGATCGGCCGCCTGAAGATCATCCTGGCCGGATGCCTGATCGCCGCGGTGACGTACTTCCCGTTGTTCGGTGCCTTGACCAAGGCAGCGAACCCGGACCTCGCGGCGTTCCAGGCGAAACAGTCGATCAGCGTCGGCGTCGATCCTGCGACCTGCAACTTCCACATCTTTGTGGGTCCGTGGTCGAAGTTCTCGGATTGCGACCGGGCCAAGGACTTCGTGACCAAGCTCGGCGTATCGTTCACCACGCAAACGCTGCCGGCCGGTTCGTCTCCTGCCCTCACCATCGGAAACGACAAGGTGCAGGGTTGGGATGCCAAGACCTGGACGGCAGCTTTCGCCAAGGCCGGCTACCCGGCCAAGGCTGATCCGGCCAAGATCGACTGGCCGTTGACGCTGTTGATCCTCGTTATCCTGGTGATCTACGTCACCATGGTGTACGGCCCGATCGCAGCCTTCCTGGTTGAAATGTTCCCGACCAACATCCGCTACACCTCGATGTCGCTGCCCTATCACATCGGCAACGGCTGGTTTGGCGGCATGCTGCCTCTGCTTGCGACAGCGATTGTGGCCGCGACCGGCGATATCTATGCCGGCCTTTGGTACCCGATCGTGGTCGCGGTCATGACGCTCGTGGTCGGTGCCGTGTTCCTGCGCGACACCAAGGGGGTGGACATCAGGTCCGGCTCCGGCGTCGAAAACATGAGCACGTCATCCCGATAACCCCGGCATGGGCGGCCGAAAGAGCCGCCCATGTTTCCTCCCAAGCAACTGGAGGCCCCCGCCAACGGGGCCTTTTTTTGCGATAGAATGCGCCTGAGATGCCGCAAACATCCACCCTCGATCGCGACCACCCGCGCCTGCTGCTGCTGCGCCGCGCCTTTTATTCGTTCGCTCTGGTGGCCGTGACGACGGTGGGTCTTGCGATCGTCATTCACTTCACCGAAATCCGGCATATCTCGATCGGTTACGTGATCCCGGTGATGATCGCGGCGATCCGCTGGGGGGTGATTGAAGCCACCGTCGCTGCGGTCTCGGCGATCGCCTCGGCGGCATTTTTCTTTTATGCACCGATTTTCGATTTTCGGATCTACGATTCGCTTCAGATCGTCGACCTGATCATGTTCATGATCGTGGCGATCATAACCGGTCATTTTGCAACGCGCCTGCGCGTCGAAGCCGAACGCGCGAACCGTCGCGAACACGAGATCGGCGCCCTTTATGCGTTCGCGCGCCGGCTGACCTCCGCCCGCGATGCGACCGGCATCTATGAAGCGATCCAGCGGCACCTCAGCCTTCTGGTCGGCCGAAGCGTACTCCTGTTCGGCCCCATCACGACCGAAAGCGAGGCAATCGAACGGTGCGAGGCCCTCAAGGTCCCGGCCCCGGTCCGCGATGCGGTGCTATCCGCACTCAATCGCAAGATCGATCCGGTCGCCGGCGTCGTCACCGAGGACGGCAAGGGGCAATCCTGGCTGGTGCGCGCAGTGTCGCCGCAAAGTCAGGATTTCGGCGTGATCGCCGTAGATCTCGGAAAGCGGAACGACGACGAGACGGGACACATCAGCGATGACATCGACCAGGCCCTGATTGACGCCGTGGCAACGCTGCAGCGGCTTGGACTTGGCCGCACGATCAACGAAGCGCGCAGCCGCACTGATGCCGAGCGCCTTCGGGACGCCCTGCTCGGCTCCGTCTCGCACGAACTGCGCACGCCCCTCGCCGCCATTCTCGGCGCGACCACGACAATCGCAACGTCGGCGCCGGTGCAGTCCGACCCAAGACTCTCCAGCCTCGCCAATGTTGCACGCGAAGAAGCCGAGCGGCTGAACTACGACATCGAAAATCTTCTGAATGCGACGCGCATTTCGAGCGACGGCGTGCTTCCCAAGTTCGAATGGTCTGAGCCCGCCGATATCGTCAATGCCGCGGTCGAGCACAGACGCCCGCGACTTCGGGCGCACGACGTAATCGTCCGGATTGCTCCTGATCTGCCGCTGGTCTACGTCGACTCGGTGCTGATCGAGCAGGCGCTAGGCCAGCTCCTCGACAATGCAGCGAAGTATTCACCCGCAGGCTCCGTGATCGAGGTCGAGGGACGGCGCACGGGCAACGACGTGACGATTGCGGTGTCCGATAGCGGCGCCGGGTTTTCCGCAGACGAGAAAGCGCGCGCCGGCGAGCGCTTCTTTCGCGGCGAGCGCCATGCCTCGTTGGTCACCGGCGCCGGGCTCGGACTGTGGATCGCGCAGTCCTTCGTCGCGGCCAATGCCGGTCATATCGAGATTGTCAGTTCCGGCGCAAATCACGGCTCGCGTATCCTCATTCACCTTCCGGTCGGCCGCGAGCTCGAGGTACCGGCCGACGCCCCGACAGAGACCATCGCATGAACGAAAGGCACGCTCCCACCGTTCTCGTCGTCGACGACGAGGCGCAGATCCGGCGCTTCCTGCGCGCGGGCTTCGAGCTTGATGGCTATGGCGTTCACGAAGCAGAGAATGGCCAGGACGGATTGCGCGTTGCGACGCTGCGATCGATCGATCTCGTGATCCTCGATCTGGCCATGCCAGACATGGACGGCAGCGACGTTCTGGAACGCCTGCGCTCGTGGTCCAACGTCCCGGTCATCGTGCTGTCCGTGCGGTCGAGCGAGGACGAGAAAGTCCGTCTGCTCGAACTGGGTGCGGACGACTATGTCGTGAAACCCTTCGGTATGGCCGAGCTGCTCGCGCGGGCGAAAGCCGCGCTCCGCCGCCACTCACGCGGCGACAGCGGCGAAAGTACCATTACGATCGATCACCTTACGATCGACTTCGCGGCGAGGCGTGTAACCGCAGGCGGGAAACGGCTTTCGCTTACGCCAAAGGAATACCGCCTGCTCCAGGTGCTCGCCCAGCATGCGGGCAAGGTCGTGACCCATCAGACCCTCCTCAGCGAGGTGTGGGGACAATGGCACGTGCACGACACGCATTACCTTCGCATATTCGTGCGCAAGCTTCGCCAGAAGATCGAGACCGACCCGACCAAGCCGCGCATTCTCTTGACTGAACTTGGTGTCGGATACCGGCTCGCGGTTCCGATGGACGTCGCACATTAGACTTTCGGCGACACGCGTGTATACGGGACATTTATGCAAAGTGACCCGCATTTTACCCGAGTCCTGATCGTACCTCTTTAACGTCCCGTCAGGCATGGCCGCCAAGAGCCGTGTTCAAGGGATGTGAATGCCTGCAAGACCGAAAGCCGCGCCGCTCAAGCGTACACTGTCACCGGCTGAGATCGACCGGCAGCGCCAGGCCCATATGGCAACCATTTCCCGCGCGCGCTCACTCGGCCTCGGCAACGCGCTTCTCGACAAGGCGGAAAGCCTGCTGACGGCGCATTGGGGCGTGTCCACATGGGATTCGCGCGAGGCGATCCTCAAGACCGTGGACTGGCTCCTGGGCGCAGCCCTTCACAACCCGCAACCGGAAGCAAAAATCCGCCCGCGGCATACCCTGGCCTGGCCCACCAGCCTTCGCCGCTGATCGCCTGATCACCGCATCGTCATCGTCGGGATGCAGGGGCGCACGTTCGCATGCCCCCACGACGTGAACCCGCGCCCGTCCCTCTGAGACAAATGATGGAATGGCTTGGGTGCCGTCATCCGGACGCCCGCCAACGGAGGCTGATATGCGAAGCCTATGCGGTTCCATCCTCGCCGGACTGGCGCTGATTGCGACGGCAAATGTTGCACTCGCCGAACAGCCAGCCCCCGATCAAACGCCCCGCCTCGTATCGGGCCTGATCTGCGACACGCGCGAACAGGCCGAACGCTTCGTGCTCGTTCTGCGCGACAATATCGAGACCGCGCTCGGCACAGTGAACACGGAAGCCGGAACACCGGACGCCTGCATGGTCGCGACCTACGGTTTTGTGCCTGGGCAAATCGTATCGGAGGTCGAACGTAACGGCACTGTGGTCGACGTCATCGAGGTTCGCGTTCTGGCGGTTGCCACAACCAACGGACTGCAGATGATCGAGCCGAAACTCTATTACTCGATCGTCCGCACCGGCGACCGCGTCGCCTGACGATACACTCACTGTCCGCGCAGCGTGGAACATCGCGCGCACCCCGGAATTGCCACCCTGAAACACGGGCGGGAACATCCCGGCGAAGCGACGCCGGCGGGAGGCGGTGATGCAGAAACTGTTTGGTGTGATGGCAGCCGCGTTTCTTTGCTCGGCTTCCGCTCCCTTCTCGGACAACCCACCGACGGGCAAGGTTCTGACCGGGTCCGGCCTCGTCTGCGATACGAAGGAGCAGGCGCAACGGTTCATCTCGCTGATGGACGATGACGTCGAGAAGACGTTGCTGACGGTCAATCGCGAGGCCGGCAACGATCACGCCTGCGTGGTCGCGACCATCGGGTTCATTCCCGGTTCAAAAGTCGCCGAAGTCGACAAGAACGGGTCCATCGTGCACGTGATCGAGGTCAAGGTGGTGGCGGTCGCCACCGTCGTCGGCCTGCAGGCGGTCGAACCGAAGACTTATTATTCTGTCGTCGCGACGGACGAAATCAGCATCTGAGCCGCGGCGAGAGCATCGGTTACAAAAGACCGCGTTTTCAGCGGCCCATCTCGGCAATCGCGCATGACCTGATCGCTGCGCGCGCTTTTTCACGTCCAAGGCCCCTGACCTTCGGCATAAGCCGCTTCTTGCATGATGCAACCGCATCGCCGCGACGTTTGCCGATCGCAGCCGAGCAGCCGGACGACAGCTTGCCACGGTTCGAGCGCATGCATTTGCGAACCGCGGCGCGATCGCCGAAATGCTTGCTGCAGAGCCGTTTGGCATCCGACATGCAAGCCTGGCGCATGGCGGCGTTCGCGGACGCGGCCATTGCAGGCGACGCGAAAAGCGGGCTCGCGATCAGCAACGCAATCATCCAGGTCGCTTTCATCTGCACTCTCCCGCAGCCACGATTTCTAATGATGGATCACCCTGCATTTCGTCGACTTCGGTCGCGGTCAAATACGTGACCGGTCCTCCCCGGACCAGTGCTTGCTTTGATTTCAGTCGCGCCTCCTGGCGCACAAGCGGAGCACGGGCCGTGCAAGTCATGGTGCCGGCTGAGGGGATTGAACCCCCGACCTTCGGTTTACAAAACCGCTGCTCTACCGCTGAGCTAAGCCGGCGACCGCTGGGATTTCAGGGACATAGCAAGGTGATCCGGGGCGTCAATGGCTTTTTGCCGCCGTGGCGCGGGCGCCTGTCCCTTCGCCGCTGACCATGAGCTTTCAACGATCCGAAAGACGTCCGGGAGAACGAACCGTGACGCATGTCCTAATTTAAGCAATATCCCCCAAATGGGAGACGAACATTCTGGCAACGCGGAGGGTCGCTATCGCGCGATCCTGCGTTTGACCCAGGCGGCCATAGCGACGGCGGCGGCCCCAATCGCCGCGAACACGACCCACCGCTTGCTTTGATAAATGCGTCCGTTCGGACCGACCCAGCCCATGTGCCATCTCCATGCGCGGGGCAACGTCATCGCCGCGCGCCGGTTCCTTGCGCGAGGCACAGACTACGCGCGCGATCTTGAAATCGGCGGAAAGCAGCGCGACGGTTTCGCGTTGGCAATCAGTCCGGGAGGCTACCCATGATACGAGCTCTTCTCGCCGTAGCAGTTGCTGGGCTTGTCTATGCCGCGCTGCCGAGTCCTGCGAATGCCAGTCCGTTGGTGCCGAACCAGGAGGGACTTCAGACCCTCGCACCGAACTTTCTACAGGATGCTCGCTGGCGCCGGTGCTGGCGCGACCGCTGGGGCCGGCTCCATTGCCGATGGTGCTGGCGTGACCGGTGGGGTCGCGTGATTTGCCGCTGACCTTGTGCTCATCGAGGAACCGGCGGTTCTGAAACCGCCTGCACTGCCCAGCTCACGCCGCGTCACGCTTGGTAACAGGTTGTGAGACGATTTTTTTCCGCGATGCAGCGATAATGAGGGTGTCAGTCGGCGGCGCGAACCTCCCCGCCGATTGTGGAATTTAGCCCCGCGTCGGCAACGGCGCGGGGCTTTCCCTTGGCGGCCTTACCGCACCGATCCCTGCATGCGGACATAGCCGCGAACCTGTACGCAGGTACCGGTTCCCTCGACCTGGACGAAGCCCGCTCCATATTCCGCGCACGGGTTGGCGCGCTTTGCGGGATCAGCCTTCGGTGCAGGCTCAGATTTCGGCTTGGTCGGCGCTTTGCTCTGGGCGAACGCGGGCGCGGCGGTCACAAGAGCGAGCAGAATGGCGATCAGGGTTGCCTTCATGGCCCCTTCATAGAGCAAGCCGCGGGAATTGTCTCGCCGCTGCCGCGCTCCGCATCGGTTAACCCTGTTTCTTCAGGCCGCATTAGCGCAGCGGCCCCACGATCGATGCCGGACCTGCCTGCGGGACGGCGGATCCGTTGGACGTGCATGGGACCTAAACGCGCCGGCGCGCAAGCGGACTTGCGTCGTTCGGCATCAGGGGAAATGCAGATGACCGCAACGGATATCGTGGGATTGCTGCTGCTGTTGTTTCTGGTGGTGCCGATGATGACGGCGCGACCGACCCGCTTCTGACCCTAGTCGCGGTCCTGACCGTATTCGCAGCCTGGCGCGGCATAGACATATCGGCCGACGCCATGCGGATCGTGGCGCAACTGCGGTTTGCAGCGCGCGACCCATCGCGCCTCGCGGGAGCGCGTCTCGGCGATGTCCTCCGCGTTCGGCTCCTTCAATGACTGAACCCCGCGGTTACCGGCATCGCCGTAGCGATATTGCCGCACGCAATGTGCGGCGCCTCCCGACAAGACGCAGCTTCCGACCACCGTATCGGTGACGCGCTGCGCGTCGGCCGGCGTGCTGACGCTCGTGAGCGCGAGCGCAGACACCGCTAGTGCAAACACCATCCTCGTCGACATGACCCGCGACTCCCGCTCCGGCAACAAACGCCGACAACCCCTTGCTGGGCGAGCTGCAAACCGGATGCCGCGAAACCCGTGCCGAAGCGGCACAAAACAGTGGTTCCACGTCCGATATTGTGACAATGGAACTCATCCGCTGTGCCGGCATTGTCAGGGGCCGCACGGACGTATCGACGAGACGGATGGGGCCAGCAGAGTGAACGTGGCGCGAGACATCAGATCAGGGCGCGCTCCCGATGCTGCGGAAGCGGTGCCACAAGGCCCCGCTTCTGCTGCACCTCAGACCTATCCGGCGCGTGGCTTTCGCGTCGGCGCGTTCGATACGTCACCGTTTGAAGATGCAACGGCGTTCTGGCGAATGTCGTCTCAGCTCGCCACCATCCTGATGGCGGTGATCATCTTCGGCACCTTCCTGTACTTCGCGCGCCCGCTGTTAATGCCACTTCTGTGCGCGCTGATCGTGGCGCTGACGATCGGGCCGCTCACCGGTTATGCCGTTAAGAACGGCTTCCCCGGTTGGGTACCCGCGCTGATCATCGTCACAATCCTTGCCGGTGCGCTCTACCTCGCAATCGTTCTCCTCTCCGATCCGGTCTCCGATCTTGTCGGGCGGTCTGCCGAGATCGGCGCAGAAATCAAGGAAAAATTCCGATTCATGGAGCGTCCGCTCGCAGCCTTGAAGGAGCTTTATGCAACCTTCAGCGGATCGTCAGGCCTTGCAGTGGATGTCTCGAAACCGACGGACATGATCGGCTCCGTGCTCGGCACACTCGCGCCGGCGATGCTGCAATTCGTGCTGTTCTTTGCGACGCTGTTCTTCTTCGTGCTGGGCCGCGCGGCGATGCGTCAGTATATCGTCAACCTGTTCGACACGCGCGACGGCCGGCTGCGCGCGCTCAAGATCTACAACGACACGGAACGCAGCCTGAACGGCTATCTGCTGACGGTGACGACCATCAATGTCTGCGTCGGTCTGGTTTGCGCGCTGGTGACATGGATGCTCGGCTTCCCGGCGCCGTTGCTGTGGGGCGCAATGGCCTTCGTGCTGAATTACATCCCCTATGTCGGCCCGGGCATGATGCATCTGACGCTGTTCGTGATCGGGCTGCTGACATTTGACACGTTGTGGCCCGCACTGATCGCGCCCGCGCTGTTCATGTCCTTCACGTTTATCGAGGGACATTTCCTGGTGCCGACCATCATCGGCCGCCAGCTGCTGCTGCATCCGCTCGCGGTGTTCCTGTCGCTTGCCTTCTGGTCCTGGCTCTGGGGACCGATCGGTGCGCTGCTGGCAACGCCGATCCTGATCATGGTGATGGTCGCGGCCGACCATCTCTATCCGCGCAACAAGCAGGTGCTGCCGGAATAAGCCGCAGCTACCGGCACTCGCCGATGCGTTCGGCCGAAATCGAAACCATCGAGTCGTGGACGATGCGGTCCAGCATGGTCGCCCTGGTCTTGATCAGCGCACTGTAGCGCGTCGGGCTGTCAAAGATGAACTCTGCGTCGAGGTCCATATCGAGGTCGCCCCTGCATTGAAGACGCCAGGTCAGGCCCGATGCCTCGAGCTTGAATTCCTTGCGCTCGCATGTGGAGTTTTCGGTCTTGATCTGCGGACCGAAGGTCTTGCCGAGATCGGCAACGTCCTCCGGCGTGAGGCAGCGCGTCGCGACATCCGGCGGAGCAATCGGCCCGGACAACGTAGTGGTCATGACGCGCCAGCGTCCGGGCTCGAGGCTTTGTGCGAAAGCCGATTGCACGCTCATGAGCGAGAGAAGGGCAACAATCGAACGCAGAACAACCTTCATTTCGGCATCGGGGTATCGCTTTTCGGAAAGCCGGCGAAGGTCGCCGGCGGTACGCCGAAATTCGTGGAGAGCAGTTCCGACGGATTGGCGGCGAACCACGCCGTCGCCGAGATCGACTGATACTCGCCGCTGTTGAACGCCAGCACCAGTTCGAGATCGTCGGTGCCGATATTCTCGATGTAATGGCCAAAGCCCTGCGGGACATAGCCGACATCGCCCGGGACGTATTCCTCGGTGCGCGCGCGGCCCCCCGATCCGAACACCGTCATGCGCGCCCGGCCCTTGATGTAGTATTGCCACTCGTCGGCGTTCGGATGCCAATGCAGTTCGCGCAAACCGCCTGGCTTGATGCTCATCAAAGCGCCGGTCATCGTGGTGGAGATCGGGAATTCCTTCTGCGACACGATGGTCATGGTGCCGCCGGGATAGCTTTGCGGCTTCTGCGCGAGCAGACGATAACGGTGCGTCTCTGCCGGCGCATTGATTGAGCCGGCAGCCGGATTGGCCGGCAGCGGCGGCGGCACCGGGCCTTTGACGAGATACACTTCCTTCTTCGGAAATGTCGCGAAGGTCGCGGCCGGCACGTTGAAGTTCTTGGCCAGCACCTCAGGCGGCACATGCCCGATCCAGTCGGTAATGCTGAAGGTACCGAACTCCGAGAAATAACCGTTGTCGAAGATCAGGATGAATTCGCAGGGGCCCGGCCCGAGACCCTGGATCGAGTGGCCATGCCCGCGCGGGAAGTACCAGACGTCGCCTTCGCCGAAATCGACGATCTCGCATTGTCCCTTGGGATCGATGGTCGTGACGCGGCAATTGCCCTTGATCACATAGGCCCATTCGGCAGCATTGGCGTGCCAGTGCAATTCACGCAGGCCGCCGGAATCGAGCTGCATCAGCACGCCGGCCAGCTTCTCGGACACCGGAAAGTTCAGGACGGTGGCCTCCTTCGACCAGCCGCCGTCGTGCGGAATGTTCGGTGCAGCGCCGAGCGCGTAGCGCAACGAGGGTAGTTCCTTGCCCTGCAGCGGGACCGGCATCGGCCCATAGGGCGGCTGACCCGCATATGAATCCCCGTCGGCGCCGGCCATTGCCAATCCCCCCATCGCTGCCACGCCACCGATCACCGAACGCCGGGACATCTCCGACATGGCCCTCTCCTGCGAACGGCAATGAAACGCCGCGTCGCCGCAGCGCATCTCTCAAGCCATCGATTCGGAGAACCATAAAGACGCCAATGGCCGGAACAAGCCCCGCGCGCGCCGTCTGCCGGGGGCAATCCTGCTCAATAACAGATGGTGTCCGTCTCCCGCATCCCTGCGCGGCAGAGCGCCCCGCGCCCCCAGTCAGCCGGCGCGGCGCATACAGCGCCACGCCGCGAACCGCATCAGCTCTGCATCAAGGCTGCGGGATTTTCGCCCGCTCGACGATCGGCTTCCACTTGTCGTAGTCGGTCGCGATCATCTTCTGCAGTTCGGCACCGGTCACGCTCATCGGCGTGACACCGAGCGCCTTGAGCCTTTCGATCATCGCCGGGTCCTTCGCGATCTCCCTCAACTCAGCAGCGAGCTTGTCGGTGATCTCTTTCGGCGTTTTCGCAGGAGCGACGAACACTGCCGTCCATGTCACTTCCAGACCAGGCACCGTTTCGGCCAGCGCCGGGATCGACGGATCGACCGGATAGCGCTCGAGCGACGATACGCCAATCGCACGGGCCTTGCCGCCCTGCACCTGCGGATATGCCGTGGAGAACTGATCGCAGGTCATCTGGATCTGACCGCCGATCAGGTCCTGGATGATCTGGTTCGAGGCCCGATACGGGACATGCGCGATTTTGGCGCCGGTATGCTGGACGATCAGCTCCATGCACAGATGCTGCGAAGTGCCGATGCCGGACGAGCCATAGCTGAGCTTGTTGGGATTGGCCTTCATGTAGTCGAACAACTCACCAACGGTCTTCGCCGGCACCTTGGGATCGACGATCAGCATGTTCGGCTGATACGCCACCATCGCGACCGGACGGATGTCCTTCAGGCCGTCATAGCCGAGCTTTTCCTTGTAGATGTGCGGCAGGATGAACAGCGTGCCGGCAGACACCACAGCGAGCGTGTAGCCATCCGGATTGGACTTCGCCATCGCGCCGATACCGATGCTTCCGCCCGCCCCGCTCTTGTTCTCGATCACGAATTGCTGGCCGAGGCGGGACGACAGCCGCTCGGAGAAGATGCGGGCTGCGGCATCGACATTGCCGCCGGCCGCGAACGGCACGATTACGGTCACCGGCTTGCTCGGCCATTGCTGCGCGTGGGCCGGCGCGAACGCCGCTGCGAGCGTTGCCGCGGCGGCAAACACGACCGGCGTGAGATATCTGCTCATGGTCTCGCTCCCTGAATTTTTCTAGTTCGACAGCTTGGCGCCGGCCTGTTCGACGGCCTTTGCCCAGCGTGCGAGTTCAGACTGGTTGAGCTTCAACAGGTCTTCCGGAGAGCCGGCGACCGGATCGATGCCCTGCGCAAGCAGACTCTTTTTCACCTGCGGCGAACTCATGATTTTCTGAATGGTCTGGTTGAGCTTTCCGACAACGTCCTTCGGAGTCTTCGCCGGCGCCCAGACACCGAACCAGGCCGAGACCTCGAAGTCGTTCATGCCGGCTTCCTTCATCACGGGCACATCCGGCAGAGCGTCGATGCGTGTCGCATTGGTGTTTGCGATCGCACGCAGCTTGCCTTCCTTGATGTGACCGAGCAGCGGCAGATAGTGATAGAACATGAACTGGATTTCGCCACGCAACAGGTCGGTGATCGCCTGCGCACCGCCCTTGTAGGGAATATGCGTCGCGTTCAATCCATTGCGCGCAACGAACATCGCGCCCGAAAGATGGTTCGATGTGCCGTTGCCGGACGATCCGTAATTCACCTTGCCGGGATTGGCCTTGATATAGGCGATCAGGTCGCTGACGCTCTTGATCGGCAGATCGGGATGCACGACGAGCACATTTGGCGCGGTGCCGAACTGGATGACCGGTTCGAAATCCTTGATCGGATCGTAATTGATCTTCGCGTAGACCGCCGGGTTGATCGAATGCGTGCCGATTGTCCCCATCAACAGCGTGTAGCCATCGGGCGTCGCGCGCGCGACCGCTTCGGAGCCGACACCGCCCCCCGCTCCACCACGATTGTCGATGATGACGGATTGTCCAACCGCTTTCGACAATTCGTC
>NZ_DATMRV010000098.1:0-6062 GCF_035565795.1 Pseudorhodoplanes sp.
AACTTGGCGCCGGCCTCCTGCTTGCCGTCGATGACCCTGGCGTGCACGAAGGCCTTGTCCTTGAGGTAGGTGCGCAGGCGGCCGACCAGCTCGGCGTTTTCCGCAAAGGTCTCGACCAGAATGTCGCGCGCGCCATCCAGCGCCGTCTTGGTGTCCGGCACGTCATCGGTGATGAACTGCGCGGCGAGCTCGAGCGGCACCACCGATCGGTCGGAGAGAATGGTTTCGGCGAGGGGACCGAGGCCGCGTTCGCGTGCGATCTCGGCGCGGGTGCGGCGCTTGGGCTTGTAGGGCAGATAGAGATCTTCCAGCTCGGCCTTGGTTGTGACGGCGCCGATCTTCGCCTCAAGCTCGTCGGTGAGCTTGCCCTGCGAGCGAATGGATTCGAGCACGGTTTCGCGCCGCGCTTCGAGATCGCGCAGGTAGGCAAGCCGCTCCTCGAGCTGGCGCAGTTGCGTGTCGTCTAGTCCGCCGGTTACCTCCTTGCGATACCGCGCGATGAACGGAACCGTCGCGCCTTCGTCAAGAAGTCCGATCGCGGCGGCAACCTGCGGCGGCTTGGCAGCAATCTCGTCGGCAATCGTGCGCGCAATACGCGAAAGGTCGGCAGCCATCAGCACCCTCAATCGATTCGGGGCGGCGACCATATGCGCGGGAATCGTCGCTGCCAACGGGCCGAAAGTTCGATCCCGACGGTATTCACGACAAACAGCACCCGGAACCGGCAAGCGATTATTCCGGAGTTACGACATACCCGATGTTCAATGCGGGGCCGTCGCGTCGCGCTGTTTTCGGGATGGCGGATGTTGATCCGGCAACAGATGCGAGCGGGCGGAAGTGCAAGGCGGCGGTTCGTGGTCCGGCGTCAGTCCTCTCCGTAGGCCACCGTGGAGAGGAGAGCGATTTCCGCACGGCGGGAATCCAGCCGCGTGTGCTGGACCACGATCGGTACGTCGGATTCGAACACCGATGCATAGTCGGTGTCGAGCGGGATCGGCTCCGGGTCTTTCAGGTCGTTGAAGCGCAGGTGAAGCGTGCGCCGCGCGCCGACCTTCACCTTGTACACAACCGGATCGCGATTCGCGAAGTACACTGTCAGGCTGATATTCGCATCGCGGTCGTTGGCATTGAGAATACACGCGGTTTCGTGCGAGAGCAGAGCGCGATCCTGCGAAACGCTGCCCGACGGAATATAGCCTTCGGGAATTGCCCAACGACGCTTTCCGATTGCGGACATCGGTCTCTCCCTTCGCTTGATTTTCAGCTGGCCCGATAAGCGGCGCGGCGCTCCGGCAGCGCGACAACCTCCGATGACGCGGCCGCGGGAATTGGGCCCGCCGGACTGCCAAGCGTCGGTGCGCCGGTCAGTGCCGAGAGGAAACGAGCCGGCCACTCGTTGATGTCGTTCTTCGCTATGATGCTGTAGAGCGCCCTGTGGCGGGCGCGCCGCTCCTCGATCGACATGGTGAGTGCCCGATGGATCGCTGCTGCGACGGCTTCGGTGTCGTAAGGGTTCACCAGCAATGCCGGCTTGCATTCCACCGCAGCGCCGGCAAAGCGCGACAGGATCAGCACGCCTGGATCGTCCGCGTCCTGCGCAGCGACATATTCCTTGGCGACGAGATTCATTCCGTCGCGCAATGGGGTGACCAGGGCCGCGCGCGCGGCACGATAAAGGCCGGCCAGCGCGGTGCGCGTATGGGCGCGATTGACGTAGCGGATGGGCGTCCATGAGGCCTCACCATACTGGCCGTTGACGCGGCCGACGGTCGAGGAGACGTTGCGTTCCATCTGCATGTATTCGGGAATCTCCGATCGGCTTTTCGGCGTGATCTGCAGATAGGTAACGTTGTCGCGCCATTCCGGATAGGTGTCGAGAAAGCGCTCGAACGCGGCCAGCCGGTTCTCGATCCCTTTGGAATAATCCAGCCGGTCGACGCCGATGATCATGGCGCGGCCCGACAACGACGACAGCACGCCGCCGACGAAGGATGACTTGATCGCGCGACGCGCCAGCTTGTTGAAATTGTCGGTCTCGACGCCGACCGGGAAATCGCCGATCCGCACGATGCGCTCGCCGGTGTCGTAGCCCTTCCTGCGATCGCCGGGGAGGCGACACTCGCTTTCGACATAGCGCGCGAAGTTTGCGGCATCGGTCTCGGTCTGGAAGCCGCACAGGTCGTAGTGGCACAGCGCCGAGATGATGCGCCCGTGGTGGGGCAGGCCGGTGATGATCTCGACCGGCGGAAACGGCGTATGCAGGAAGAAGCCGATCCGGTTGCGATGTCCGCGTTCGCGCAAGGCCTTGGCCAGCAGCAGAAAGTGATAGTCGTGAACCCACACCACGTCGTCCGGCTTCAGCAACTCGCTGAGTTCGTCGGCGAAGTGCTCATTGATCTGTGTGTAGCCGGAGAGATCCTGGCGCGAGAATTCCGCGAGATCGAGCCGGTAATGCAGGATCGGCCACAGCACGCGATTGGCGAAGCCGTAATAGAATTCGTCATAGGCCGCCTTCGGCAGGTCGGTCAGCACATACGAGACGGCGTCGCTCTCGATCGTGCGTGTGGCGAGAATCTTGTTTGATAGCCTGCCGCTCCAGCCGAACCAGATTCCGGGATTGCGCTTGAGCGCAGCCATCACGGCGACCTCCAGGCCGCCTGCGCGCGCGCCGGATTTCGGGGCCGACACCCGGTTCGATACAACGACTAGCCGCGCCAATAGCGATCCTCCCAGCTTCGTGACAGACGCATCGCGGTCAAGATCAGACCCGCCATCGAATAGGTTTGCGGGAAGTTGCCCCAGAGTTGTCCGGTCTGCATGTGGATATGCTCCGCCAGCAGCCCGTAGCGATTGGTGTAACGAAGAGCATCGACGAACAGGTCGCGCGCCTGCTGCTTGCGTCCCAGCGACCACCAGGCGTCGATGAGCCAGAAGCGGCAGATCAGGAATTCGCCCTCGGGCACGCCGAAATCGTCGGGGCTGGCATAACGCATAACGTGGTTGCCGCGCAGAAGTTCACGTTCCATTGCAGCGACGGTGGCAACGAAACGCGGGTCATCGGCTTCGACCACGCCAAGCTCCTGCAACAGCAGCACGCTGGCATCGAGATCGTCCGAGCCGAAGGCTGCCGTGAAGGCGGAGCGCTTCTCGTTCCAGGCCTTCTGCATCATCGCGGCATGCAGGCGGTCCGCGACGTCGTTCCAGTAATTGGCGCGTTCGATGAAGCCGAGTCTCTGCGCGATCGCGGCGAGGCGATTGCAGCCCGCCCAGCACATCGCGACGGAATGCGTGTGGATGCGCTGGCGTCCGCGATATTCCCAGAGGCCCGCATCCGGCGTCAGCGCAAGCCGCTCGGCCTTGCGGCCGAGGACTTCAAGCAGGTTGAACAACGACTCGTCGCCCATCTGCGGCAGGCGGCGATCGAAGAACATCGGCATCGCGGCGAGGATGACGCTGCCATAAGTGTCGTGCTGCGCCTGTTCGGCGGCGGCATTGCCGATCCGGACCGGGCCGTCGCCGCGAAATCCGCTCAGATGTTCTGCGACGCGCTCGTCCATCGGATCGGCCGGCACGATCGGATAGACCGGGCGGATCATCTCGGCTTCTTCCGAGACGAGGTTCAGGATGTAGAGGATGAAATCCTCCATGGCGCGCGTCGCGCCAATGCGGTTCAGCGCCTTCACCACGAAATAGGCATCGCGCAGCCAGCAGAAACGATAATCCCAGTTGCGCTGGGAGCCGGGGGATTCCGGGATCGATGTCGTGTGTGCGGCGATGATGGCGCCGGTCTCGTCGAAATTCGAAAGCTTCAGCGTGATGGCGGAGCGGATCATCGCGTCCTGCCAGTCATAGGAAAGATTCAGGCGGCGAACCCACTCGCGCCAATAATCGCGGGTCTTGTCGAGGAAGTCGCGGCAGGTCGTACCGAGTGCGGCCGGGAAGGGTTCATCGGGGCCGAACACCATATGCAGCGGACGCGTCAGGACAAACGACGACTCGCGCTCGATATAGGACAGCGGGGCGTCGGTGTTGAGGCGTATATGCATCTCGCTGCCCCAATAACGGATGTGGTTGCTGCCGACGGCATGATGCTGGACCGGAATTCCATAATTGTAGGTCGGTCGGAAGCGGACAGTGATGCGCGGCAGTCCCGCGATGGGTTCAATGATGCGGATGAGTTGCGGCGCGCGATAGGTGCGGTCGAGATTCTGAAAGCGCGGTGCGAAGTCGGTGATGCGGACGCTGCCGCCATGCTCATCCGTGAGTTCGGTGACGACGATCGGCGTGTTGCGCAGATATTGCGACTTCACGTCTTTCAGGCCGTCGAGCACGACGTCGGTGAAGCCCTTTTCCTCGTCGCCGGCGAGCAGGCGGCAGAAAACCGGATCGCTGTCGAAGCGCGGGAAACACCACCAGGTGATGCGTGAAGAAGGTTCGAGCAGGGCCGCCGTGCGGCCGTTGCCGATGAGCGCAAGGTCCAGCCCGTAATCGGTCCATCCCGGCGTCATCGATGCTCCTGTGTCAGATCGCGCAGCCAGCGCCGCACATCCTGCGGCCCGTCGAAGTTGAAGCTTGTGCCCGGCACGGCGCCGCCGACGGAGAAGCCGGCGCCGCCGAAGTCCGGCAGCACGGCGAACGCGGCGTTGTCGGTGACGTCGTCGCCGACGAAGATCGGCTTGCGGCCGGTGAAGGGCGGCACGCTCATCATTTCGCGCAGGCCCGTACCCTTGTCGTAGCCGCCGGGCTTGATCTCGACCACCAGCTTGCCGGGGAGAATCTCAAGCGAGTCGCATCGCTCATTCCTGCAGATGGACGTGACGCCTTTCATGATCTCGCCGCCGAGATCGGGCGCGAGCCGGTAATGGATCGCGAGCGAATAGCCTTTGTCCTCGATGATCACGCCCTCGCCGATGCGGCCGATACGGGCGAACGCGGCGCGCAGCTCGTCGTCCAGCGTCGCGATCCTGCTGCGCTTGATCTCGCTGTCCGGCGCGAAGCGGATTTCGGCGCCGTGGCCGCCGACGGCGGCGAGCTGCAGCGGATGGAACAGCCTGTCCATTTCCGCCACGGGGCGTCCGCTGACGAAGGCGACCGCGCCGCCGAAGGCCTGCCGCAGCGAGGCGAGGACCGCGCGCAGTTCGTCCGAGACCTTTACGTCCAGCGGCGTGGGCGCGATATCCAGCAACGTGCCGTCGATGTCGAGGAAGATTGCCGTGGTGCGCTGATCGACGCGCGGCGCCGAATGGGGCGGCCATGTTGGGTTTTGGGGTGGGCTGGGATCGCTGTCATCCGTTCTGATTTTTGTGAGGATGTCCGGCATGAGGCGACGCTGACTGTTCTTTCCACCGCCGCAGGCCCGCTCAGAGGCAGCGTCCTTCGGTCGGTCCGCTTTGTTTGAAAATGGAGCCATCAGACCAAAGGCCCCGTTCGAATGGCGCTAGTTTGACCGAGGGCCTCGCAGGGTGTGGCCCACCGGATGAAACTTTCCTCCCGTTGTGGAGACGTGGTCGCGCATGAAAGGTACATCAGCGCAGCTCAGGTGGTGCAACGCAAAAGAGCTTCGAGAGTTCCATTCGTGCGCCTAGCATGATACCGCCCTTGACCCAGGCCGCAGAAATTTCGACGATTTGAGCGGGGACGAGCCATTTCAGTCCTGGTTGGGTGGGTGCATGGCACGGCGGTTGCGTATTGCTTCGATCGACTGGTTCGAGCGGCCGGTCGAGTTCCGGGGGCCGTTCAAGTTCGGCGCCGTGACCGTGACCGCGGCATCGCAGCTGTTTCTGTTCGCCGAGATCGAGACCGAAGACGGTCACCGCAGTCTCGGCGCGACCGCCGAACTGATGGTGCCGAAATGGTTCAACAAGGATCCGGCTCTCACGCCCGATCAGACCGTCGAGCAGTTGCGCCGCGCACTCACAATCGCGCGTGATGCTTATCTCAGTCATCGGCAATTCGACACCGCGTTCGGTCATCACGCAGAAGAACATGCGGCGGTGCTGCAAACGTGCGCACGGGAGGGCATTCCGGGACTTGCCGCAGCTTTCGGTCCGGCCGAGATCGAC
>NZ_DATMRV010000099.1:0-18991 GCF_035565795.1 Pseudorhodoplanes sp.
GAGACGATCGCCGCCGCAATCGACGGCAGCCGGATCGATCTTTACCTGCAGCCGGTGGTGACGCTGCCGCAGCGCAAGGTCCGCTATTACGAAGCGATGACGCGGCTTCGCATGGACGACGGCACACTGATCCTGCCGAGCGATTTCCTTGCCCATGCCGAGAAGGCCGGGCTGGTCGCCAAGATCGACAACATGCAGCTGTTCCGCTGCGTGCAGGTCCTGCGCCGGCTGCAATTGAAGAATCGCGAGATCGGACTGTTCTGCAACGTGTCGGCGGCGACGTTGAATGACGGCGAAATCTTCCGGCAGTTCTTCGACTTCCTCGAAGCCAATCGCGCGCTGAGTTCGTCGCTGACGCTGGAATTCACGCAGAGCGCGCTCCGCGACATGGGGCCGATCGAGCAGGAGAGCCTCGCGGGCCTGATCTCGCTCGGTTATCGCTTCTCGATGGATCACGTCACGGATCTGCGGATCGGACCGCGCGATCTGTCCGAACTCGGCGTCCGCTTCGTGAAGGTCCCGGCACAGCTGTTGCTCAGCAAGGGCGCCGCGGTCGCCGATATCCACGCTGCCGATCTGTCCGACCTGTTGGGCCGCCACGGCATCAGCCTGATCGCCGAGCGGATCGAGACCGAAGCCGTGGTGGTCGATCTGCTGGACTATGACGTCCGCTACGGCCAGGGCTTCCTGTTCTCGCCGCCGCGGCCGGTCCGGGCCGACGCGCTGCAGGGCGCAGCACCGGTGTCCGCTGTCCCCGAGCGTGTTATGCAGGAGCCGACCCTCGGGGCCGCGGCGCGCGCTGCGATCTGACCCATCGCCTCAGACACGGACTGCAGTCGCCTACGCGCGGGAAGGGCGCAACCCACGCGCAATGATCCGGTAGTGACGGCCCTGTCCTGCCGCGCTAAATCCTGCGCCCCACCTGGCCATCCTTTCTCCAATCCGGACGTCTTCCTTGACCATCTTCACTGACACGTTTTCGTCGATTGCATCCGGCTACGACGTCGTGCTGTCCGACGTCTGGGGCGTCGTGCATAATGGCGTCGCAGCCTTTCCCGAGGCGTGTGAGGCGCTGACCCGGTTTCGCGAGGGTGGCGGCACGGTGGTGCTGATTACCAATGCGCCGCGGCCGAACGGCGTGGTTGCGGCACAGGTGGAGCATTTCGGTGCGCCGCGTTCGATCTATGACGCCATCGTCAGTTCCGGCGACGTGACCCGTGACGAGATCGCCAAGCGTCCGGGCCAGACCATCCTGCATGTCGGGCCGAAGCGCGATCTCTCGATCTTCGAGGGGCTTGATGTGACATTCGCCCCGGTCGAGAGCGCGGACTACGTGATCTGCTCGGGTCTGTTCAACGAAGACACCGAAACGCCCGACGACTATCAGCCTCTGCTCGAGCAGATGCTGGCGCGCAAGTTGTTCATGGTGTGCGGCAACCCGGATGTCGTGGTCGAGCGTGGCGAGCAGCTTCTGTATTGCGCCGGGGCGATCGCGGATCTCTATGCGCGGCTCGGCGGCGAGGTGCTTTATGCGGGCAAACCCTACGCGCCGATCTATGACCTTGCGCTGAAGCTCGCCGAGAAAGCACGCGGCAAGCTCGCCGACCGCAAGCGCGTCATCGCCATCGGCGATTCGGTGCGGACCGACTTCAAGGGCGCCTCGTCCTACGGGATCGATTGCCTGTTCGTGACGGGCGGCATTCACTCGGCGGAATTCGGCGGCCGCGACGATCCGGATCCGGATGCGGTCGAGCGCGTGCTGATCGCAGCCGGCGGCAAGCCGCGTGCAATCGCAAGAAAGCTGAAGTGGTAGCTGCCGGTTAAGCCGCGTGCGGCTGCTCGACGAAGATCGCGTCGATCTTTGCCTTCAGCGTCGCCGCGTTGAACGGCTTCACGATGTAATTGCTGACGCCGGCTTTCTTCGCCGCGATCACGTTCTCGGTCTTCGACTCGGCGGTGATCATGATGAAGGGCACGGCAGCGAGAACCGGATCGGCCCGCATTTCCTTGAGCAGTTCGTAGCCGGTCATCGGCTCCATGTTCCAGTCGGAGATGACGAGGCTGTAGCGTTTCTCGCGCAGGCGCCGGAGGGCGCCGATGCCGTCCGATGCATCGTCGACATTGGTAAAGCCGACCTGCCGGAGCAGGTTGCGGATGATGCGGACCATCGTGTTGTAGTCGTCGACGACCAGAATGGGCATCGAGAGATCGACAGACATTGTCGCAAGCTCCGTCTTCACGGCCGGCCGGAGCAACGTTGCTCCGCATTGAGCGTCCTGCCCAATGTATGCCAAGGTACCATTATCGCCTTGAACATCCGTTAAGCCGCAAGTTTTGCGCGCATATTCTCCGGATGCACGAAAGTGGCGCAAAATCTGCCTAAAGGCTGATTGAACGCTGCCTGAGGCAGCAGCATTTTAAAGATCCGTTAACCGTCGCAACAAAGCCGAGATGAACACAGCCCCTGCCAAAGCCCCCATCGATCCACGCATGGTCCGCACCTTGTGCTTCGAGGACCTGCATGTGGGCATGCGCGAAACGCTGATGAAATCGGTGATGGAAAGCGACGTTGTCGGCTTCGCGAATATCTCCGGCGACGAGAATCCGATCCACCTCTGCGACACCTATGCACAGGGTACGCGGTTCGGTCAGCGCATCGCGCACGGGCTCTATACGGCGAGCCTGATATCGGCCGTGCTTGGCACACGGTTGCCGGGCGCGGGTGCGGTCTATCGTTCGCAGACGCTGAACTTTCATGCCCCGGTCAAGATCGGCGACGTGGTGACGGTCATCGTCGAGGTGACCGAACTCGTACGGGAGGGGCGGAAGGTGCACCTGCATTGCGAGGCGCTGGTCGACAACGCGGTGGTGCTGGACGGCGAGGCGATCGTCTCCGTGCCCGGTCGGCCCAAATCCTGACGGCAAGTCGCAAGTGCGATCCATCCGGCTTGACTTGTGCCGGCGGCGGGTCGACACGGTCCGGACAATCGCGAACCTGACATCCCTCCTTCATGCTGCAATCCGAACGACAGACGCCGTTTGTGGTGGTCCGTGACGATGGACCCGAAGCCGCGAAGCTGCGCGGGGCGGTCGTCGCGATCGGCAATTTCGACGGCGTGCATCGCGGGCATCGCTCGGTCATCGGCCTCGCGATGAAGCGGGCCGCGGCGGTGGGCAAACCTTCTGCCGTGCTGACCCTGGAGCCGCATCCGCGCAGCTATTTCCGGCCCGACGAGAAATTATTCCGGCTTACGGACGAGCGGCAGAAATTGAGGCTCCTCGCGTCTGCCGGGCTCGACGGTGCCGTGGTGCTGACCTTCAACGCCGCGCTGGCAGGTCTGCCGGCGGAGCAATTCGTGTCGGAGATCCTGGTTGGGCGGCTCGGGGTGACCGGGGTCGCGATCGGCTTCGACTTTCACTTCGGGCAGGGCCGAGGCGGCTCGCCGGCCTTCCTGACCGAGGCAGGGAAGCGTTACGGCTTTCCGGTCGATGTCGCGCCCAAACTCGAGGACGAGGGCCGCCCGGTCTCGTCCGGCACCATCCGCACGGCCCTGGAGGCAGGCCGCGTGGTCGAGGCGGCGGAACTCCTTGGCTATCCCTGGTTCGTCTCGGGCGAGGTGATCCATGGCGAAAAGCGCGGCCGCGAGATGGGCTTTCCCACGGCCAATCTGAAGCTCGACCCGGCTTGCGGCCTGAAACACGGCATCTATGCCGTGCGCGTCGGTCTCGGGGCGCAGCGATACGACGGGGTGGCGAGCTTCGGCCGCCGCCCGACCTTCGACAACGGCGCGCCGCTGCTCGAGGTCTTCCTGTTCGACTTTTCCGGCGACCTCTACGGCAAGGTCCTCGATGTGGCGCTGATCGGCTGGATACGGCCGGAGGAGAAATTCTCCTCCATGGCGGCGCTGGTGGCGCAGATGAACCTCGATGCCGACCGCGCGCGCGACGCGCTGGTGCGCAATCCGACGGCCTTCCCCCCGCTCGGGCAGATTTGACGGCCGAACGCCGGTCACGCCCGCGAGAGCGGGAATTCAGGTTCTTTGCGCTCACGAATACGCCTGCTACACAGCGGCGGCCAGAGGCGATTTCCCGACATGACCCAGACTGAACGCGACTATTCCGAGACCCTGTTTTTGCCGCGCACCGAATTCCCGATGCGGGCCGGACTTCCCGAGCGCGAGCCCCTGCTGCTCAAGCGCTGGAAGGACGAGAACCTGTACGGCAAGCTGCGCGAGGCCGCAAAGGACCGCGCGAAGTTCATCCTGCATGACGGGCCGCCCTACGCGAACGGCAACATCCATATCGGCACCGCGCTCAACAAGATCCTGAAGGATGTGGTGACGCGCAGCCAGCAGATGCTCGGCTTCGATTCAAACTACGTGCCCGGCTGGGATTGTCACGGCCTGCCGATCGAATGGAAGGTCGAGGAAGAGAATTACCGTTCGAAGAACAAGGCGAAGCCGAACCTCTCCGATCCCGCGGCGATGATCGCTTTCCGACAGGAATGCCGCGCCTATGCGCAGCATTGGCTGAACGTGCAGCGCGAGGAATTCAAGCGGCTCGGCGTCGAGGGCGACTGGGATCATCCCTACACCACGATGAACTTCGCGGCCGAAGCGCAGATCGCGCGCGAGATCATGAAATTCGCGCAGAACGGCACGCTGTATCGCGGATCAAAACCGGTGATGTGGAGCGTGGTTGAGAAGACCGCGCTCGCCGAGGCCGAGGTCGAATATGAGGACTACACCAGCGACACCGTCTGGGTGAAATTCCCGGTGCGCTCCGCGCGCGGCAAGCGCAACAAGACGCTGGAACACAAATACAAGGGCGCGTCGGTTGTGATCTGGACCACGACGCCCTGGACGCTGCCGGGCAACCGCGCCATCAGCTATTCGCCGAAAATCTCCTATGGACTCTACAAGGTCACCGATGCCGCGCCTGACAACTGGGCGAAGTTCGGCGATCTCTTCATCCTGTCGGAGAACCTTGCGGGCGATGTGTTCAAGCAGGCGCGTGTCACGGCCTATGACAAGGTCGCCGACGTGCCGGCGGAAGACCTCGCCGATCTCGGCTGCGCGCATCCGCTGCGCGCCCTCGGCTACGACTTCACCGTGCCATTGCTGGCCGGCGATCATGTCACCGACGATACCGGCACGGGTTTCGTGCATACCGCGCCCGGCCATGGCCGCGAGGACTTCGAGGTCTGGACCGCGAACGCGCGCGTGCTCGAGGCGGACGGCATCAACAGCGCGATCCCTTACACCGTCGACGAGAACGGTGCGCTGACCGCGCATGCACCCGGCTTCACCGGCAAGCGTGTCATCAACGACAAGGGCGAGAAGGGCGACGCCAACGACGCCGTCATCAAGGCGCTGGTCGAGGCAGGCAACATCATCGCGCGCGGCCGCCTGAAGCATCAATATCCGCATTCCTGGCGCTCCAAGAAGCCGGTGATTTTCCGCAATACGCCGCAATGGTTCATCGCGATGGACAAACCTATCGCTGACGCTCCGGGCAAGCCCGGAGCTGCGGACATTGCGGGCAAGGACGACACGCTGCGCCACCGCGCGATGACTGCGATCGCTGCGACACAGTGGATCCCCGCTGCCGGCGAGAACCGAATCACCGGCATGATCGAAAGCCGACCGGATTGGGTGATCTCGCGTCAGCGCGCCTGGGGCGTGCCGATCGCCGTGTTCGTGAAGGAAAAGCCGGACGGCTCGGTCGACATCCTGAACGATCCCGCCGTCAACAAGCGCATCGGCGATGCATTCGAGAGGGAAGGCGCGGACGCCTGGTATGCGGAAGGCGCCGCCGCGCGCTTCCTCGGCGATCGCGCCAGGGAAGGCTGGCAGAAGGTCGACGACATTCTCGACGTCTGGTTCGATTCGGGCTCGACCCACGCCTTCGTGCTGGAAGATCCCGAGAACTTCCCGCAGCTCAAGGGCATCGTCCGCAAGCCGAAGGGCAAGGACCAGGTGATGTATCTCGAAGGCTCGGACCAGCATCGCGGCTGGTTCCAGTCCTCGCTGCTCGAGAGCTGCGGCACGCGCGGTATCGCGCCCTTCGACATGGTGCTGACGCACGGCTTCGTGCTCGACGAGCACGGGCGCAAGATGTCGAAGTCTCTCGGCAACACGGTGGCGCCACAGGACGTCATCAAGAATTCCGGCGCGGACATCCTGCGCATGTGGGCCTGCGCGTCTGACTATGCTGACGATCTGCGCATCGGTCCGGAAATCCTGAAGACCAATGTCGAGACCTATCGCAAGCTGCGCAACACCATCCGCTGGATGCTGGGTTCGCTCGCGCATTTCCACGACGACGAACGCGTCAAGGCCGACGACATGCCGGAACTCGAGCGGCTCATGCTGCACAGGCTGGCCGAACTCGATGTCGCGGTGAAGGATGCGTATCGCGCCTTCGACTACAAGCGCATCTTCGCGATGCTCAATTCGTTCATGACCAGCGATCTGTCCGCGTTCTATTTCGATATCCGCAAGGACGCGCTGTATTGCGATCCGATCTCCTCGCAGAAGCGCAAGGCCGCGCTGACGGTCATCGACCATCTGTTCCGCTGCACGGTGACATGGCTTGCGCCGATGCTGTGCTTCACCGCTGAAGAGGCGTGGCTGTCGCGCTATGGCGATGAAGCGGCCTCTGTGCATCTGCAGCTGTTTCCCGACGTGCCGGCCGACTGGCGCGACGACAGGCTCGCTGAGAAATGGCGCAAGATCCGCAATGTGCGCCGCGTGGTCACCGGTGCGCTCGAACTCGAACGGGCCGGCAAGCGCATCGGCTCATCGCTTGAAGCTGCGCCGATCGTGCACGTCTCGGACCCGGATCTGTTCGCTGCGATCGTCGATGCCGATCTCGCGGAAATCTGTATCACCTCGCATGCGACGCTTGTCGAAGGTGAGGGGCCTGCCGATGCGTTCCGCCTGGATGACGTGCGCGGCGTCGCCGTCGAGCCGGTTCGCGCGCGTGGCAGGAAATGCGCGCGCTCCTGGAAGGTGACGGAAAGCGTCGGCGAAGATCCGCAATATCCCGACGTGACGCCGCGCGACGCGCAGGCCCTGCGCGAATGGGATACGCTGCGCAAGGCCGCGGAGTAACCTGCGGACTTGGTCGTCCCCGCTTTCGTGGGAACGGCTGGTGTGTGACCTTGCCACCCATCGAGGTTAGCGGTTATGGGTCCCCGCCTGCGCGGGGACGACCGTCTGTGTTTTTCGGAAAATCGAGTGCCTCCTTCCTCATCGGGCCGTTCACCCGCGATGGTGTGGCGGCGGCGCTCGTCACGGCGCTGCTCGATCAGGCGCTGAAGCTTTGGCTTCTTTACAGCTTCGAGCTTGGTAAGCTCGGTCGGGTGGTGATCCTGCCGTTTTTCGACCTGGTCCTGGTCTGGAACCGGGGCGTCAGCTACGGCTGGCTGTCCCAGGACACCGATCTCGGGGTCTGGATGCTGCTCGGCTTCAAGGTCGTGGTGGTCCTCGTCCTGTGGGGCTGGCTTTCCACAGCAGCGAATCGCCTGACGGCCGTTTCTCTTGGCCTGATCATCGGTGGCGCGATCGGAAATGGGATCGACCGCTTGCTCCACGGCGCGGTGGTGGATTTCGCGCTTTTGCACATAACAACCGTCTCGTTCGCCTTTAACTGGTACGTCTTCAACCTCGCGGATGTGGCCATCGTTGCCGGGGTAGCCGGTTTGCTGTATGAAACCTTTCTGGGCGGCCGCGCCGCAAAAGCGCCCTGATTTTTCTCGATTTTCCGGTCGGGGAGCGACGGGGGATCTGATCGTGCGGGGACACGTCTTGCAGAAATCACTCGCGGCTTTTGACGTCCGCCTGACCATTTTGCGCCGGGGCCTGATGGCGTTCCTGGCTGCAGCGGCGCTAACCACGACCGTATCCGTGCCGCTGTCCATCTCCGTCCCGTCCGTCGCGCTCGCCGCCGACGAGGATGAGGAGGAAGAGCCCTTCGAAACCCGCTTCATCAAGAAGCTGTTCGGCATCAACGATCGCGATTCGATTAATTATCGCGAGCGCCCGCCGCTGGTCGTGCCGCCCAATCTCGGGAACTTGCCGCAGCCGGAAGCCAATACGGTCGCAACTACACCTGCTTGGCCGAAGGATCCCGAAGTGGTCGAGCGCAAGAAGCGTGCGGCCGTGAAACGGAACACGCCGCGCCGCAGCTCGGAAGAGGATGACCGGCCGCTGACGCCTGCCGAACTCGAGGTGGGGCGCAAGGCGGGCGCTGGCCGTGTCACAAATCCGACCGGCCCGCAGGACGCCGAGTCGGAGGGCCAGAGGCCGGTGAAGCCGAGCGAACTGGGCTACAAGGGCGGGCTGCTGGGAGGCCTCTTCAAGGATAATTCCAAGCCGGAGGTCGCGACTTTCACGCAGGAGCCGACCCGCAGCGACCTGACCCAGCCGCCCGCCGGCTATCAGACGCCGTCGCCCAGTCACCCCTACGGGATCACGCCGCGGCGGGAAAAGGGCAAGCCGATCGACTACATGAATAGCCGCGGGACCGGGGATTAGCGTTTCCGAAAATTAATGGTCAGCGCGTCCTGAAAGGCGTTTTATTTTCGCATTGTCTGCCCAGATTGCCCTGAGGCTGTCCTGTGCGCCCCGGGTGAACAGGACTGCGCGGATATTGTGAGAGCATTCATGATCTGCCGACGAACGGTGCTTGCTTGCTATGCGGCTGCGGCTGCATTTCTTCTTTTCGGTGCTACCCCAAATTTTGCCGCGACCGGACCTGACGTCTCGCATTTCAAGCTCGCGAACGGCATGGAAGTCGTGGTCATTCCCGATCGCCGCACGCCCGTTGTGACGCATATGGTCTGGTACCGCGTCGGTTCGGCCGACGAGCCGCCGGGCAAGTCCGGCATCGCGCATTTTCTCGAGCATCTGATGTTCAAGGGCACGGAGAAGAACCCGGCCGGGCGTTTCTCCAAGGTGCTTGCGACCATGGGCGGCCAGGAGAACGCTTTCACCTCCAGCGACTACACGGGATACTTCCAGCGCGTGACGCGCGACCGTCTCAAGATGGTGATGGAATTCGAGGCCGATCGCATGACCGGTCTCACCCTGACGGACGAGGCGGTTCTGCCGGAGCGCAACGTGGTGCTCGAAGAGCAGAACAGCCGCGTCGCGAACTCGCCGGCAGCCAAGCTCGGCGAAGAAGTGCAGGCCGCGCTTTATCTCAATCATCCTTACGGGCGGCCGGTGATCGGCTGGCGCCACGAGATCGAGAAACTCGACCGCAAGGATGCGATCGATTTCTATAATCGCTGGTACACCCCGAACAACGCGATCCTTGTCGTCGCCGGTGACGTGACCGCGGACGAAGTGAAAGCGCTTGCCGAAGAGACCTACGGCAAGATCGCCCCGCGCGCCGAGATCAAACCGCGCGTGCGTCCGCAGGAGCCGGAGCAGCGCTCCATTCGCACCGTTTCCTTCGCAGATCCGCGCGTGACCCAGCCGAGCCTGCAGCGCAGCTATCTCGTGCCCTCCGCCGCCAATGCAAAGGCCGGCGAGTCGGAAGCCCTCGAAGTGCTGTCGCAAATTCTCGGCTCGGGTACCAACAGCCGCTTCTATTCTAAGCTTGTGATCGAGAAGCCGATGGCGACCTCGATCGGGGCTTGGTACCAGGGCACGGCGCTCGACCATACGCGGTTCGGCATCTACGGCACGCCGCGCAGCCAGGTGACGCTCAAGGATCTCGAAGAGGCGATGGATGCCGTCATCGCCGAAATTGCCGAGAACGGCGTCACCAATGACGAACTCGAACGCGCGAAGATCAAGCTCGTGGCCGATGTCGTCTATGCGCAGGACAGTCAGGCCACGATGGCGCGCTGGTATGGCGGCGCGCTGACCACGGGCCTGACCGTCGAACATCTCAAGACCTGGCCGGATCGCGTACAGAAGGTGACCGCTGAGCAGGTGCGTGATGCCGCCAAGACATGGCTGGACAAGCGCCGCTCGGTCACCGGCTATCTGGTCAAGGAGCATCCCAAGCCGCAGGAGCGCCGTTCATGATTTTCAACCGCGTGTCATACGGCTTCGCTGCGGCAGCCGCAGGCGCCTTCCTGTTCTTCGCGCCCGCTGCGCAGGCGATGACCAAGATCGAACGCGTCGTGAGCCCCGGCGGTATCGAAGCCTGGCTTGTGCGCGAACCGTCGGTCCCGCTGATCGCGATGGAGTTTTCGTTCAAGGGCGGCGCCAACCAGGATCCGGTCGGGAAGCCCGGCGTCGCGTATATGGCCGCGGCCTCGCTTGACGAGGGCGCGGGCGATCTGGACGCCAAGGCGTTTCAGGCGCGTGCGGAACGCAACGCCGTGGAACTGTCCTTCCGTGCGAGCCGCGACGAGGTTCGCGGATCTCTGAAGGTGCTGAGCGATCGGAAAGCCGAGGGTTTCGACCTGCTGCGTCTTGCCCTGACCAAGCCGCGATTCGATCAGGAGCCGGTCGAGCGCATCCGCGCGCAGATGCTGACCGCGCTGAAGCGCGAAACCACCAGCCCGAACGAAATCGGCTCGCGGCTGTGGTGGCGCACCGCTTTTCCGAACCATCCCTACAGCCTGCCGACCAACGGCACGCTGGAATCGGTGCCCACGATCGTGCGCGACGATCTCACGGGCTTCGTGAGCCGGACGCTGGCGCGGGACAACCTGAAGGTCGGTGTGGTCGGCGACATCGATGCCAAGACGCTCGGCACGGTGCTCGATCAGGTGTTCGGTGCGCTGCCGGCAAAGTCCGACTTGCGGGCGGTGCCGCAGGCGCGTCCGGAGGCGGTCGGCAAGCGGCTCGAAGTGCAGCTCGATGTGCCGCAGACCGTGGTCGCATTCGGCGGCTCGGGCATTCCGCGCAAGGATCCGGACTTCATCCCGGCCTTCATTGTGAACCACATCCTGGGCGGCGGATCGTTCTCCTCGCGGCTCTACAATGAAGTCCGCGAGAAGCGTGGCCTCGCTTATTCGGTCTATTCCTATCTCCTGCCGCTCGATGCGGCGGCGCTGTTCATGGGCGGCACGCAGACCCGCGCCGACAAGGCGAACGAGGCGGTCGGGCTGATCGAGGAGGAGATCAAGCGGCTCGCTGAGAATGGTCCGACCGAGGACGAACTCGAGAAGTCGAAGTCCTATCTCAAGGGCTCCTACGCGCTGAACTTCGACACTTCTACGAAGATTGCGGGCCAGCTGGTGCAGCTCCAGGTCGACGATCTCGGCATCGATTACTGGGAACGCCGCAATGGTCTCATCGAGGCCGTCACGCTCGACGACGTTAAGCGCGTGGCCCGTCGCCTGCTCAATGGCGGCGTACTGTTCACCGTTGTCGGCCGCACGCAGACGGCGGCCTCCGCCAAGCAGGGCGGCTAATTACAAGCGTGTTCCGCGCTCGGCCAGCACGTGGCCGAGCGCAATTCTGTTCGCCTCGTAGGCCCGGTCGTACTCGATCACGCGCGCGACGTCCGCCTGCGCCGCATCGCCGTAAAGCTTGCCGATTAGATAGAGCGTCGCATCGATTGCGAGCGACACGCCGCCGCCGGTGATGACCCCGCCATCTTCGACAATCGCCGCAGGCCGGCCCTGAACGGACGGCGCAAGCGATGAAAACTCGGCGAGCGGCGATTGCACTTCGCTGCCGACGGCGGAGCGTCGCGTTGTCGCGATCCGGCCATCGAGCACCCCCGCTGCGCCAAGGATCATCGCGCCAGTACAGACCGATGTGACCTGAGGCGAGGGTCGTGAGCGCAGGAAGCCGAGCATCGCGGGGTTGGTCGTCTCGCGCCGCCAGCCGGGACCGCCGCACACGATCAGGACATCGCAGCGCGGCGCATCCGAAAAGCCCGCCTGCGCAATGACCGTCAGTCCGCCTGCGAGCGTGACCGGTCCTGCCTTTTCCGCGATCGTGATGCTCTCGATCGCGGACAGGACACGTTTTGCCATCGAAATGACGCCCACGGTGCCGCCGATATCGATCGGCTCGACGCCGTCATAGATGACCGCTCCGAAGAGCGCAGGTGACGTGCGGTCCTTCATTGGGGCTCCAATACTCATGCGCCTCGTGATGCTTGGAATCTAGGCACATGGCGCGTGCGATGCGTCCTGAACGGGCCGAGGATCGTGTGGACGAGGCAAATCCAGCGTGTTCGAGGCGAAGCAACTGGTATGCCGGTTGCAGCAGCGGATGCGGGCCGGGGCCCTCGAACCGCGAGAATGACAGATGCATCGCCGCAAATTCCTTGCCCTCAGCACGGGCGGAACGGCTGCTACCGCACTTGCCGCGCCTGCCATCGCACAGACCATGCCGACCATCCGGTGGCGGATGACGTCGAGTTTCACCAAGAGCCTGGATATCACGTACGCCGCCGGTGAAACCTTCGGCAAATACGTGTCCGATCTGACCGACGGCAAGTTCGTCATCCAGCAATTCGCGGCTGGCGAGATCGTGCCGGGCCTGCAGGCGCTCGACGCTGTGCAGAACGGCAGCGTGGACGGCGCCTATACCGGATTGCTGTTCTATGTCGGCAAGGATCCGACCTTCGCGCTTGGCGCGGCGGTTCCGTTCATGATGAATCCGCGCGCGCAGCACGGGTGGTACTATTACGGCGGCGGACTCGATCTGATGAACGAGTTCATGGCCAGGTACAACGTGATCGGCTTTCCGTGTGGTAACACCGGCATGCAATGGGGTGGCTGGTTCCGCAAGGAGATCAAGAGCGCGGACGATCTGAAGGGATTGAAGATGCGCATCGCCGGCCTGGCCGGCTCGGTCGCCGCGAAAGCCGGCATCGTCACGCAGCAGATTGCGCCGGGCGACATCTATCCCGCACTCGAGCGCGGCGTGATCGACGCGGTCGAATATATCGGTCCATACGATGACGAGAAGCTCGGGCTCAATCGCGTCGCGAGCTACTATTACACGCCCGGCTGGCAGGAGGGCGGCACGGTGTTTCACGGGATCTTCAACATCGAGAAATTCAACGCGCTACCGCCGCTCTACAAAAAGGCGATTGAGATCGCGGCGCAGGCGACCACGACCTCGATGCTCGCGCATTACGACACCAAGAACCCGGAAGCGCTTGCGCGGCTTGTCGCGTCCGGCGTCAAGGTCTCGGTGTTTCCGCGTGACGTGATCGACACGATGTACAAGGCTTCGGAAGAACTCTATGCCTCGATCATCGCGTCGAACCCGGCCTTTGCGAAAATCTATGCATCGCAGAAGGATTTCCGCGACAAGAACTACAGCTATCATCAGGCGGCGGATTTCCAGTATGATCTGATGATGCTGCAACTGAAGCGCAGCGTAGCGTCACGATAGGAGCGGGTGATGGGCGGGACTGACGGGTTCGATCCTGACACGATCAGCTACGTCGGTTCGTTCGGCGAGATCACGGCGCGGCATCACCAGCCGATGTTGCGGGCAACCGGCAAGGTGTTGCCTGCACTTGATCGGCATTGTCGCGCCATGATCGAGCGCTCCACGTTCTGCGTCATCAGTTCGTTCGGTCCGAATGGCGCCGATGTCTCGCCACGCGGCGATCCGCCGGGCTTCTGCCGCATCCTTGATGACCGGCATCTGCTCCTGCCCGACCGCATCGGCAACAACCGTTTCGATACGATGGGCAACCTGTTTCACAACCCCGCCGTGGGGATGCTCTTCCTCGTGCCGGGCATGGCGGAGATCCTGCGCATCAACGGCACCGCGCGGATCACCGACGATCAGGCGCTGCTGGCGCCATCCGCGGTGCGCGGGCAGGTGCCGAAGGTCGGGCTCGTGATCGCGGTGAAGGAAGCCTATCTGCACTGCGCCAAGGCGGTGAACCGGGCGAAGCTCTGGGACGCCTCCATGCACATCAACCGCGCCGAACTGCCAAGCTACATGGACATGCTCGGCGATCAGGTCGAGGGCCTGACGCGGGAGGAGAATTTGCGCCAGGATGCCGAGATGGCAAGGCGCGGGATGTACTGACCCGTCGCGGCGAGGGCGGTCGATCAAACGATCGCGATATCGGCCATCTTGTCGGCACCTTTTTCCGCTGACGGTGTTTACTTCGATGCCTCGATTTCGCGGGGCATGACACCGATGGTTGGCCTCTTTCATCCCGATCCGCTAAAGCACCCCCATGATCGCCCAGAACATCGACCTTGCTCGCGAATCCGCAATCGGTCCGCAGGGCCTCTCCGACGCAGCACTGGAGCAGGTGCTTGCCCGCAGCGAATCGGCGCTCGACTGGCTGCGCGCGCGCCATGCCGACGGTGGGTTGCGTTTGCTGCATCTTCCGGCCGAACGCTCCGACATCGCGGCCGTTCAGGCTGCAGCCGAGCGACTTGCGACCGGGGCGACCGACATCGTGTTTCTCGGCACGGGCGGGTCGAGCCTTGGCGGCCAGACGCTCGCGCAACTTGCCGGCTATGCCGTGCCGGGTGTCGGCGCGCTCCGCGTCGGTCCGCGCATCCATTTCATGGACAATCTCGATCCGCTGAGTTTCGGACTGCTGTTGGCCCGGCTGCCGCTTGCCACCTCGCGCTTCATTTCGATCTCGAAGTCCGGCGGCACCGGCGAGACCCTGATGCAGACCGCCGCCGCGCTAACGGTCTGCAAGGCAAACAACATCCCGATCGCTGACGTTTTCCTCGGCCTCAGCGAGCCGGCGAAGCCCGGCAAGCGCAACGGCCTGCGGGCTTTGCTTGAACCAGAAGGCGTGGCCTTCCTCGATCACGATACCGGCGTCGGCGGCCGCTTCTCCGCGCTGACCAATGTCGGACTTCTGCCGGCCGCGATCCTCGGCCTCGACATCGTGGCGCTGCGCGAGGGCGCAGCCACGGCGCTGGCGCCGGTGCTGGCGAAGGAGAAGGCCGCGCAGGTGCCGGCCGCGCTGGGTGCGGCCTTGTCGATTGCGCTGGCTGAAGAGAAGGGCAAGACGATCTCCGCCGTAATGGCCTATGCCGACCGGCTCGAGAAGTTTGCCAAATGGTATGTGCAGCTCTGGGCCGAAAGCCTCGGCAAGAACGGCAAGGGCACGACGCCGATCGGCGCACTTGGCCCTGTCGACCAGCACAGCCAGCTGCAGCTCTTCATCGCGGGGCCGCGCGACAAGCTGTTTACCGTCATCACCAGCGCCGTCGCGGGAAAGGGGCCTGCGATCGACCCTGAGCTTGCGAAACGCTGCGGAGAGCCGGATTTCGGCGGCCGCACCATCGGCGATCTGGTCGCCGCGCAGGGCCGTGCCACCGCGGAAACGCTGGCGAAGAACGGTTGCCCGGTTCGCACCTTTCATCTCGCCAGCATCGACGAGCGCAGTCTCGGCGAACTGATGATGCATTTCATGCTGGAGACGATCATCGCTGCGCATCTCCTCGGCGTGGATGCGTTCGACCAGCCGGCGGTGGAAGAGGGCAAGGTGCTGGCGAAGCAATATCTCGCGGGGAAGGCATAACGGCCGTCCCGCGAAAGCGGGGACCCATGAACACCCCTCTGGAATATTGGCGCCCGCGTCCGCGGGGCGATGCATTGATAGAGGCAACGCAACCTCATGCCCTCCGACGCGGACGCCATCATTTCCATCTACGAGCGTCATGCGAAGGCGTATGATCGCCTGCGCCGACGCAGCCTGCTCGAAAGGACGTGGCTGGATGCCTTTGCAGAATTGCTGCCGGCGGGTGGCTCCGTTCTCGATCTCGGCTGCGGCATGGGCGAGCCGATTGCGCGTTACCTGATCGAGCGCGACTACGCTGTCACCGGCATCGATTCATCGGCCGATCTAATTGCGTTGTGTCGCGACCGTTTTCCGGAGCAAACCTGGCTGGTCGCAGACATGCGCGCCCTTTCGCTTCATCGCGCATTCGATGGCGTGATCGCCTGGGACAGTTTCTTTCACCTGACGGCGGACCATCAGCGCAGGATGTTTGCCGTGTTTCGCGATCACGCAGCTCCGCACGCGGCATTGGTGTTCACCAGCGGCCCGGCGCGCGGCGAGGCCATCGGCGAATTCCAAGGCGAGGCGCTGTATCATGCCAGTCTCGATCCGGCGGAATATCGTGCGCTGCTCGATGCGCATGGCTTCCGGCTCGTGCGGCATCTCGCCGAGGATAAGGCCTGCGGCGGCCACACCGTCTGGCTGGCGCAGCGGATGTGACGCCCGGTCTCTCTTGGCTATACTGAGTCATGCTCCGCATCACCGACACCATCAGCATCGACGAGGACGAGATCGAGGAAAGCTTCGTGCGCTCCTCCGGTCCCGGCGGGCAGAACGTCAACAAGCTTTCGACCGCCGTGCAGCTGCGGTTCGACGTGCGGCGCTCGCCGTCGCTGCCGAACGATGTCGCGATCCGGCTGATGCGGCTCGCCGGCAAGCGCCTCACCAAGGAAGGCGTGCTCGTGATCATCGCGCAGACCGCCCGCACACAGGAGCGCAACCGCGCTGAGGCGCGCGAGCGCCTGGTCGACCTGATCCGCGAAGCGTCGGTGAAGCCGGTCAAGCGGGTCGCCACCAAGCCGACCAAGGCATCGAAGACCAGGCGGCTCGAAGGCAAGAAAATCCGTAGCGATATCAAGAAGATGCGGGGCGGTCGGAGTTTCCACGACTAGCGCGAGAAGGTGCCCGCGCGAGTCCGAATCCGGTAAACTCCAGGCATGGTCGTCCGTCAGCTCTCCGAAGCCCTCGTCAACCGCATCGCCGCCGGCGAAGTGGTGGAGCGGCCTGCCAGCGCGGTGAAGGAACTCGTCGAGAACGCGCTCGACGCCGGCGCGAAGAAAATCGAGATCGTGACCGATGGCGGCGGACGCCGGCTGATCCGCGTCACCGACGATGGCTGCGGCATGACGCGGGCCGACCTCGATCTTTCCGTCGAGCGTCATGCCACCTCGAAATTGACCAGCGACGACGACCTGATGGCGATCTCAACTCTCGGATTCCGGGGCGAGGCGCTGCCGTCGATCGGCTCGGTGTCGAAACTCTCGGTCATGACGCGGCACGCCAGCGAGCCGCATGCTTGGGGTCTCACCGTGGAGGCTGGTGTCAAATCCGAGCCCGCACCAGCTGCGTTCAATGCCGGCACGCGTGTCGAGGTCCGCGATCTGTTCTATGCGACGCCAGCGCGGCTGAAATTCATGAAGAGCGAGCGCGCCGAAGGCGAAGCGGTGCGCGAGGTGGTGCGGCGGCTGGCGATGAGCCGGCCGGATGTGTCCTTCACGCTGGCGGGCGAGGAGCGGGCGCATGTGACCTGGGCCGCGGCGTTGCCCGGACCCGCCGGACGGTTGATGCGGCTTGGCGACATCCTCGGCGCGGATTTTCGTGAAAACGCGGTTGAGGTGAGCGCAGGGCGCGAAGGCCTTTATGTCGAAGGCTTCGCGGCGCTGCCGACCTACACGCGCGCCAATTCGCTTGGGCAATATCTGTTCGTGAACGACCGTCCGGTGCGCGACAAGCTTCTGGTCGGCGCGGTGCATGCGGCCTATGCCGATTATCTGCCGCGCGGTCGCTATCCGGCGGTCGCGCTGTTCGTCACCATCGACCCGCGCGAGGTCGATGTGAATGTGCATCCGGCCAAAACCGAAGTGCGGTTCCGCGACCCCGGATTGGTCCGCAGCCTGATCCACGGCGCCTTGCGCGAAGCGCTGACGCGCGAAGCGGGCCGCGCGGCAAGCACGGGCGGAGACGCGACCGTCAGCGCGTTCCGGCCGGCGGCATCCGCTCCTCGCGCTGGATGGGACTGGCGGCGCTCGCCCTCGGCGCCGTATCCGGTGCAATCCTTCCCGTCACAAGGCCAATCCCGTGGCAACGCCGCGCTCGGATTGGCGGAGGCGGCGCAGGCGGTGTTCGATGTCGGTCCTGCCGCCGCCAGCGCGCGGGTCGAAACCATTGCGCCTGCGCCTGATGCGCTGGACAAGCCGCTCGGCGCTGCGCGCGCGCAGGTGCATGACAATTACATCGTGTCGCAGACGAGGGACGGTCTTGTCATCGTCGATCAGCATGCGGCGCATGAGCGACTTGTATACGAGCGGCTGAAAGCGGCGGTGGAGCGCGACGGCGTCGCGCGGCAGATTCTGCTGATCCCCGAGATCGTCGAGATGGACGAGACCGATGTCGAGCGGCTGGTCTCGCGGGCGGACGAACTCGGCAAGTACGGCCTCGTGCTCGAAAGCTTCGGGCCGGGCGCTGTTGCAGTTCGTGAGACGCCGTCGCTGCTGGGTGAGATCGACGCAGGCGCTCTGGTGCGCGATCTCGCGGAACACCTGGCCGAGTGGGACGATAGCCTGCCGCTGGAGCGGCGCCTGATGCATGTCGCCGCGACCATGGCCTGCCACGGTTCGGTGCGCTCGGGCCGGAGGCTGAAGGCCGAGGAAATGAACGCGCTTCTGCGCGAGATGGAAGTGACGCCGAATGCCGGACAGTGTAATCACGGCCGGCCGACCTATGTGGAATTGAAGCTGAGCGATATCGAGAGGTTGTTTGGGCGGAAATAATTCAGGAGGTAATTGTGAGCTATCGAGAGAATTTGAAACAGTGGGTTCTCGACGCGATTGATGCACACGGCGGTGCAACGAGTTTGATGACTATTGCAAAGCACATTTGGGACAATCATGAAAAGGATTTACGAAGCTACGGCGAGCGCTTCTACACTTGGCAATATGATATGCGCTGGGCCGCGCAATATCTTAGAAATAATGGAATTCTAGAAAGCGCGGACAAGGTTTCTCGGGGCATCTGGCAGCGGAGGGGCGCCTCCTAATTATCTGGAGGCGAGTACGGTGATTTCCGTATCGTCGTAGTCGCGCCGCTCGATCTCCTCGAAACCTTCGGGCGCGACGAACGCGCCCTTCGTTTCCTCGACCACGACCAGCGCATTGTGATTCAGCCATCCGCCGGTCAGCGCAGACGCGAGCGCCTTTTCCGCCAGTCCCTTGCCGTAGGGCGGGTCAAGAAAAATCAGCGAAAAGGGTTCGTTCGGATGCACGTCGCCGAGCTTCGTCGCATCGCG
>NZ_DATMRV010000100.1:0-32808 GCF_035565795.1 Pseudorhodoplanes sp.
CGCAATCCGTCGCCTTGGCTGGCCGGAAGGGCATGTGCAGCGGATTGCGCGAGCCGTGGCAGTGCTGCGTGGAGAATTTGCCAAGCCGGTTCCGGTCGAGAGGCTCGCGGCCGTGGCCGGAATGAGCCTGTCCTCGTTCCATCACCATTTCCGCGCGGTGACATCGCTGTCGCCGCTGCAGTTCCAGAAACAGCTGCGTCTGATCGAGGCGCGCCGTCTGATGATGTCGGATGGCGCGTCGGCCAGCAGCGCGGCCTTTGCCGTCGGCTACGAAAGCGTGTCGCAGTTCACGCGGGAATATGGCCGCATGTTCGGCCTGCCGCCGGCGAAGGACATGAAGGCGGCGCGGACGATGATGGAGGCGGCGGAGTAGCCGTCACCCCATCATCAGGGCGCGTACGACCAGCGTCGTGCCAGTCACGATCAGCACCATGCTCAGCACGCGGATGAACTGTTCGCGCGACATCTTAAGCGTGATGCGGTGGCCGGCATACAGTCCGAGCAGCATGGCCGGCACGAGGCACAATGCCATGAGCGGAAGCTCCAGCGTCGTATACAGTCCTGCAAGCGCGAAGATGACAAGACGCGTGAGAGCCGCGAGTGCGATCAGCACGCTCACCGTCGCGCGCAACGCATCCTTGTCTTCCAGTCGGCGGCTCAGATAGATCGCATAGATGAAGCCGCCGCTGCCGAACATGGCGCTGAAGATACCGCCGATCGCTCCGAACGGTATGACCCAGAGCTGATTGAGACGGCCCTTGAATGTCGGGCTGACGAGCGACCAGATCGCATAGGCGACGACGAATATGCCGAGCGCCAGCATCATTGGCCGGGCCGGGATGATCAGCAGCAGATAACCGCCGACAAGTGAGCCCGCGATCAGCAGCGGTACGAGCCACATCATCTCGCGCCGCGCGATCTTGTCGTTCAGCTTGACGCCATTGATGATCGCGGCCGTGCAGTCGAGAAGCGCGAGCATCGGGACGATGCTGGCGACCGGCATCACCTGTGCGAGCACAGGCGCTGCGATCAGTGCTGTCCCGAACCCGGCAATTCCGAAGATGATGTAGGCGATCGCGATCGTCGGAAGCGCGACCGCGAGCGTGGTCAGCAGCGTCGGGACATCGAAGGGCATGCGTTATGCGCCGCCCGATTTCTCCACGCGTTCCAGTGCCGTTTCGACGCTGGAGACGTAGTGCACCGAGCGCCCGCGCAGGCCCGGCAAGCCAAATGAGCGTCGAAGCTGTGGCCGAACGCCGGCAAAATAGACCTTCGTTCCGGCCTTGTGCAGCCGCTGTACAAATCGCTCCAGTGCCGCGGATGCGGTGATGTCGACGAAGGGGACGTCGGTGAAGTCGAGGATGAAGACACGCGGCGGATTGACTACGCGATCGAGGATCAGGTTCACGCGTGCCGTCGCGCCGAAGAAGAACGCGCCGCTGATCCGGTAGACCATGACGTCGCGCGGCATAGCATGGTCGCGATAGCTCGGCCGGTTGTTCTCGGCATCGGCCACATCGCCGCGCACCAGCTTGGCTCCTCCCTGCACGTCGATGGCTTCCGCCATGCGATGCATGAACAGGAACGATCCGAGCAGCACGCCGACCGAGATGCCGGTGAGCAGGTCGACGAACACCGTGAGCAGGAAGGTCGCGACCAGAATGACCGCGTCGGCGAGCGAGGTGCGAAGCAGCAGCGCGAACTCGGCCTTGTCGGCCATCGCCCAGGCGACGACCACCAGCACGCCGGCGAGCGATGCCAGCGGCACATAGGCGACGAGCGGCATCGCCACCATGACGAAGATCAGGAGATAAACCGCGTGCAGCATGCCCGCGACCGGTCCGCGTGCGCCGGCGCGGATATTGGTCGCGGTGCGCGCGATGGTGCCGGTGACCGGCGTGCCGCCCGTCAGCGCGGCCGACATGTTGGCGATGCCCTGCGCGACGAGTTCGCTGTTCGAGCGATGACGCCGGCCCGACATGCTGTCCGCGACTACGGCCGAGAGCAGCGATTCGATCGCACCGAGGAGCGCAATGGCGAGCGCATCCGGCGCCACGGCGCGGATCTTCTCCAGGCTGAATGGCGGGATCGCGGGTGTGGGCATGCCGGACGGGATGGCGCCGAAGCGCGATCCGATGGTCTCGACATTTAAGCCGAGGAAAAAGGTCAGCACCGTCGCACCGGCAACCGCAATCAGCAGTGCCGGCCAGTTCGGCCGCAGCCGCCGCACGACCAGGATTGCGCCGATCGAGAAGACGGACAGCGCCACGGTGACAGGGTTGACGGTTGCGACAGCGGCCCAGAGGGCCTTCAGTTTCGGGACAGTGTCGGCCGGGTCGTTGACGAGCGTCAGCCCTAACAGGTCGCGGGCTTGCGATATCAGGATGATGACGGCTATGCCGGCGGTGAAGCCGACCGTCACCGGATAGGGGATGTACTTGATGTATGTCCCAAGCCGCAGGAACCCAATCACGATCAGCAGCGCGCCGGCCATCAGCGTCGCCAGCATCAGGCCGTCATAGCCGTGCCGCTGCACGGTCAGCGCGACAAGGCCGATAAAGGCGGCGGCCGGTCCGCCGATCTGGAAGCGGCTGCCGCCCAGGAGCGAAATAAGAAAGCCGCCTACGATGGCGGCGTAGAGACCCCGCTCGGGACTGAGTCCCGCCCCAATCGCGATCGCCATGGACAGTGGGAGCGCAACAATGGCGACGGTCAGTCCGGCCAGCGCATCGGCGCGCAGGCCGTCGAGCCCATAGCCCTCGCGCAGCACGGTGATCAGCTTGGGCGTAAAAAGGTCGGAAAAAGTAGGATCGCCGCGGTGGCCCGCATGCGAAGTCGCGTCCATCTCCATCCCCGAAAGTCGAAAATTCCGGGAGCAATATAGCCGATTTGCCCGCGATCCCGATCTGCGTCTTTGCGGCGGCTCAAATGCGCGTGTGTGTGGACGGGCTCTACGCTACGCGACGAGCTTCAGTCCGATGATGCCGGCGACGATCAGCGCAACGCAGCCGAGGCGCGCGGCGGTCGCGGGCTCACCGAACAGGACGATGCCGAGAATAACCGTGCCTATGGCGCCGATCCCGGTCCAGACCGCGTAAGCGGTGCCAACGGGGAGGGATTTCAGCGCGAGGCCCAGGAAAGCGAGGCTCACGACCATGGCGGCGGCGGTGCCGACCGATGGCCAGAGCCGTGAGAATCCGTCCGTGTATTTGAGCCCGATCGCCCAGCAGACCTCGAACAGTCCGGCGATCAGGAGATAAAGCCAGGGAAGTTGAGCGGACATGACCGCGTCTCCATTCAGGGGCAGGGTCGTCCCTGCCGCGTGGGGGGCGCGGTTCTCGCGGAGGTCGTCCTCGCCGCCTTAAATAGGACAGCTTCGGGAAGAGGCAATCTGCTCGCTTGCGACGAAAGGCACCCGGAAAACCCGGCGTTTTCGACGAATTCCGGGCTTCCCCTATGTTGCACCGCCGTGTCTGCCGTGTTAGCAACCGCCTCGATTTTGCAGGGGCTCCGGGTCTTCCGTGATGTCCGGCGAGGTCGGAATTCCCCTTGAATTCCAATGGTTTGGGGCGCCGCTGCAGCGAAGGCCCCGGGCTTGCGGACAGCACGCGCGCTAAAGGTCAATGGCAAGCGAACAACCGATTGTTGCCGGTGTGGCGGGGCGATATGCCACCGCGCTTTTCGAACTCGCGCTCGAGGACAAGGTTCTCGACAAGGTCCGGGCTGACCTCGATCGTTTCGATCAATTGGTATCCGGCAGTGATGACCTGAAGCGGCTGGTCCGCAGTCCGGTTTTCACGTCCGAGGAACAGGTGAAGGCGCTGACGGCGATCCTGAAACAGGCTGGCATCGACGGCATCGCGGCGAACTTCGTGAAGCTCGTCGCCTCCAACCGCCGCCTGTTCGCGCTGCCGCAGATCATCCGGGCGTTTCGCTCGCTGGTCGCCAAGCACAAGGGCGAGGTCTCGGCCAGCGTGACCGTCGCTGAACAACTCTCCGATGCGCATCTGAAGTCGCTGAAGGATGCGCTCAACGCGGTGACCGGCAAGGATGTCGACCTTCAGGTCAATGTCGATCCGGCGATCATCGGCGGGCTTGTCGTCAAGCTGGGCAGCCGCATGGTCGACACCTCGCTCCGCACCAAACTCAATTCGATCAAGACTGCCATGAAAGAGGCTCGCTGATGGACATCCGCGCCGCAGAAATTTCCGCGATCCTGAAGGATCAGATCAAGAATTTCGGCCAGGAGGCGGAAGTCTCCGAAGTCGGCCAGGTGCTGTCTGTCGGTGACGGTATCGCCCGCGTTTTCGGCCTCGACAACGTCCAGGCCGGCGAGATGGTCGAGTTCGAGAACGGCACGCGCGGCATGGCGCTGAACCTCGAAAGCGACAACGTCGGTATCGTTATTTTCGGCGCCGACCGTGAAATTAAGGAAGGCCAGACCGTCAAGCGCACCCGCGCCATCGTGGACGCGCCGGTCGGCAAGGGCCTGCTTGGCCGCGTGGTCGATGCGCTCGGCAATCCGATCGACGGCAAGGGCCCGATCAAGGCCGACAAGCGCATGCGCGTGGACGTGAAGGCGCCCGGCATCATCCCGCGCAAGTCGGTGCATGAGCCGATGGCGACCGGCCTGAAGGCGATCGACGCGCTGATCCCGATCGGCCGCGGCCAGCGCGAGCTGATCATCGGCGACCGTCAGACCGGCAAGACCGCAATCGCGCTCGACACCATCCTGAACCAGAAGCCGCTCAACGCTGCCGGTCAGCCTGAATCCACGAAGCTGTACTGCGTTTACGTCGCGGTCGGTCAGAAGCGTTCGACCGTCGCGCAGTTCGTGAAGGTCCTGGAAGAGCAGGGCGCGCTTGAATATTCGATCGTGATCGCGGCCACCGCGTCCGATCCGGCGCCGATGCAGTTCCTTGCGCCGTTCACCGGCTGCACCATGGGCGAGTATTTCCGCGACAACGGCATGCACGCCGTGATCATTTACGACGATCTGTCCAAGCAGGCCGTCGCCTATCGTCAGATGTCGCTCCTGCTGCGTCGTCCGCCCGGCCGTGAAGCCTATCCGGGTGACGTGTTCTATCTCCACTCGCGCCTGCTCGAGCGCGCTGCGAAGATGAACGACGAGAACGGCGCCGGTTCGCTCACCGCCCTGCCGGTGATCGAAACCCAGGCGAACGACGTGTCGGCCTACATTCCGACCAACGTGATCTCGATCACCGACGGCCAGATCTTCCTTGAGACGGACCTGTTCTATCAGGGCATTCGTCCGGCGGTGAACGTCGGTCTGTCGGTGTCGCGCGTGGGTTCGTCCGCGCAGACCAAGGCGATGAAAAAGGTCGCTGGCAAGATCAAGGGCGAGCTCGCGCAGTACCGCGAAATGGCGGCCTTCGCGCAGTTCGGCTCCGACCTCGACGCTACCACCCAGCGTCTGCTGAATCGCGGTGCGCGCCTGACTGAACTCCTCAAGCAGGCGCAGTTCTCGCCGCTGAAGATGGAAGAGCAGGTCGCGGTGATCTGGGCCGGTACCAACGGCTATCTCGATCCGCTGCCGCTCAACAAGGTGAAGGAGTTTGAGTCCGGGCTGCTCGGCCTGCTGCGCAGCAAGCACTCCGATCTCCTGAACAAGATCCGCGATACCCGCGATCTCGACGACGCAGCCGCCGACCAGCTCAAGGGCATCGTCGACGGTTACGCCAAGTCGTTCGCGTAAGTCTTTTCTTCCCTCCCCCCTTGCGGGGGAGGTCGACCGGCCGAAGGCCGGTCGGGAGGGGGGTAAGCCGCAGGTCCTGCGTTTGCTGCTTACCCCCCTCCCTAATCGGCCGGAGCAAGGTTTTTAGGTTCGAAACGATATGGCCAGCCTCAAAGATATGCGCGTGCGTATCGCCGCGACCAAGGCGACGCAGAAGATCACCAAGGCCATGCAGATGGTTGCGGCATCCAAGCTGCGCCGGGCGCAGGCTGCAGCCGAGGCGGCGCGGCCGTTCGCCGAGAAGATGGAAGCAGTCCTGCAGAATATCGCGGCCGGCATGGCCGGCTCGGGCAGCGCGCCCAGGCTGCTCAGCGGCACCGGCAGCGACAAGGTTCATCTCCTGATCGTCGCCACCGGCGAGCGCGGTCTCGCAGGCGCTTTCAACTCCTCGATCGTTCGTCTTGCGCGTGAGCACATCAACCGGCTGCAGGCCGAGGGCAAGGACGTCAAGATCCTGACCGTCGGCAAGAAGGGCTACGAGCAGCTCCGCCGCAATTACGAGAAGAACATCGTGGACCGTATCGAGCTGCGTAATGTGCGCGTGCTCGGCTACGGCAACGCCGCCGAAATCGCCAACAAGGTGATCGAAATGTACGATCGCGGCGAGTTCGATGTTGCGACGCTGTTCTATGCACAGTTCAAGTCGGTGATCTCGCAGATCCCGACGGCGCAGCAGATCGTGCCGCCGAAATTCGAGGCGCCCGCCGAAGCCGCCGCTGCCGCGGTCTACGAATACGAGCCCGAGGAAGACGAACTGCTCGCGGAACTGCTGCCGCGCTATGTGGCGACCCAGATTTTCCGTGCCCTGCTCGAGAACAACGCCTCGTTCTACGGCTCGCAGATGTCGGCGATGGACAACGCGACCCGTAACGCCGGCGACATGATCCGCAAGCAGACCATCACCTATAACCGTACCCGCCAGGCGATGATCACGAAGGAACTGATCGAGATCATCTCCGGCGCGGAGGCTCTGTAAGGAGATCGGCGCATGGCTTATTCGGTATCCGCGACGACCAAAGGCGGCCGCAACGGCCGCGCCATTCTCGACAACAATGGCCTCGCGCTGGCCATGGGCCTGCAGAAGGAATTCGGCGGCAATGGTGAGGGGCACAATCCCGAGCAGCTTTTCGTGCTCGGCTGGTCGTCCTGTTTCGGTCAGGCGATTCTCGCTCTGGCCAAGAAGCATGGCCTCGACGGCCAGGATGCGCGGGTGACCGTCGCGCTGTCGATGGACAAGGATGACATCAGCTTCGGCTTCAAGGCCGAAATCAAGGTCGCACTGCCGGGCGCCGACAAGGCCAAGCTGCAGGCGCTGATCGAGGATGCCCACAAGATCTGCCCGTATTCGCGCGCGACGCGCAACAACGTGCCGGTCACGCTGACCGCCGTTTGAGATTCAAGGAGACCGACATGGCCACAGCCACCGAAGGCAAACCCAACAAGACCGGCAAGATCACGCAGGTCATCGGCGCCGTCGTCGACGTGCAGTTCGACGGGCACCTGCCGGCGATTCTGAACTCACTCGAGACCAACAACGGCGGCAACCGCCTCGTGCTCGAGGTCGCCCAGCATCTCGGCGAGTCGACGGTTCGCACCATCGCGATGGACGTGACCGAAGGCCTCGTGCGCGGTCAGGAGGTCACCGACACCGGCCTGCCGATCGCCGTGCCGGTCGGCCCGGGACTGCTTGGCCGCATCATCAACGTCGTCGGTGAGCCGATAGACGAAGCCGGCCCGGTCAAGGCGACGGACAAGCGTCCGATCCACGCGGAAGCGCCGAAATACACCGATCAGTCGACCGAGGCGGAAATTCTCGTCACCGGCATCAAGGTCGTGGACCTGCTCGCGCCGTATGCGAAGGGCGGCAAGATCGGCCTGTTCGGCGGCGCCGGCGTCGGCAAGACGGTGCTGATTCAGGAACTGATCAACAACGTCGCGAAGGCCCACGGTGGTTATTCCGTGTTCGCCGGCGTCGGCGAGCGTACCCGCGAGGGCAACGACCTCTATCACGAGTTCATCGAGTCCGGCGTCAACAAGAAGGGCGGCGGCGAAGGCTCCAAGTGCGCCCTCGTGTTCGGCCAGATGAACGAGCCGCCCGGAGCACGCGCCCGCGTCGGTCTGACCGGTCTGACCGTTTCGGAATGTTTCCGCGATCAGGGCCAGGACGTGCTGTTCTTCGTCGACAACATCTTCCGCTTCACCCAGGCGGGTTCGGAAGTGTCGGCGCTGCTCGGCCGTATTCCTTCGGCGGTGGGTTATCAGCCGACGCTCGCGACCGACATGGGCGCGCTGCAGGAGCGCATCACCACCACGACCAAGGGTTCGATCACCTCGGTGCAGGCGATTTACGTCCCGGCCGACGACTTGACCGACCCCGCGCCGGCCACCTCGTTCGCCCACCTTGACGCGACCACCGTGTTGTCGCGCGACATCGCGGCGAAGGGCATCTATCCGGCGGTGGACCCGCTCGACTCGACCTCGCGCATGCTGTCGCCGCTGGTCGTCGGCGAGGAGCACTACAACGTTGCGCGTTCGGTGCAGCAGGTGCTGCAGCGCTACAAGGCGCTGCAGGACATCATCGCCATTCTGGGCATGGACGAACTGTCCGAAGAGGACAAGCTGACGGTGGCTCGCGCCCGCAAGATCGAGCGCTTCCTGTCGCAGCCGTTCCACGTCGCGGAAGTGTTCACCGGTTCGCCTGGCAAGCTCGTCGACCTGCAGGACACCATCAAGGGCTTCAAGGGCCTGGTTGAAGGCAAGTACGACTACCTGCCGGAAGCTGCCTTCTACATGGTCGGCACGATCGAAGAGGCCGTCGAGAAGGGCAAGAAGCTCGCGGCCGAAGCGGCGTAACGCGCCTAGCACTCAACGCTGCGCCGTCACCCTGAGGTGCGAGCGCAGCGAGCCTCGAAGGGCGACGGCTTGAGCCGCCATCCTTCGGGGGCCGCCTGCGGCGGCTACCTCAGGATGACGGTTTGAGAACGCGGTTAGAACCCATGGCCACCTTCCATTTCGATCTCGTCTCTCCCGAGAAGGTTCTTCTCTCCGGTGAAGTCGAGCAGGTCGACGTCCCCGGTTCGGATGGCTATTTCGGTGTGCTCGCGGGTCATGCACCGATGGTGACATCGCTGCGTCCCGGCATCCTGACGATCAAGCACAACGGCGGCGAGACGAAGATCGTTGTGCTCGGTGGATTCGCCGAAGTGTCGCCGACGGGCCTGACCGTCCTCGCCGACAACGCGGCCGAGCTGGAGAATTTCGATCTCTCGGTACTGGCGGAGCACATCAAGGCGTCGGAAGAGAAGCTCGTGAAGCTGAGTGCGAGCGCCGCGGTCGACAAGGAGATCGCGCGGCTCGATCACTTCAAGTCGCTCGACTATGATTTGCACGGCACTGCGATGCATTGAGCGCGTGGCGCTTATCTGAATTCAAAAAAAAGCCGGGCAGCGATGCCCGGCTTTTTTGTTCGGCTATCGAGCCGGCCTGTCAGACGAAGCGCGAGAATTCCCGCACCACGGTCTCGTAGACCGGGCGCTTGAACGGGATGATCAGGCTGGGAAGATTGCGCATCGGCTCCCAGCGCCACTCGACGAATTCCGGTTTGTGGCCGCCGACCGGATGCAGAATGTTGATCTCGTTCTCGTTGCCGGTGAAGCGAAACGCGAACCATTTCTGCTTCTGGCCGCGATACTTGCCCTTCCAGGCGCGGCCGGCAATCTGGCGCGGAATGTCGTAGGTCAACCACTCATCGATCTCGCCGAGCTTTGCGATCGAGCGAATGCTGGTTTCTTCCAGCAATTCGCGCAGCGCGGCCTCGTACAGATCCTCGCCGTCGTCGACGCCTCCCTGCGGCATCTGCCAGCTGTGAATCGCGTCGACATGCTCCGGACCGTTCGCACGACGTCCGATGAACACATGCCCGTCGCGATTGAGCACCATCATCCCGACGCAGGCGCGATAGGGGAGATCGTCGTATTTGTCGTGTGCCATGTCGGATTGTGTGCCCGGTCGCACGGACTTTGCAAGATGGCGGCGCAGTTGCGTGAGATTAGCTGGAGCGCGCCCTGACCGCCGCAGCGGTAATGGGAACAAGCACGAAGCCGCGGCCCTGCGCAGCTTTCGCCCATTTGGCGATGCGGTCGATGCTGGCGGGGAGTGCGGACGAATAGCCAACCACGACATTGCCGCCGCGCGCGAGTGTTTCAAGACGCTTCAGCGCATTGTCGATCTCGACGGCGCTCGGCGTTGCGTCGATCACGACGTCGGCCTTCGCATAGGGCAGCTTGTTGGCGCCTGCGATCTGCCCGGCCTGACTGCGCTGCGATGACCCGTCGTCGACATAGATCAGGCCGCGCTTCGACAATTCACGCAAGACCGGCGCCAGCGCATGCTCGGACGTGGTGAAACGTGCGCCCATGAAATTGGATACGCCGACATAACCCTGCATGCGGCTGAACAACCAGTGCAGGCGATCGATATTCTGTTCGGCCGAAAGCGAAGACAGCAGCGTCTGAGGGCCGGGATCGTTGTCGGGATAATCGTGCGGCTCCATCGGCACCTGCAGCAGCACCTCGTGACCTTTCTCGCGCGCCTGCGCCACCAGCGTGTCGAGGTCGCTTCCGTAGGGCGTGAAGGCCAGCGTCACGGCGCCGGGCAGTTTGGACAGCGCATTCGCGCTCGCCGTCGAGCTGACGCCGAGGCCGCCGACCACGATCGCGATCTGCGGGGCGTCGGAGTTGCGCTCGCCCGCGGCCTTGCGCGCATAGACTTCGGAAGGCCGAAGCCCGTCCGAAGCGATCCGCGGAATCGGTCCATGACGCGAGTTTTCGAGCAAGCGCGGATCGCCGGCATTGCGCTTGCTGTCGGACGACGACCCGATCACGACCTCCTGCCGCTTGCCCGTCGAGCCGTCGATGATGTTGATGGTCTGCGCGCCCTTCGGCAGTGCCGGTGTTTCAGGCGGTTCGGCCTGGACCGGCGCTTCCGCCGTCTGCACCGGAGTTATTGCGCTCTGCGCGGTCGGCTCGCCGCCCATCGGGTCACGCACGACGGCGGCCCAAAGCACGAAACCGGCCAACGTCAAGCCGAGCAATCCCGCAACGCCCTGCGCAGCGAGTTTTGCGAACGGATATCGGGGCTTCGGGGAAGGACCTTGGCCGAGCGGTGCGTTCAGTTCATCCACGGCGGCTGTGCCCGGGATTCGCGAATCATCGGGTCAGTCTAGCACGGAGAGTATGATCAGACCGACCGCGCCAAACGAAACGGGGCGGCCCAAGGGCCGCCCCGTTCGCGATTACCGTTGTCGCCGCGATTACTGCTTCGGCGCTTCCGCCCGCTTGCCGCTCGGCGGGAAGGCCGAGTTGGTCACGGTGCCGCGGAGCAGATCGACCGCCATCTTCAGCGCCTTGTCGTCCTTGACGTCCGGCGGGATGTAGGACTGCGAGCCGGTCTGCTCGTCGCCGTCGGCCTTCAGGTGGCCACGCAGCGAGGATTCGCCCTTGGAGTCGGCCCGCGCCTTCATGTCTTCCGGCACGTCCTGCAGGACTTCGATGTCCGGCGTGATGCCCTTGGCTTGGATCGACTTGCCCGACGGCGTGTAGTAGCGCGCCGTGGTCAGCCGCAGTGCGCCGTTACCGGCGCCGAGCGGGATGATGGTCTGCACTGATCCCTTGCCGAACGAGCGCGTGCCGAGCACGGTCGCCCGCTTGTGGTCCTGCAGCGCGCCGGCCACGATTTCCGAGGCCGAAGCCGAGCCGCCATTGATCAGAACGATGATCGGCTTGCCCTTGGTCAGGTCGCCCGCGCGCGCATTGAAGCGCTGGGTTTCCTCGACATTGCGTCCGCGGGTCGAAACGATCTCGCCACGATCAAGGAACACATCGGACACCGAGATCGCCTGATCGAGCAGGCCGCCCGGATTGTTGCGCAGGTCGATGATGAAGCCTTTCAGCTTGTCCGCCGGAATCTGAGCGGTCAGATCGCCGATCATCTTCTTCACGCCTTCGGTGGTCTGTTCGTTGAACTGCGTCACGCGGATATAGGCGACGTCATCGCCCTCCGTGCGCGAGCGCACCGAACGCACACGAATGATGTCGCGGGTGATCGCGATTTCGAGCGGCTTGTCGGCACCCTTGCGCATCACGCGCAGCTTGATCTTGGTGTTCACCGGTCCACGCATCTTCTCGACCGCCTGGTTCAGGGTCAGGCCCTGAACCGCTTCGTCGTCGAGATGGGTGATGATGTCGTTCGCCAGAATGCCGGCCTTCGCGGCGGGCGTTTCGTCGATCGGTGCGACGACCTTCACGAGGCCGTCTTCCATCGTGACTTCGATGCCAAGCCCGCCGAATTCACCGCGGGTCTGGATCTGCATGTCACGGAAGCTCTTGCCGTCCATGTAGCTCGAATGCGGATCGAGCCCGGCCAGCATGCCGTTGATCGCAGTCTCGACGAGCTTTGCATCGTCGGGCTTCTCGACATAGTCGGAGCGAACGCGCTCGAACACGTCACCGAACAGGTTGAGATTGCGATAGGTGTCGGCGGAAGCGGCTGCCTTCGCGCTCATGCCCGAAAATACGAGGCGTGGCTGCACCGCGACCAGAGTGAGTGCGGCGCCCGTGGCGGCACCCACCAAAACGAGGAATGTCTTGCGCATCATCCGCGGACCTTCTCACTTTCCTTCTTGGCCCACCACGGGCCGGAATCGACGGGCGTACCGTCCTTTCGAAATTCGACGTAAAGCACCGGCTGACTGGTTCCCACCTGGCCCGTCCCTTTGGACGAAGCGGTCGCCACCTGTGTTGCCCCACTTCCCATTGCCGCAACGGGTTCGCCGGTTAGCACGAACTGGCCGATTTCGACGGAAATCCGATCCATTCCCGCAAGCACGACATGATACCCACCGCCCGCATTCAGGATCAAGAGTTGCCCGAAGGAACGGAAGGGGCCGGCATACACCACCCAGCCGTCGCAGGGCGACGTAACCTGTGCGCCCGGCCGCGTGGCAACCGATATCCCGCGTTCCGAGCCGCCAATACCGTCGGCAGCCCCGAAATCGCGAATTTTGATGCCGTTGACAGGCATCGGCAGGGTTCCACGCGCTGAGGCAAAGGCTATGGCGGGCGACAGCCGGCCGGGATCGTTAAGCGCGACCAGCGCCGGCTTGGTCGCAGGCTTGTGATCGGGTTCGGGGCCCGTGCGTGCGGCGCGGGCGGCATTGTCGAGGCCCTGTTCGAGCCGCGTGACAAGGTCCTGCAGGGTCTCTACCTGACGCGCCAGTGTGCCGGCCTGGGCGCGCTGCTGTTCCAGCGCGCGCTCGGACTCGGCCTGCTGCTTCTGACGTTGTTCGACCAGCAGGGTCATGCGCTGCTGCTCGCTCGTGAGCGTTGCAAGATCGGACGAAAGCCTGGCGCGCTCGGCCGCAATGTCGGTGCGCAGTTTTTGCAACGCGCCGAGATCGGCGGCGACTTTTTCCGCGCGGTCGCGCAATTCGGGTACGACGGCACCGAGGACGATGGCCCCGCGCAATGTTTTTGCGGCGTCCTCCGGATTAACGAGGAGCGCCGGCGGCGGCCGCCGTCCGATCCGCTGCAGCACCGCCAGCACGTCCGCAATTGTTCCGCGCCGATCGTTCAGGGATTGGCGCAAGGCCTGTTCCTGGCCCTCAAGCGGCGCAAGGCGACCTTCGGTCGCCGACATGCGCGCTTCGACGTCGCGAAGCCGCGCGGCGGTTGCGATCAGGTCGGTGTTGAGTTTGCGGCGATCGTTGCCGAAGGCTTCGATTTCCGTGCGCAGGCGCGCTTCATTCTCCGCCGCGCGCTGTTGCTCGGCCCGGATCGCCGCGAGTTCCTGTTCGCGGGCCTTCAGGATGTCGTTGTCGATGCCGCCCTTGAGCTCCGGTTTCGTCGGTGCATCCTGGGCGAATGTGGCCGGAGAGCCGAGAATTGCCGCGGCAAAAAAGGCACCCCCCGCCACAATCGGGCGGACGCCAGCGATTTGCCTGCGATTTGTGTTCATTCAGCTCGTCTGTGCAGCCGAATCACGGCCATCTTATGCCTTCGGCTGCCCGACGGGCGCCTTTAGTCACGGTGATATGGGTGGCCGGACATGATTGTGATAGCCCGGTACAACTGCTCCAGAAGCATGATACGCACCAATTGATGCGGCCATGTGGCCTGTCCGAAATTTAATGTGATCCTGGCTTTGTCGCGCAGCGTTTCGGACAACCCGTCAGCGCCGCCGATTACGAAAGCTGTCACCGCCTGTCCGCCGTCCCGCCACCGTCCGAGCTGGTCGGCGAACGCCGCGCTCGAGAACCCTTCGCCCCGCTCGTCGAGCAGGACGACCAGCGCGCCGTCCGGAATCACGTTGGCAATGGCAATCGCTTCCTCAAGCTTGCGACGGTCTGCATCCGCCGCGCGGCTCTCGCGAATTTCGACAATTTCAATGGAGCGGATGCCGATGGCGCGGCCCGCTTGCACGGCGCGTTTCAGATAGCGGTCGGCGAGCTCCGCCTCCGCGCCTTTCTTCATGCGGCCGACCGCGAGCACCAGCACGCGCATCGGCGTGATAGTCCCGTCAGCTCGACTTGCGCTGTGCGGCGTCGGCCTTCTGGCCTTTGCCGCCGGACCACATCTTTTCGATAGCGTAGAATTCGCGAACTTCCGGACGGAAGACGTGAACGATCACGTCACCCGCATCGATGAGGACCCAGTCGCAATGCGGCTGTCCCTCGACGCGAATGTCCTTCACGCCGGCCTTCTTGAGATGCTCAACGACATCGTCCGCCGCGGAACCGACATGGCGGTTTGATCGGCCGGAGGCCACTACCATGCTGTCAGCGATAGAGGATTTGCCGGTGAGGTCTATGGTGACGATGTCCTCGGCCTTCATCTCATCAAGGCGCTCAAGGACAATATTCAGGGCCTGAGAGGCGTCACGCACCTCCGAGACTGTTCGCGGTAGGGCACTGGTCTTTGCACGACTCCGCGCGATGACTTGTGTGCTCAGGGGGTCCTTTCCTTCTACGGTTACGCCCGGCAGATGTGGGGACTCAACACTCACAAATGTAGGCACGTTGCGTAAATACTTTCAACTCTCATGGTGTTCCCGGCGATCCTTTGCCTCCCGGATCTTCGTCGAAGAGAGGTCGGATTTCACGCCGTGAAGGTAAACCCAGGCCGGCGGGGGCAGGTCGGGCAGGGTGGACGCACGGCTTTCGGGAAGACGGGCCTTGGCAAAACTGATGGCGGCGGGACCGGAGGCGGCGCGCAGACTGAGGCCGCCACGATCGACCACGGCGATCGGCAGCATCAGGAAGATGTCGCGCCAGTTCTTCCAGCGATGGAAGTCCTTCAGATTGTCGGCGCCCATGATCCAGACGAAATGCGTGCCGGGCGCTTCGGTCTTGAGCCAGCGGATCGTATCGCAGGAATATTTCGTGCCGATGACCGACTCGAAGCCGGTCACATCAATGCGGGGATGATCGGCAAGCGCCGCAGCCTGCGCTATCCGCGCGTCGAGCGAAGGCAGCTCGCGCGTGTCCTTCAACGGATTACCAGGCGTCACCAACCACCAGATCCGATCGAGCCCCAGCTTTTTCATCGCAAGCAGACTGACCGCGCGATGAGCCTCATGCGCCGGATTGAACGATCCGCCGAACAATCCGATGCGCATGCCGGGAGCGTGAAGCGGCAGCGTCACGCGCTGTTTGGTGACGCTCCTGACCAGCGTGCGCGGTGGAGAGTTGCCGGGCTTCATTGCGGACGCGACGTCACGGCCGCGTCTGCCCGTTGCCGCGCACGCGATATTTGAACGAGGTGAGTTGCTCGACGCCGACCGGGCCGCGCGCATGCATGCGACCGGTGGCGATACCGATTTCGGCGCCGAAGCCGAATTCGCCGCCATCGGCAAACTGTGTCGATGCGTTGTGCAGGACGATCGCGGAATCGACTTCATTCAGGAAGCGCTCCGCTGCGGCCTTGTCCTGCGTCACGATCGCATCGGTATGCTGCGATCCGTATTTTGCGATGTGTTCCATCGCGCCATCGACGCCGTCGACGACCTTCGCTGCGATGATCGCATCGAGGAATTCCTTGCCGTAATCCTCGTTGCCTGCAGGTTTCACACGCGGATCGAGCGCCTGCACGCCAGCGTCGCCACGCACTTCGCAGCCGGCATCGAGCAGGGCCGCGACAACGGGCGCCGACACCTTTTCCGGCGCAGACTTGTCGAGCAGCAGCGTTTCCGCTGCGCCGCAGACGCCGGTGCGGCGGAGCTTGGCATTCAGCGCGATGTCCTTCGCCATGGCAGGCTTCGCCGCCTTGTCGATGTAGACGTGACAGATGCCTTCGAGATGAGCGAAGACCGGCACGCGCGCCTCGTCCTGCACGCGCGCGACCAGACTCTTGCCGCCGCGCGGCACGATCACATCGATGTTGCCGCCGAGACCTGCGAGCATCTCACCGACAGCCGCGCGGTCGCGGACCGGCACGAGCTGGATCGCATCCTCCGGCAGCTTGGCGGCGCGTAGTCCCTCCAGCATCGCGGCATGGATCGCGCGCGAGGAACGATGCGAGTCCGAACCGCCGCGCAGGATCGCGGCATTGCCGGCCTTCAGGCACAATGCGCCGGCATCCGCGGTGACGTTCGGACGGCTTTCGTAGATGACGCCGATCACGCCGATCGGCGTGCGAACGCGCTCGATCGACATGCCGTTCGGGCGCTTCCATTTCGAGACGACCTGGCCGACCGGATCGGCGAGTTTCGCTACCACTTCGAGCCCCTCGGCCATCGCCGCGACGCGCTTCTTGTCCAGCGTGAGCCGGTCGAGAAACGAGCCGGTGACGCCGGCGGCCCTTGCCTCGGCGACGTCGCCTTCGTTGGCGGCGAGGATTTCGGGCGTGGCCGCGCGGATCGCCTTCGCCATGGCACGCAGCGCCTTGTCCTTCTGCGCCGCCGGCGCGAGCGCCAGTGCGCGCGCGGCCTTGCGGGCGCGCAGCCCGATGTCCTGCATCAGGGTCGCAACGGAGGCGGCGGAATCGACGGTCTTGAGGGGCGCGGTCATTTTGTCTGTCGTGTGTCTGTTGGATGCAGTTCTATCATGTAACGCTTGCGCGGCGCGAGCGCAGGGACGTCGAAAAGTGCCCTTTCGCCGATCAGGATTATATATGGATGTCATTGTAAAAATTGAAGAATCGGCAGCGACTGGGCAGTTTTGCGGAGCGCCGCGCGCGATTCGGATGGCCTTGTGTTTCGCACTGCTGACGGGGATTTTTTGGGGGACGCCGGTGACCGCACAGATCAGTTCGCCTGCCAGTACGGTTTCCACTTCGCCTGCCAGGCCGCCTGCCTTTGTCGATGCCGCGACCGTCATTCCAGGCCTCGTGGTCGACATGCGCTATTTCGGTACGCACAACTTTGTCGGCGCCCGTGTCGATGGCTACGAGGCGCCCGTCTGCGTGCTGAGCCGGCAGGCCGCGACCGCGCTCGCCGCCGTGCAACGCGATCTCAGCCCACGCGGTCTCGGACTGAAGGTGTTCGACTGTTACCGCCCCGCGCGCGGCGTACGTCACTTCGTGCGCTGGGCCCGTGACCGGGACAACAGCACCAAGGCCGAATTCTATCCGCATGTCGCCAAGGGCAATCTGTTTCGCGACGGTTACATCGCCTCGCGCTCCGGCCATTCGCGCGGTTCGACGGTGGACCTGACGCTGGTGAAGCTTCCGGGCGATGAAGAACTCGACATGGGCACGCCGTTCGATTTCCTGTCGCCGCAATCCGGACAGCATGGCAAGGTCAGTTCGGAGGCGCGCGTCAACCGCAAGATCCTCGCGGATGCGATGCGTGCGCGGGGCTTCATTCCCTATGACAAGGAATGGTGGCACTTCACGCTGCGTAACGAACCGTTCCCCAACTCCTATTTCGATTTCCCGGTGCGTTGATGTGGACTTGCGCGAAGTGGGTGCCGGTGCGCGTGAAGCCAACGCATCAACCAAAAAAATAACGAGACATCCCGGGAGGCACCGGAATGTCTCGTTATCATCGACGTAGTGGCGGCATACCGGACGAAGAATCGCCCCCAGCCTCTCGACGATCCCGAGGGCAGGTACGGTTAGGGGGAGTACCTACCCAAACAACAGATCGGCGAACCGTCCGTCGAAACGCATACGCTACTGACACATTCCGACCGGAGGACAGCCGGCATTCCAGCGACCCCGTACGCCACTCACCGCTGATGAGCCTACAAATATCGCGCGTCGTGCGTGCGGTATCATTCAGTCCCGCCACATTTAATCAACATGTGGCTGAGCAACACCCGCGGCAGTTTTGCAACATGCTTCGGTATGACCGTAACAAACAAAAAAGGCCCGGATGCCCGGGCCTTTTTGCACGTACCGCAGTACGCGATGGCTTACTTCAGCGCGCCTTCGACGCTGGTGAAGGTCGACACCAGCTTGGTGCCGAGACCCTGCACGGCTGCGATGATGGCAACCGCGATGCCTGCCGCAATCAGGCCATATTCGATAGCGGTGGCACCGGACTCGTCGCGAACGAACTGCTTGAAATAGGTCATCGTGACCTCCGTTGATGAACACGCGAGGATCATCCGCTAACTGGTTACCCGCCGCGTTAACGCGATCGCCGAAAAATAGGGGTATTGGACCCTCGGGGTTCCAGTTCCTACGAATTGGTTATCAATGACTATCCGGCATTACGGAAAGACGGCGTGCAGCAGCAAATTTTGCGGCTGATTTACGCCGTCAACGACCGGACAACACCAGGTCGTCGCGGTGGATCATCTCGGTCCGTCCGGAAAATCCGAGGATCGTCAGGATATCCGCCGACGAGCGACCGACGATCTTCATTGCATCTTCGGCGTCGTAAGCGACGAGACCGCGAGCGATTTCGGCGCCGTCGAGATCGCGCACCGTCACCGCGTCGCCGCGCTGAAATGTACCTTCGAAGCGCTTCACGCCGGCGGGGAGCAGGCTCGCGCCGCGGCGAAGCGCTGCGACCGCGCCCGCATCGATATGCAGCGTGCCCTTCGGTTCAAGTGCGCCGGCAATCCATTTCTTGCGCGCCGTGACAGGATTGGCCGGCGTGAGAAACCACGTGCAGCGTCCGCCGTCCGCGATCGCGCGCAGCGGATGCATCGTCTTGCCGGATGCGATCACCATATGTGTGCCCGCGGTGGTCGCGATCTTGCCAGCCTCGATCTTGGTGACCATGCCGCCGCGTGACAATTCCGATCCGGATGCGCCCGCCATCGATTCGATCTCGGGCGTGATGCGTTCGACCACGGGGATGAGATTGGCTGCAACACCGCTCCCAGGCGGCGCGTCGTAAAGTCCGTCGATATCGGAGAGCAGCACCAGAAGATCGGCACTCACCATGGTGGCGACGCGCGCAGCGAGTCTGTCATTGTCGCCGTAGCGGATCTCCGTGGTTGCGACCGTGTCGTTCTCGTTGATGACCGGGACGCTCTTCCATTCAAGCAGCCGATCGATGGTGGAGCGCGCATTGAGATAGCGGCGCCGCTCCTCGGTGTCGCCGAGCGTGACGAGAATCTGTCCGGCGGTGATGCCACGCGTGCCGAGGTTTTCCGCCCAGATGCGCGCGAGCGCGATCTGCCCGACCGCAGCGGCAGCCTGCGAATCCTCGAGGGCGAGCGCGCCGCGCGGCAGCTTCAGCACCGAACGCCCGAGCGCGATGGAGCCGGAGGACACGGCGAGGAGATCGCGCTTGCCGCCATGCAGCCACGCGATGTCCTCGCACAGCGCGCGCAGCCATTCCTCGCGCAGCCGCCCGGCAGAGGAATCGACGAGCAGCGACGAGCCGACCTTGACGACGATGCGGCGGAAATCAGGGAGGGCAGGAACGCGCGTGGACATGTGTTTGATCTGGGTTCTTACCCTCTCCGCTAGAGGGAGGGGGTGGTCCCGGGCGAAGCGAGGATGACCGGGTGAGGGGTTCTACCAGAAACCGCGCAGAAGCAACCCCTCACCCGGCTCATGGCTTCGCCATTCGCCACGCTCTCCCCCAGGGGAGAGGGCAGGGGCGCAACACGCTCTAGGGCTGCCAGGCGGCGGCTTTCTCCGGCGCGGGTTCTTCCGCCGCGCGGGCCTTGTCGATCACGTCGAGCAACGCGCGCAGGGCCTCGGGTACGCCCTGCCGGGATTGGGCCGACAGCACCAGCGGGGTTTTTCTGGCGGCTTTCTTGAGGGCCTTCACCTGCGCCTTGATCTCGTCGTCGGTCAAGGCATCGGACTTCGAGAGAGCGACGATCTCGGTCTTCTGCGCGAGCTCCTCGTCATACGCCTCGAGTTCGCCGCGCACGGTCTTGTAGGCCGCAGCCACGTCCTCGCTGGTGCCGTCGACCAGATGCAGCAGCACCCTGCAGCGCTCGACATGGCCAAGGAAGCGGTCGCCGAGGCCGGCGCCTTCATGCGCGCCTTCGATCAGACCAGGTATGTCGGCCAGCACGAATTCGCGTCCGCCGACGGCCACGACGCCAAGCTGGGGATGCAGCGTGGTGAAGGGGTAATCCGCGATCTTCGGCTTGGCCGCGCTCACCGCGGCAAGGAAGGTCGACTTGCCGGCATTCGGCAGACCGACGAGACCGGCATCCGCGATCAGCTTGAGCCGAAGCCGGATGGTGCGCTCTTCGCCGGGCTGGCCGGGATTGGCGTGGCGCGGCGCGCGGTTGGTCGATGACTTGAAGTGCGCGTTGCCGAAGCCGCCATTGCCGCCCTTCGCGAGCACGACCTCGTCGCCGACATGATCGAGATCGGCCAGCAGCGTCTCGCCGTCCTCTTCATAGATCTGGGTGCCGACCGGCACCTTGATGATCATGTCCTTGCCGTTGGCGCCGTGGCGGTCATTGCCCATGCCGTTGCCGCCGCGCTGCGCCTTGTGATGCTGCATGTAGCGGTAATCGATCAGCGTATTCAGCCCTTCGACCGCGCGCGCGATCACGTCGCCGCCGCGCCCGCCGTCGCCGCCATTCGGGCCGCCGAATTCGATGAATTTCTCGCGCCGGAACGACACGCAGCCGTTTCCGCCGTCGCCGGACTGGATGTAGATCTTTGCTTCGTCGAGGAATTTCATACGCGGCAATATAGGTGAGGATGCGGCTCAGTACCCGCGAATTCTCACGGATATAGGGCGCCCCCGGCCGAAATGACGAGCCCTGCCGGGCAGAACCGCGCGGTGGTGCCGGGAGCCGGTATTTGCTATCGCAAGCCGCATGATGGGTCTTTTCAGAGGCGGGCGCCTTGCCGCCGCGATCGGTTTGATCGCGGCCTATGCGATTGCGCTGCAGGCCGTGTTCACGACGCTTGCGCCGATGCAGGTGCAGGCCGACGGCACGGTCGCGGTCTATTGCAGCGGCAGCTCGCTTTCGGCTGACGGCGAGCACGGCACACCTGCGCCCGCGACGGGCAAGATGCAGTGTGTGTTCTGCGGCGCCTGCGCGTCCGGGGCGGTCGTCCTGCCTGGCGACACTGCGCTCGCCGACCTCCCCGTGGAGCGGCCACTCGCGCTTTCCCGTCCGGCGCATGACAGCCGGACCGCTGCGACCCATGTCCGCGACGGGCCTGCGCGCGCGCCTCCGCTCTCCGTGTGATCGCATGCCGCGCCTCGCGCGGCATACCCACACACGCATACACGGAGAGAAATCATGTCCCGCGGGGCAATCCTGACGTCATCCATCATCATCGGCGCTCTGGCGCTGTCGGCAGGCATGGCGCCTGCCCATGTCACCCTCGAAACGCGCGAAGCGCGCGCCGGCACGAGCTACAAGGCGGTGCTGCGCGTCGGACACGGCTGCAGTGGCGCGGCAACCACGAAAATCCGGGCGCAAATTCCGGAGGGTGTGATCGCCGTAAAGCCTATGCCGAAAGCAGGCTGGCAACTTGAAACGACACGCGGCGCCTATGAGCGGACCTATCCTCACCTTCACGGACAGCAGCTGTCCGAGGGTGTGAAGGAGATCGTCTGGACCGGCGGCAAGCTTTCGGATGACCATTACGACGAGTTTGTCTTCGCCAGCTTCCTCGCGCGCGACCTCAACCCGGGCCCGCTCTACATCCCCGTGACGCAGGAATGCGAGAAGGGTGAATGGCGCTGGGTCGAGATTCCGGCGCAGGGACAGGACGCGCATGCGCTGAAAGCGCCTGCACCGGCGCTCGTGGTCCTCGCGCAGCAGTCCGCCGGACAGCATGCCGGTCACGGCGCCGCGGCCACGACCTACAGGGCCGGATCGCTCACCATCGAAGCGCCATGGGCGCGGGCGACGCCGGGCGGCGCGAAGGTTGCGGGCGGCTTCATGAAGATCACCAATACCGGCAAGGAGCCGGATCGCCTCATCGGCGGCTCGGTGCCGATCGCCGGCCGCTTCGAAATGCACGAGATGGCGGTGGACGGCGGCGTGATGAAGATGCGCCCCCTGTCAAAGGGGCTTGAGATCAAGCCGGGCGAAACGGTCGAGCTCAAGCCCGGCGGTTACCACCTGATGTTCCTGGATCTCAAATCCGGCCTCAAGGAAGGCGAGACCGTGAAGGGCACGCTGGTGTTCGAAAAGGCCGGCAAGGTCGAGGTCGAATACAAGGTCGGGCCGATCGGCGGAGGCGCTCCGAACGCCGGTTCTGGCGGCGGACATTCGCACCATTAATGTGAGCGGATCCGGGGCGTCCGCGTCCCGGATCACGCTTGCAGATCGTCCGGACGTTTTTGCACGGGTGCGCCCGGGCGTTGTTTGTCATTGCCCAACCGCAAATCCGGTGGCTTATCGCCGGACCTCCGCGACAAGCGGATGATAACCATTTCCAGAACGGACGCACGGACGCGCGAGGCTGTTCAAGTTTCGCGAAGGGGCGAAATACCGTTCCAGTTTGCCGCAACTTGGCGACAGGATCTTCCTGACGGATTCGGGGCTCGAACGAACGCTCGTGTTTCACGAAGGCGTCGAGCTGCCGCACATGGCCGCGATCACGCTGTATGCAAGCGATGAGGGCGAGCGATTGCTGCGCGACTATTTCGTGCGGCATATCGGGATCGCAAAAGCGCGCAACGCAGGCTTCGTGCTCGAAAGCGCATCATGGCGCGCCAGGCTTGGATACACCCCGTCGCAATCACGCTCAATCGCAAGAGCATCGCGCTTCTGGTTGCGCTTCGTGCGGAGCACGAGATGCCGCAAAGCCCGATGCCGATCAATATCATGGGCGGCTGCTGCGGCACCGATCATCGGCATGTCGCGGCAATCGCAGACGCCTGTCTTTCGTTGCGCGCGGCGGCCTGGTCCCTGCATCGGAACCGCACTCGCAAAAAAGGAAAAAGCCCGGCGGCGAGCCGGGCTTTTTCGATCTTGATGTTGCGAAAGCGGCGAGTCCCTAGCCCGGCCGCTTTCGAAACATGTTAGCGAACCTTCAGATTCTCTGCCGACTCGCGTCCGCGATTGGACACGATCTCGTATTCGATCTGCTGGCCTTCATTCAGACCGGTCAGGCCCGCCCGCTGCACTGCGGAAATGTGCACGAACACATCCTTGCCGCCGCCGCCAGGTTGAATAAAGCCGTAACCCTTGGTCGCGTTGAACCACTTAACGGTACCTGTAGCCACGTGTATTTCCCCAATTACCGAGATGTCCGCCGACACGAGCGTCCGGTAGAACATCTCGCAGGCTTCGCGTTCATAGCCGAAAAACCGGAAAATTTCCATATCCTATTCGCCGGTCCGGACGGGGAGCCCGTCCGGAATTCAAACTCGGCGAATTGAATATGTTTTTACGCAACCCGCTTCACGTCGCTCCAGCGGCGGAGCGAGGTCCACAGACCACGATCGAGCCGGAAGCGGTCGATTGGTGCTGACGAATTGAGCGCAAGAATCCGGCACAGACCGACGCCGGTCCACTGGAATCCGCATTTCTCCAGGATCCGGCGCGAGGCCGGATTGGTAACGCGGGCGCCTGCACACAGGCTGTCATGGGCCAGTTCGGTGAAGGCGAAGTCGATGATCGCGCGCACGGCCTCGGTGGCATAGCCCTTGCCCCAATGCTTGACCCCGATCCAGTAACCGATCTCCGGGGCGGCTTCGTCATGGGCAGCGATGCCGCAGGCTCCAATCGGAAGACCGGAATGGGTCGTGATCAGAAAAGTAACGTCTCCCTTCGGCGTGTTGGCGGCCGCGATGAAATCCTCAGCATCGTTACGTGAATAAGGATGCGGGATGCGTCGCGTGTTCTCGGCAATACGCTTGTCATTGGCCAGCGCTGCTACGTGCTTAGCGTCCTCGAGTTTCGGCGCGCGCAGCATCAGCCGCTCGGTCTCGAGGACGGGGATACAGCCTTCCCGGTAGGTCCGGGTCTCAAGGTCCAGGCAGGTCATGGTCAGGCTCCTTTGCAAAAACGAAGAGGGGGAGCCGGTTCACCCGTCTCCCCCTCTAATCTGGAGCCCGTCTCTGGGTCCCCCGGGTTCGACGTGAACCGGCGGACCTCATGTGAGATTCGCCGTCTACTCTGCCGCAGCTTCCGTCATCGGTACGACGGAGATGAGCGTGCGGCCGTTACCTTTGGTCGTGAAGGCGACGCGGCCTTCGGTCAGTGCGAACAGGGTATGATCCTTGCCGATCCCGACATTGGCGCCGGGATGCCAGGTGGTGCCGCGCTGACGCGCAATGATGTTGCCGGGGACCGCGATCTGGCCGCCGAACAGCTTGATACCGAGCCGGCGACCCTTCGAGTCGCGGCCGTTACGGGATGAACCGCCTGCCTTTTTGTGAGCCATGGCTCAAAATCCTTCTGTCGAAAGTCTCTTAACCCGATTCCGTGACGGAATCATCTCATTTCGTGGGCAACCTTGCGGCGTCGCGCAGATTCTGCGCGCCGCCTGAAGTCGCCGGAAGCGTCCAAACCGCGATCAGGCGGCGTCGGCCTGCTCGCTCTTGGCCGGCTTGGCCTTGGGAGCGGGCTTCGGCTTCGGGCCCTTGGTCGGCTTGGCGCCGCCGGTGAGTATCTCGGAGACCCGCACCACGGTATAATCCTGCCGATGGCCGCGCTTGCGACGCGAATTCTTGCGCCGGCGCTTCTTGAAGGCGATAACCTTCGGGCCACGGCTCTGCTCCACGATCTCGACCGCAACCGAAGCGCCCGCCACCGTGGGGGTGCCCAGTTCCGGCTTGTCGCCGCCCAGCATCAGCACGGTGTCGAGCTGGACGATCTGCCCCGGCTCGCCTTCGATGCGGCCGATGCGGACCACCTGGTCCTCGGCGACCGAATATTGCAGGCCGCCGGTCTTGATGACTGCGAACATCGTTCTTCCTTCGTGTTCATTCCCCGGTGCTCGGACAGGCCGGACCGGCTTCTTTCAGTCTGAATTTGGGTGTCCGGAACGTGCTGAAGCAGCACGAAAAGGGCCCCAGAGGGGCCCACCGTTGGCCGGGGTTATGGGGGGAAAGGCCCCTGGAGTCAAGGAAATGGGGTCAAAAGAGCCGGAAAGTGGCGCCATCGGAGCGGCATTGCGCAGGATTTCCCGGCCTTTGAGGGCCGGGACGCCAGCAGAAACAGCGTGGCGTCCCGGAATTCAGCTGCGCAGCGATGTCAGGAATTCCTTCGTCGCGGCGATGCAGGCCTGCGGACAGGCGGTCATCACGTTGAACGGCATGCCCTCCATCAGAACCAGCCGGCAGTCGCCCATCAATTCCTGCGCCTGCCGCATGCCATCCGCCGTCGCCTGCTGCGCCTTGGTGCCGCACATCAGAAGCGCAGGCGCCTTGAAGTGCTGCAGGCGGTCGGTCTGATCGAGATGCGCCGACTGGTCGAACATCTTGATCAGGAGTTCGACCGGCATTCTCGATTGCTCGCCGATGTACCACGCGCGCAACGCGGGATCGGCATCTGCCGGAAGCCGGTGCTTGTTGGTCTCCTGCGCCCAAGCGGCCGTGCCTTTTTCGCGAAGAAGATCGGCCCAGGCCTTCGGACTGACCGCACCGGCCGCCCAGTTATATCCGAAGCCGGGCAGCGACATGCTGCGAACGCGATCCGGATAGTCGGCTGCAATTTCGATCGCAACGGCCGAGGCAAACTCCGCCATGATGAAATGTGCGCGGTCGATCTTCATCGCATCCATGAAGTCGACGATGTCGCGTGCAAACATGCCGAGCGAGAACGGCAGATCGGCAGCGACCGGACTTGAATCGCCGTGCCCGCGCATGTCGAGATTGTAGACGCGATAGTCGCGGGCGAATTCCGGCAGCCACTCGTACCAGAACTTCCGGTTCTTGCTGAAACCGTGGACGAAGATCAGCGGTTCGGCATCGCGCCACGGCTCGGTGAAATCGTGAAGATCATAGGCGAGTGTGACGCCGCCCGGCAGCGTGACTTCGGACATGGATCGATCCAATCTTGTTCTTGTTACTGGAGCTTGAGGCCGGGAAGCTGCTTCAGGAACTCGCCCCAGCGCGCATGATCCTGCCGCATCATCTGTGCAAGTTCCTCAGGAGTGCCCGCGACGATTTGCTCACCCGCCTTGCCGAGCTTTTCAACTGCGGCCGGATCCTTCAATGCGGCAACGATGCCTGCATTCAGCTTGTCGATCACCGGTTTCGGCGTTCCGGCTGGCGCGAAGAAGCCGTACCAGTTGATGCCCTGCAGGCCTGGATAGATGCTTGTCAGCGTCGGTACATCCGGCATCGTCTTGATCGGCTCCGTGGTGGTGACCGCGAGCGGCCGCAGGCTCTTGCTTTGGATGAATGGCGTGATCGACGCGATCTGCATGATGACGGCACTGATGTGCCCGCCGACCGCATCGCTGATCGCGGGCGCCGCGCCCTTGTACGGGATGTGCTGGATATCGACATTGCCGCGCTTTGCCATCAGCTCGCCGATGATCTGCATCGGTGCGCCGCCGGTGCCGAAAGTCACCTTGCCCGGATTCTTCGCGGCGTAGGCAATGAACTCCTGAACATTGTTCGCCGGGATGGACGGGTTGATCGCAAGGAGAAGGCCCGACTGTGACGTCTGGGTGATCGGTGCGGCTTGGGTAAGCGGATCGAAGCCGAGATCGGGGGAAATGTGCGGGGCCAGCGCCATCACCGCATTGGTGGTGAGCACGATGGTTTGCCCGTCAGGCTTGCCGCGCATCACGGCCGCCGTCGCAGTGTTGCCGGACGCGCCGGGACGGTTCTCGATCACGACCGGCTGGCCGAGCGACTCGGACAGTTTGGGTTGAACGAGACGTGCGACGAAATCGGTAGCGCCACCGGCAGGGTAGGGCACGACGATCGTCACGGGACCTTTCGGAAAGTCCTGCGCCGGCGCAGTTGGCGCAAGAATAGTCAGCGCAAAGACCGCCGCGATCGCAGCCATTGAGTGCTTCAACATCGCATCCTCCCCAAATATTTTCGCATTAGCGAAATCGAATTCGCTAATGCGAGATTTTTTGGCTGAGAGGCAAAGCTTTGTCAAACGCGCAAAGCGGCTTCTCTTTTGGAGATGCGAGTCACTGCCGCCGGCGTGGAGGTCATCTGCCTCTGACACCGAGCGCACGCTGCCAGAGCGTGCCGCCCAGGAACCTGGTGAACACGACAAAATAAGCCGCGACCAAAGCGAACAGGATGAGTGCGGGAAATCCCTTGAGTTCGAATCCACCGCTCGAGGCATCTCCTGTCACTGAACCGACGGCATATCCGGCGATGTAGAAGATAAAGAAGAAGTCGAGCACGGCAGCGAGCAACTTGCGCCACAGCGCAACCGGCTTTTGGTGACGGGGCTGGATTTCAATCGTGGACATGGCTTGAACCTTTCGACTGGGGTGGTTGGTTGCTTTACGGGCCTGCTGAGATTGCTGGGTTTGCGCGGAACTGCGTGTCGATGCGCGTTATTCCGATGCTGCGCCTTCCGTCGCGGAGGAGGGCGGCGGCACGATCTTCATCACGAACGATGTCGGCCGTTCGTCCGGACCGAACGGACCCGGCACCTTGTTCGCCACCGGTTTCAGGCTCTTGAGATAGACCGCGATGGCGCGCACGTCCTGCGCGGTCAGGTTGGCGAATGCGTGCCAGGGCATGATCGGCGCAAGCTCGCGCCCGTCGGGCCGCTTGCCCTTGGTGATCGCTGTGGCGATCTGCTCCACCGACCAGGTGCCAAGACCGGTCTCGCGATCGGGTGTGAGGTTCGGTCCGTGAAAGACGCCGAGCTCTGGGATTTCAAAGCCGACTTCCGAGCCACCGAGAAAGCGGGTCATGTCCGGCTTGCCGAAGAAATATCCCGGCGTGTGGCAATCGTTGCAGCCGCCGAGCGTCACGAGATATTGCCCGCGCTTGATCTGTGCGTCCTGCGCCAGTCCCGAACCGGGTGACATCAACAATGCTGGCACGGTGATGGCGGCCGCGAGCGTCATGCGGATGAGCCCGATGTCGCGCCGCAGGCGGTCGGGCAATTCGCTGAGGTCGTAACGAATGCGATGCGCGAACAATGTGCGATCGAACGCGCGAGCAATACGGGCCGCGAAGTGCGAGAGGCGTGCGGTGAATCCGAAGCGTCTCAGAGGCTGATGCAGCACGATATCGGTCATGGCAGACTCCATCCGTGGCGCGTCAAGGCGCGCGGTGAATGCTGGTGTCCCGATGCCCGGGACAGGTTGTCGGTCAGATCAGTGTGTGGTCATCGCGGCTCTCAGCCGCCGGTCGTAGTCGTCCGCCAGCGCATGCAGTGCCGCCGCGCCGTCGCCCGAAAATGACGGACCGTGCATCAACGCGAGAGTCTTCGGCGCGGTCTTCGCGAGCGAGCGGATGGTTGCTCCCATGCCGGGCGCAAGCGCGGAATATTTGAACATGTCTTCGGCTGCGATGGCCGGTCCAACGATGTCACCGGACGTCAAAGCCGGACCATTGCCGACCTGCGTGAACAGGTCGCCGCATAACAGCGTGCCGGTCGATTCCTCGAACATGACGCCGGCGTCCCAGCCATGTGGCGTATGCGGCGTATCGATGTAGCGGACGCGCTTGCCGCGTCCGAGCTCGATCACCTCGCCGTCCTGCAACATGCGCGGCGTCCGATCCGCCATGTCGTTCAGCGACACATAGACACCGGTCTGGCCATGCGCGACTTCGGCGTTGGGCGCGATCGCCAGCCAGTCGTTCATCGCGCCGCATTCGTCGGCTTCGTAATGGCCGAACGCAATGAAGCGCAGCGTCTCGGGCGCGATGATGCGGGCAATCGCGTCGCGCTTGAGCGGAAACATCTTGCGTAAGCCGGTGTGAAACATCAGCGGCTCGTCGCCGAGCACAAGGAACTGGTTGAACGTGAAGCCGGCCGGCGGAGCGACGGCGGGCACATAGGTCGACAGACGGAAGATGCCGTCGGCAATTTCGGTAATCGTCGTGGTCATGGCGGTCTCCAGCCTTCGGCTGTCCGGTCGGATAAATCATTGCGCTCATTGGCTTATTTCCATGAGCAAGCCAGTGAGGATGAGATACGCATCGCCGCCGCTCGCAACAATCAGCGTTATTGCCAAGCCGTTCTGCGTTTTTGCAGAATGATGCATGATCGATTGGTCGGACCTGCGGATCGTTCTGGCAGTCGCGCGCGCAGGCTCGGCGCTACGCGCGGCGCAGGCCCTCGGAGTCAATCAGACGACGGTGGTGCGGCGGATCGCGCAGCTCGAGGCCGCGATCGGCGCCTCTCTCTTTGAACGCAAGCAGAGCGGATATCACCCGACGCCGCTCGGTCAGCGCGTCGCTGCGGTCGCGGGTCGCATCGAGGAGGAGGTGACGGCGCTCGAGAGCGATGTTGATGCGAAGCAGCGCACGCTTGCAGGCACTGTGCGGCTGACCACGAGCGAGGCGCTGGCCAGTCACCTGGTTACGCCGCTATTGCCGGATTTCCGCAAGACGCATGCGGGCATTCTGATCGAACTCGTGGCGGACGATCGCCGCTTCGATCTTGCGCGCGGCGACGCCGAGGTCGCGCTGCGCACCGGCTCACGCCCGGATGGAGCGGGCATCGTTGCGCGCCGTCTACCGAACGTTGCGTGGAGCGTCTATTGCAGCCGGTCCTATGCCGACGAATGGGGTGCGCCGTCCGCAATCGAAGCGCTCGATGGTCATCCGATCATCGGCTTCGACGGCGCGCTTGGCTCTCGCCCCGCTCCGCTTTTCCTGGTGCGCGCCGCCCCGAATTCCAAAGTCAGTGCGCGCAGCAACAGCCTTGCGAATCTCGTCTCCGCGCTGAAGGCCGGCCTCGGCATCGCCATGCTGCCCTGCCTGGTCGGTGACGCCGAGCCCGGTCTGGTGCGGTGTCTTCCGCCGGTCAAGGAGGTCGATTCCGAGATGTGGCTGATCGTGCGCGAGGAGGTGAAATCCGCTCCGCATGTGCGGGCCTTTGCCGATTTTCTCGCAATGCGGATTCAGTCAATGCGCGGGCCGCTCGCCGGCGAAGCAGACCGTGTCCGCGCCGAGTCTTGAAGACGCGAGGCGTGGGGTCGCCAGGTGACCGAGCGGGTGTCGACGTTCTCCAGACAATCCGACAAGCAAGTTCGAGTTGGTGAAAAGTTCACGGCCGTGAACGTGTTGGCCGGGCAATTTGACCCATTGGCTGGCCGCGCGCGTCCGTGCCAAAACCAGCTCAACAAAAGTCACGCACGGGAAACGCTCATGCTCAGATTGACGATGGCGCTGGTCGCCGCAACATTCGCATCCGCAACCTCTCTGCATGCGCAAGGCTGGCCGGCAGGCCAGCCGATCAAGGTTGTGATTCCGTTCACTGCCGGCAGCGCCACCGACGTGATTGCACGCACGGTGTTCGAGCAGGTCGGCAGCCAGATCGGGCAGACCTTCGTCATCGACAACCGCGTCGGCGCGAGCGGTACGCTCGGCGCCAGTGCGGTCGCGAAGGCCGATCCGGACGGCTATACGCTGCTGGTCAATTCCTCCTCGCACACCATCACGCCCTCGACCTTCCCGAACCTGCCCTACGACACCGAGAAGGATTTCGCGGCGGTGATCCCGCTCGCCAATCTGGCGAACGTGCTGGTGGTGGCGCCGACGAAATACAAGTCGGTCAAGGAACTGGTCGATGCCGGACTCGCAAAGCCGGGCACGCTCAACTACGCGACCGCCGGCGCAGGCAGCGCATCGCACGTCAATGCCGAACGCTTCCTGCTTGCCGCGAAGGCCAAGGCGCAGCATGTGCCGTTCAAGGGCGCGCCTGAAGCGCTGCGCGAGATCGTCGCCGACCGGATCGATTTCTACTTCACGCCGCTTGCGCCGGCGCGCGGCCTGATCAACGACGGCAAGCTCGCCGCGATTGCGGTGTCGTCGTCCCAGCGCAGCAAGGCGCTGCCGAATGTGCCGACGACGATCGAAGGCGGCTTCCCGAACTCGGAATACAATTTCTGGATCGGGGTGTTCGCGCCGTCGAAGACGCCCGCGCCCGTTCTCGAGCGGCTGCACAAGGAGATCGCCGCCGCGCTCGCCAATCCGGGCGTGCAGGAAAAGCTCACCAAGCTCGGCGCCGATCCGATGCCGATGAGTGCAAATGATTTCCGCGCGCTGATCGGCAAGGAGATCAAGGACAATGCCGCTCTGGTGAAGGCCGCGGGAATCAGCGCGAAGTGAATTGAGACACTCACCAAACCTGTCATCCGTCATCCTGAGGAGTGAGCATAGCGAGCATCGAAGGATGGACGGCCCGGCAGGCACATAGGGTCGTCGCCCTTCGAGGCCATCGCTTAGCGATGGCACCTCGAGGTGACTGAGAGGCTTGAAGAGGAGACCGATACTTGGCTCACATCGTCGCGGCGTATGGTTTGCCGCATACGCCGTTCTTTCCATCGAAGGTCGAGGAGGAAGGCCCGTCCTCGCCGACCGGCGTCATGTTCGGCGAGGCGCGGGACTCGCTGGCTGCCGCGAAGCCGGATGTGATCCTCATCTTCGATACCGATCACTACAACACGTTCTTCTTCGACAATTTCCCGATCCTCGCGATCGGGATCGATGAAGGCTTCCGCGGTCCGAATGACGAGCCGCGCGGCGGGATGCCGGTCTATGACGTGCCGTCGATGCCGAGGCTGGCCGAAGCGATCCGCGACGAAGGCGTGCGCAGCGGTTTCGACATCGCCACGTTGCGCGACTTTTCCTGCGATCATTCGGTGATGGTGCCGCTGCACTTCGTCAATCCCGGCATGAAATGGCCGGTGATCCCGTTCTTCATTTCGGGGCATGTGCCGCCGCTGCCGCCGGCGCGCCGCTGCTTCGAACTCGGCAGGCAGATCCGCAGGACGCTGGAGGCTTATCCGGAGGACCTGCGCGTCGCGATCATCGGCACTGGCAGCTTCTCGCTCGAAGTGTTCGGCCCGCGCGTCCGGCTCGGATTCACCGATGGCGTTCCCGATCCGGAATGGGTGCACGAGGTCTGCCGCTATCTTGCGGCTGGCGACACCGAAGGCCTGATCGCGGCGGCAACCGAGGACCGCATGCACGCGGCCGGCAATGTCGGCGGCGAATTGCTCAACTGGATCGCGATGCTGGCCTTCACCGACAACCGCAAGCCGGATTTTCTGGACAAGCAGATGGAAAATGGCCACGCCTATGCCGGCTGGCGGCTTTGAGGACGGGGGAGGTCAACCGATGAGCGTCCTGGAACTCGACCGGCTGTGCCGCGAAACCCTGCGCGACCACGCCTTCCGCAAGGCGATGCAGACCGACCCGGCGGCGGCGATTGCCCGCTACCGGCTGACCGAAGACGAAAAGCGCGCGCTCCTCGCCGGGGATGTGGTGACGCTGCACCGCATGGGGGTGAACGACTTCCTGATGGGGTATCTGGCGCGGTTCAGCATCTGCGGGCTCAATATCCAGACCTACAGCGAGCGGATCATCAGCGCCGGGCCGGGAGGCGGGCATTGACCCTTGTTTCGTTAAGACTCCTTGGCTAAGTAAGCGCCCGTCCGAGGGCGGTTCGCCCTGTTCGGCCCCCGCGGAGAGGTGGCTGAGTGGTTGAAAGCACCGCACTCGAAATGCGGCATACTCGCAAGGGTATCGGGGGTTCGAATCCCTCCCTCTCC
>NZ_DATMRV010000101.1:0-30216 GCF_035565795.1 Pseudorhodoplanes sp.
GCGAGGAATACGGTCAGATAGCGCGTATACTGGTTGATGGTCTTGCGGCCCGCCTCACCCTCTTTCTTGAGGGCTTCGAGCGTCGGCGAAACCGTCGTCATCAGCTGGATGATGATGGACGCCGAGATGTACGGCATGATGTTCAGCGCAAAGATCGCCATGCGCTGAATGCCGCCGCCGGCAAACATATTGAACATGCCGAGAATGCCGCCGGCCTGGGTGCGGAAGATCTGCTCCCATTGGCCGGGGTCGATACCCGGAAGCGGAATGTAAGTCCCGAGGCGATAGACCAGCAGCGCGCCAAGCGTGAACCAGATTCGCTTTTTCAGCTCCTCGGCCTTGGAAAGCGCGGAGAAGTTGATATTGGCCGCAAGTTGTTCCGCTGCTGAGACCATGCTCGCTCCTGACCCGCCTTAACCCCAACGACGTCCCGACGTCATATAGGGGTTACTGGGGCTTTTTGCCCGCGGGCTTGGCCGCCTTCTCGGCCTTCGGGGCGTCGGCATCGGCCTTCTTCTTGGCAGGTGCCGGAGCCGCCTCGACAACCTTCGGCTTGGCGAGGCCGGCCGCGAAGCGCGCATTCTTGCCGCGCGGCTCCTTCGGCTCTTCCTTGGCCGGAGCCAGGACCTTCACCGAACCGCCGGCCTTCTCGACCGCAGCGATCGCCGACTTGGAGGCGCGCCACACGGTAAACTCGACCTTTGCCTTCAGTTCCCCACCGCCGAGCAGCTTCACGCCATCGCGGGCGCGGCTGAGGATCCCGGCCTTCACCAGCGCAGCCACGTCGAGCGGCGCCTTGGCATCGAGCGCGCCGGCATCGATCGCGGCCTGGACGCGGCCGAGATTGACCTCGTTCAGATCGAGCTGGAACGCGGTGTTGCGGAAGCCACGCTTCGGCAGGCGCCGATGCAACGGCATCTGGCCGCCTTCGAAGCCCTTGATGCGGACGCCGGTACGCGCGGTCTGGCCCTTGCCACCGCGGCCGCCGGTCTTGCCCTTGCCGGAACCGATACCGCGCCCGATACGGGTGCGGGCTTTCGATGAGCCGGGCTGGCCGGCCAGCTGATTGAGCTTCATCGCTTACTTTCCTTCCTCGACCACGCGGACGAGATGCGCGACCTTCGCGATCATGCCGCGGGTCGACGGAGTGTCGGGGACTTCTTTCGTGCGGCCGATCTTGTTCAGACCGAGACCGATCAGCGTCGCACGCTGAGTGCTGTCGCGGCGGATCGGGCTGCCGGTCTGTTCGACCTTGATTGTCTTGTTCGCTGCCATGACGCGTTGCCTTCCGGATCGCTAAGCCGATTACTCGGCCGTGGCCTCGACACCCTCTTCACGGCGGCGAGCCTGCAGGGTCGAGACTTTCATCGAGCGGCGCGCCGCGACCGAACGCGGCGAGTCCTGGTTCTTCAGCGCGTCGAAGGTCGCCCGCACCATGTTGTAGGGGTTCGACGAGCCGAGCGACTTCGCGACCACGTCCTGCATGCCGAGCGATTCAAACACCGCGCGCATCGGACCGCCAGCGATGATGCCGGTACCGGCCGGAGCCGCACGCAGCTGCACCCTGCCCGCGCCGTGGCGGCCGGTGACGTCGTGATGCAGCGTACGGCCTTCACGCAGCGGTACACGGACCAGCGCGCGCTTGGCGGCATCGGTCGCCTTGCGGATCGCTTCCGGCACTTCGCGCGCCTTGCCGTGGCCGAAACCGACCCGGCCCTTCTGGTCGCCGACGACCACGAGCGCTGCGAAACCGAAGCGCCGGCCGCCCTTCACCACCTTGGCGACGCGGTTGATGTGAACGAGCTTGTCGATGAATTCCGACTCTTCCCGCTCACCGCGCTCGGAGCGCTCGCGTTCGCGTCTGGGTTCACGTGCCATATCGTTTCGTCCTTCGGGTCCGGCCCGTTTAGAAGTTCAGTCCGCCTTCGCGTGCGGCATCGGCGAGCGCCTTGATGCGCCCGTGATACATGTAGCCGCCGCGATCGAAGACCACGTTCTTGATGCCCTTCTGCGTGGCACGCTCGGCAACGAGCTTGCCGACGGCCTTCGCCGCCTCGATATCGGCGCCAGTCTTGCCGGCGTCGCGCTGCACCTTTTCGATCGTGGATGCCGAGACCAGCGTCACGCCCTTGGTGTCGTCGATCACCTGGGCGTAGATGTGCTTCGACGAGCGGTGCACCGAAAGCCGCATGCGGCCATTGGCGGCCGCCTTGAGTGCGCGGCGCACGCGCGCCTTGCGGCGCTCTGTTGGGGTTTTGTGTGCCATCGTCGTTACTTCTTCTTGCCTTCCTTACGGAAGATGAACTCGTCGGCGTATTTCACGCCCTTGCCCTTGTAAGGCTCCGGCGGCCGATAGGCGCGGATTTCCGCAGCAACCTGTCCGACCTTCTTCTTGTCGATGCCGGACACCACGATTTCGGTCGGCTTCGGGGTCGCGACCGCGATGCCCTCCGGGATCGGGTACAGTACGTCATGGCTGTAGCCGAGCGCGAGCTGCAGGTTCTTGCCCTGCACCGCCGCACGATAACCGACGCCGGTGATCTCGAGCTTGCGCTCGAAGCCTTTGGTGACGCCGGTCATGATGTTGTTCAGGTTCGCACGGGTGGTACCCCACAGCGCGCGCGCCTCCTTCGACCCGTCCTTCGGGTCGACCTTGATCTCGCCCTTGTCCATCGCGATCGCGACGCGATCATCGACGACGATCGAGAGGGTGCCTTTCGGCCCCTTCACGTTGATGGTCTTGCCCGAGACGTTGGCGGTGACGCCTGACGGAACGGGGACCGGTTTCTTGCCGACGCGCGACATCAGAACACCGTGCAGAGCAGTTCGCCACCGACATTGGCGTCACGTGCGGAGTGGTCCGCCATCACGCCCTTCGGGGTCGAGAGGATCGAAATGCCGAGGCCGTTATTGACCCGCGGCAGGTTCTTCACGGCCACGTAAACGCGGCGGCCGGGCTTGGACACGCGGGCGATCTCGCGGATCACCGGTGCGCCGTCGAAATATTTCAGCTCGATCTCGAGCTCGTTGCGTCCGTCCTTGTGAGCGACGGTCGAATAGCCACGGATATAGCCTTCGGACTTGAGCACCTCGAGAACGCGCTCGCGCAGCTTGGAACCGGGCGAAGACACCTTCTGCTTGTGGCGCTCCTGGGCGTTGCGGATGCGGGTGATGAGATCGCCGACTGGATCGTTCATGGCTCTCCCCTCCTTACCAGCTCGACTTCACAAGGCCCGGAATCAGGCCCTTGTTGCCGAGCTCGCGCAGCGCAATACGCGACAGCTTGTGCTTGCGGTAATAGGCGCGCGGACGGCCCGTCACTTCGCAGCGGTTACGGACCCGCGTCGGCGCCGAATTGCGCGGCAGTTCGGCAAGCTTGAGCGAAGCCTGGAAGCGCTCTTCCATCGGCTTGGTCTTGTCGTTGACGATCGCCTTCAGCCGCTCACGCCGGCCGCCAAACGACTTCGCCATCTTGCGACGCCGCTTGTTCTTCTCGATCGAACTCTTCTTCGCCATCAAAGTCTCCTGACTATCCGCGTCTGAGAGGGTTCAGCTCTCACTGCCGGAAGGGGAAGTTCAGTGCCGCGAGCAGCGCGCGCGCCTCGTCGTCGGTGCGCGCCGTCGTGCAAATCGTAATGTCCATGCCCCAGGTTTCCTGGGTCTTGTCGTAGTCGATTTCCGGGAACACGATGTGCTCCTTCAGGCCGAGCGAGTAATTGCCCATGCCATCGAAGCTCTTCGGGTTCAGGCCGCGGAAGTCGCGCACGCGAGGCAGCGCGATATTCACGAGGCGATCGATGAAGTCGTACATGCGCGCCTTGCGCAGCGTGACCTTGGCGCCGATCGACTGACCGTCGCGCAGCTTGAAGGTCGCGATCGACTTGCGCGACTTGGTGATCACGGCCTTCTGGCCGGCGATCAGGGTCAGGTCGGCCGCAGCGTTGTCGACCTTCTTGCGGTCGTTCACACCTTCGCCGACGCCCATATTGAGCACGACCTTGGTGATCACCGGCACCTGCATCGGATTCGTGTAACCGAAATCCTTGGTCAGCTTGGCGCGGATGTCCTTTTCGAACTGGGCCTTGAGGCGCGGCACATAGGCCGGCGCCGACGCGCCCTTCTTGGAGGCCTTCTCGGTATCAGCCATCGATCTCAACTCCCGAACGCCGTGCGACGCGGATCTTGCGGCCGTCGTTCATAATCTTGAAGCCGACGCGGGTCGGCTTGCCGTCCTTCGGATCGGCGATCGCGATATTGGACAGGTTGATGCTCGCCTCTTTCGAGATGATGCCGCCTTCCTGCTGCGGGGTCTGACGCTGGTGGCGCTTGACCATGTTGACGCCGCGCACGAGCGCGCGCCCTTCGGACGGGTGCACCGCGATGACTTCGCCGGTGCGGCCCTTGTCGCGGCCGGTCAGTACGACGACCTTGTCGCCCTTGCGGATCTTAGCCGCCATCACAGCACCTCCGGTGCGAGCGAGATGATCTTCATGTGGTTCTTTGCACGCAGTTCGCGCGGCACCGGTCCGAAGATACGGGTGCCGACCGGCTCCTGCTGATTGTTGATCAGCACCGCCGCATTGCGATCGAAACGGATCACCGACCCGTCCGAACGCTTGATGTCCTTCGAAATCCGAACGACGACCGCCTTCATGACGTCGCCCTTCTTCACGCGGCCGCGCGGGATCGCCTCCTTCACCGAGACGACGATGACGTCGCCGATGGTGGCGTATTTCCGCTTCGAGCCGCCCAGCACCTTGATGCACATTACGCGGCGCGCGCCGGAATTGTCGGCAACGTCCAGGTTAGTCTGCATCTGAATCATGGGGCACCCAATCCTTTGTCCGCCGCTCGAGCGCGAAAGCGCGCTCAGAGCACCTTTTTCTTTTTCTCGCCCTGGATCACCGTCCAGCGCTTCAACTTCGAGATCGGCTTGTGTTCCTCGATCCAGACCATGTCGCCGACCGAATATTCGTTGGTCTCGTCATGGGCGTGGAACTTGGTGGTGCGCCGCACCGTCTTCTTCAGCACCGGATGCGTAAAACGGCGCTCGACGCTGACGATGACAGTCTTGTCCTGCTTGTCGCTGACCACGAGGCCATGCAGTTGACGCTTCGGCATGATGGGCCCCTTACTTGGCTTTCTTCTGGCGCGCGACCGTCTTCAGGCGCGCGATATCGCGACGCACCTGGCGCACGCGCGAGGTGTTTTCGAGCTGACCCGTGGCGCGCTGGAATCGCAGGTTGAACTGCTCCTTCTTCAGCTTCAGCACCTCGTCGTCGATCTGGTCGACGGTCATGACCTTAATGTCTTCGGCCTTCATCGTCGTTACTCCGCAATGCGCTGGATGAAGCGCGTCTTGATCGGCAGCTTGGCGGCGGCCAGGTGCAGCGCCTCCCTGGCCAGTTCGACCGGCACGCCGTCGATCTCGAAGATGACGCGGCCCGGCTTCACGCGGGCGACCCAGAGCTCCGGCGTACCCTTGCCCTTGCCCATGCGGACTTCGATCGGCTTCTTCGACACCGGCACGTCCGGGAAGATGCGGATCCAGACGCGGCCGGCGCGCTTCATGTGGCGCGTGAGCGCGCGGCGTGCGGCTTCGATCTGACGCGCGGTGACGCGCTCAGGCTCCATCGCCTTCAGGCCGAACTGGCCGAAGTCGAGCGCATTGCCGGACGTCGCAACGCCGTGAATTCGGCCCTTGAAGGCCTTGCGGTATTTGGTGCGCTTCGGTTGCAGCATGACGTTTACTCGTTATCCCGCGGTCATTTCGCGGCGCGGACGGCCGGCTTCGGCCTCGTTCATCTTCTTGTCCTGCGCCATCGAGTCGTGCTCGAGGATCTCGCCCTTGAAGATCCAGACCTTGACGCCGCAAGTGCCGTAAGTGGTGAACGCTGTCGCGACGCCATAATCGACATCGGCGCGCAACGTGTGCAGCGGCACCCGGCCCTCACGATACCATTCGAGACGCGCGATTTCGGCGCCGCCCAGGCGACCCGAGCAGTTGATCCGGATGCCTTCGGCGCCGAGACGCATCGCGGTCTGCACCGCGCGCTTCATGGCGCGACGGAAAGCGACGCGACGCTCCAGCTGCTGAGCGATCGACTCGGCAACCAGCTGGGCGTCGAGTTCCGGCTTGCGGATCTCGACGATGTTGATGACCACGTCCGAATGCGTGAGCTTCGCAACCGACTTGCGCAGCTTCTCGATGTCGGAGCCCTTCTTGCCGATCACCACACCCGGACGCGCCGAGTAGATCGTCACCCGGCACTTCTTGTGCGGGCGCTCGATCACGATCTTGGACACGGCGGCCTGCTTGAGCTGCTTCATCAGCTCGGCCCGGATCTTCATGTCCTCGTGCAGCAGGGTGCCGTACTCGTTCTTGCCGGCGTACCAGCGCGAGTCCCAAGTCCGGTTGATGCCGAGCCGCAGCCCGATCGGATTGATCTTCTGACCCATCCCAAACTCTCCTTAGGCCGCTGTCTGCTCGACCTGACGAACAACGATCGTCAGATGCGAGAACGGCTTCAAAATACGTCCCGACCGGCCGCGGCCACGTGATGCCCAGCGCTTCATGACCAGGCCCTTGCCGACATGGGCTTCCGACACGATCAGATCGTCGACATCGAGATCGTGATTGTTCTCGGCATTCGCTATCGCCGATTCCAGGCACTTCTTCACGTCGACCGCGATCCGCTTGCGCGAAAATTGCAGATCGTTGAGCGCGATCGCGACCTTCTTGCCGCGGATCAACTGCGCAACCAGGTTCAGCTTCTGCGGCGAGACCCGGATGTTGCGGGCAACAGCCTTGGCCTCGTTCTCGGGGAGCGCACGCTCTCGCGCGGGTTTACCCATGACCTTACCCTCTCAATCTTACGCGCCGGCGCGCTTGGCCTTGCGATCGGACGCATGGCCATGGAACGTCCGGCTCGGCGAAAACTCGCCGAACTTGTGGCCAACCATTTCTTCGTTGACCTGCACCGGCACATGCTTCTGGCCGTTGTAGACACCAAAGGTCAGGCCGACGAATTGCGGCAGGATGGTCGAGCGCCGGCTCCAGATCTTGATGACCTCGTGCCGTCCCGACCCGCGCGCCTTCTCTGCCTTCTTCAGCAGATAGCCGTCGACGAATGGACCCTTCCAGACCGAACGCGCCATGACGATCGTTCCTTACTTCTTATTCTTCCGAGCGTGGCGGCTCGAAACGATGAATTTCGTGGTGGACTTGTTCTTGCGGGTCTTCTTGCCCTTGGTGGGGAAGCCCCAGGGCGTGACCGGATGACGGCCGCCCGAAGTGCGGCCTTCGCCGCCGCCGTGCGGGTGATCGACCGGGTTCATCGTGACGCCGCGGTTGTGCGGACGGCGGCCGAGCCAGCGGGTACGGCCGCCCTTGCCGATCGAGATGTTCATGTGATCGGGGTTCGAAACCGCGCCGATGGTCGCCATGCAGCGGCCATGCACGAGACGCTGCTCGCCCGAGTTCAGACGCAGGATGACGTATTCGCCATCGCGGCCGACGATCTGCGCGTAGGAGCCGGCGGAACGCGCAACCACCCCGCCCTTCCCGATCTTCAGCTCGATGTTGTGCACGATGGTACCGACCGGGATGTTACCGGTGGGCATCGCGTTGCCCGGCTTCACGTCGACATGCTCGCCGGCGACGACCGTGTCACCAACCGCCATGCGCTGCGCCGCCAGGATATAGGACAGCTCACCATCCTCGTACTTCACCAGCGCGATGAACGCGGTGCGGTTCGGATCGTATTCCAGACGCTCGACCTTGGCCGGCGCATCGAACTTGCGACGCTTGAAGTCGATCACGCGGAACGACTTCTTGTGACCGCCGCCGCGGAAGCGCGTGGTGATCCGGCCGTTGTTGTTGCGGCCACCGGTCGAGGGCTTGCCTTCGGTCAGGGTCTTGACCGGAGCGCCCTTGTAGAGGGCCGAACGGTCAACCAGCACCAACTGGCGCTGGCCCGGCGTGGTCGGCTTATATGATTTCAGTGCCATGACTCAGTTTCCCGCCGATATCCTCAGAGGCCCGTCGTCACGTCGATGCGGTGGCCCTCTTCCAGGGTCACGACAGCGCGCTTGGAGTTCGACTGCTTGCCGACGACGCCACGGAATGCCTTCACCTTGCCCTTGCGGACGATGGTGTTGACGCCCTTCACCTTGACGTCGAACAGCTTCTCGACCGCGTCCTTGATCTGCGGCTTTGTCGCATCAAGGCGCACCTTGAACACGACCTTGTTGTACTCGGACGCGTTCGTCGACTTTTCGGTGATCACCGGAGCGACGATCACGTCGTAATGGCGCGGATCCTTGCTCATTTGAAGCGCGCCTCCAGCGCATCGAGAGCCGCCTTGGTCAGCACGAGCTTTCCATGGCGCAGAATGTCGTAAACATTGATGCCGGCGATCGGCAGCACGTCCACGTGCGGGATATTGCGCGCGGCGTTACGGAAATTCGTATCGATCTCCGCACCGTCGATGATCAGCGCATTGGCGATATCGAGCTTCGCGAAGCGCTCGGTCAAAGCCTTAGTCTTGGCTTCCTGGAGCTTGGCTTCGCTGAGAACGACGATGCCGCCGTCCTTGGCCTTGGCCGATAGAGCGTGACGGAGCGCGAGCGCCCGCACCTTCTTCGGCAGACCGATCTCGTGGCTGCGCACGACCGGACCGAACGACCGGCCGCCGCCGCGGAACAGGTTCACGCGATGCGAACCGTGACGCGCGCCGCCGGTGCCCTTCTGGGCCGCCAGCTTCTTGCCGGTACGGGCCACCTCACCGCGGTTCTTCACCTTGTGGGTACCCGCACGTCGCTTGGCCAGCTGCCACACGATGCAACGGTGGATCAGGTCCGCACGCGGCTCGAGACCGAAGATTTCCTTGTTGAGCGTGACGGCGCCAGCTTCGTTGCCGTCAAGCGAGAGCATCTTGAGTTCCATCACGCGCCCTCTTTGGTCTCGGCTTCAGGTGCAGCTTCAGCCGGCTTGTCGGCGGCAACGCTCGCGGCTCCAGCCTCACGGAACTTGCCCGGCTTCGGTGCGTCCTTCGGGAGCGCCTTCTTCACCGCGTCACGAACGGTAATCCAGCCCCCCGCATGACCCGGCACGGCGCCTTCGACGAGGATCAGGCCGCGCTCGGTGTCCGTCTGCACAACCTTGAGGTTGAGCGTGGTCACGCGCTCGACACCGAGATGACCCGGCATCTTCTTGTTCTTGAAGGTCTTGCCGGGGTCCTGACGGCCACCGGTCGAACCGATCGAACGATGTGAAATCGACACACCGTGAGAGGCACGCAGACCGCCGAAATTCCAGCGCTTCATGCCGCCGGCGAAGCCCTTGCCGATGGTGGTGCCGGTCACGTCGACGAACTGGCCGACCACGAAATGGTCAGCGGTGATCTCGGCGCCAACCGGGATCATGGCGTCGTCGCTGACGCGGAATTCCACGATCGTGTGCTTCGGCTCGACCTTGGCAACGGCAAAATTACCGCGCTCGGCCTTCGACACGTTCTTCACCTTGCGGCTGCCGGCGCCAAGCTGCAGCGCAACGTAGCCGTTCTTGTCCTTGGTACGATGACCAAGCACCTGGCATCCCGCGAGCTTCAGCACCGTCACCGGCACATGCTCGCCGGCCTCGGTGAAGACCCGCGTCATTCCGACCTTCTGTGCGACCACTCCGGTGCGCATGGCTTTTGTTCCTTAGGTCCGCGGCTCAGAGTTTGATCTCGACGTCGACACCGGCAGCGAGGTCGAGCTTCATCAGCGCGTCCACGGTCTGCGGGGTCGGATCGACGATGTCGAGAAGGCGCTTGTGAGTGCGCATCTCGAACTGCTCGCGGCTCTTCTTGTCGATATGGGGCGAGCGGTTCACCGTGAACTTCTCGATCTTCGTCGGAAGCGGAATCGGTCCCCGCACCTGCGCACCCGTGCGCTTGGCGGTGTTGACGATCTCGCGGGTCGACGCATCGAGGATGCGGTGATCGAACGCCTTGAGCCGGATCCGGATATTCTGGCCGTTCATTTGTCGTTTCTCTCTGAACTGTCGTCGTCCACCAAAGTGGACGACCCAGTAAACGCTAAATCTCAGTCACCCGACATCGCGGGCACTGGGCCCCCCGCTCTCGCGGGGGGCGACATTTCAGTTACTCGATGATGCTGGTGACGACGCCGGCGCCGACGGTGCGGCCGCCCTCACGGATGGCGAAGCGGAGCTTCTCTTCCATCGCGATCGGAACGATCAGCTCGACCGTCATGTTCACGGTGTCGCCCGGGATCACCATCTCGGTGCCTTCCGGCAGGTGCACGATGCCGGTCACGTCGGTCGTCCGGAAGTAGAACTGCGGACGGTAGTTCGTCATGAACGGCGTGTGGCGGCCACCTTCGTCCTTGGTCAGGATGTAGGCTTCGGCCTTGAACTTGGTGTGCGGCTTCACCGAACCCGGCTTGCAGAGGACCTGGCCGCGCTCAACTTCCTCGCGCTTGGTGCCGCGCAGCAGCGCGCCGATGTTGTCGCCCGCCTGGCCCTGATCGAGCAGCTTGCGGAACATTTCAACGCCGGTGACGGTGGTCTTCAGGGTCGGCTTCAGGCCGACGATCTCGACTTCCTCACCGACCTTCACGATGCCGCGCTCGACACGACCCGTGCACACAGTGCCGCGGCCCGAGATCGAGAACACGTCTTCGACCGGCATCAGGAACGGCTGGTCGACCGGACGCTCCGGCTGCGGGATGTATTCGTCGACGTTGCGCATCAGCTCGAGGATGGCTTCCTTGCCGAGCTTCGGATCCTTGTCTTCCAGCGCCATCAGGGCCGAACCCTTGATGATGGGGATGGTGTCGCCCGGGAAGTTGTACTTCGACAGGAGCTCACGAACTTCGAGTTCGACCAGCTCAAGCAACTCCGGATCGTCGACCATGTCGACCTTGTTCAGGAACACGACCAGCGCCGGAACGCCGACCTGACGGGCGAGCAGGATGTGCTCGCGGGTCTGCGGCATCGGGCCGTCGGCAGCCGACACGACCAGGATCGCGCCGTCCATCTGCGCGGCGCCGGTGATCATGTTCTTCACATAGTCGGCGTGGCCGGGGCAGTCGACGTGCGCATAGTGGCGGTTGTTGGTCTCGTACTCGACGTGCGCGGTCGAGATGGTGATGCCGCGCGCCTTCTCTTCCGGCGCCTTGTCGATCTGATCGTAAGCGGTGAAGGTAGCACCACCCGTTTCCGCCAGAACCTTCGTGATGGCAGCGGTCAGCGACGTCTTGCCGTGGTCGACGTGGCCGATCGTGCCGATATTGCAGTGCGGCTTGCTGCGGTTGAATTTCTCTTTAGCCATAGAACTCTCCCTTCCGGGTCTTTCTGACGGTTAGACGTTTAACGTTTCAGATCACGCGAATTTCTTCTGGACCTCTTCCGAAACGTTTCGCGGCGCTTCGGCGTAATGATCGAACTGCATCGTAAAGGTCGCGCGCCCCTGAGACATCGAGCGCAACGTGTTCACGTAGCCGAACATGTTCATCAGCGGCACCATCGCGTTGATCACGTTGGCATTGCCGCGCATGTCCTGGCCCTGGATCTGACCGCGCCGCGAATTCAGGTCGCCGATGACAGAACCGGTGTAGTCCTCCGGTGTCACCACCTCGACCTTCATGATCGGCTCGAGCAGGACCGACTTGCCCTTCTGCAGCGCCTCGCGGAACGCGGCACGCGCAGCGATTTCGAAGGCCAGCGCCGACGAGTCGACTTCGTGATACGCGCCGTCGATCAACTGCACCTTCACGTCGACAACCGGGAAGCCGGCGACCACACCCGAACCGAGAACAGACTCAAGGCCCTTCTCGACGCCCGGGATGTATTCCTTCGGAACCGCGCCGCCGACAATCTTCGACTCGAACTCGAAGCCCTTGCCTGGCTCGTTCGGCTCGACGATGAACTTGACCCGCGCGAACTGGCCGGTACCGCCGGTCTGCTTCTTGTGGGTGTAGTCGACTTCGGCAGCCTTGGTGATGCGCTCACGGAACGCCACCTGCGGCGCGCCGATATTGGCATCGACCTTATAAGTACGACGCAGGATGTCGACCTTGATGTCGAGATGCAGTTCGCCCATTCCCTTCAGGATGGTCTGGCCGCTCTCGGTGTCGGTCGACACGCGGAAGGACGGGTCCTCTGCCGCGAGCTTCGCCAGCGCGACGCCGAGCTTTTCCTGGTCGGCCTTCGACTTCGGCTCGATCGCGATTTCGATGACCGGCTCCGGGAATTCCATCTTCTCGAGAATGACCGGCTTGTCGGGATCGCACAGCGTGTCGCCGGTGCGGGTCTCTTTCAGACCTGCGAGTGCGACGATGTCGCCAGCATAGGCTTCCTTGATGTCTTCGCGGTTGTTCGCATGCATCAACAGCATGCGGCCGACACGCTCCTTGCGCTCACGTGTCGAGTTCACGACGCCGGTGCCGCTCTGGAGGACACCCGAATAGATGCGGCAGAACGTGATCGTGCCGACGAACGGATCGTCCATGATCTTGAAGGCCAGCAGAGCCATCGGCTCGCTGTCTTCAGGCTTGCGGACGACCTCGTTGCCGCGATCATCGACGCCCTTGATGGCCGGAACGTCGACCGGGCTCGGCAGATAATCCACAACCGCGTCGAGCAGCGGCTGCACACCCTTGTTCTTGAACGCGGAGCCGCACAGCACCGGATAGAAGGCACCGGTCAGCACCGCCTTGCGAAGCAGGCGCTTGAGCGTGGCTTCATCGGGCTCGTTGCCTTCAAGGAAGGCCGTCAGAGCGTCGTCATCGAGCTCGACCGCGGCTTCGATCATCTTCTCGCGATATTCCTTGGCCTGATCGAGCAGGTCGGCCGGAATATCGACGTCGTTGAATTTCGCACCGAGCGCCTCATCTTCCCAGATGACCGCCTTCATGCGCACGAGATCGACGATGCCCTTGAACTGGCTCTCCGCGCCGATCGGCAGCTGGATCGCGACAGGCTTCGCGCCGAGACGCTTCACGATGTCATCGAGACACTTGAAGAAGTCGGCACCGATCTTGTCCATCTTGTTGGCGAACACGATACGCGGGACGCGATACTTGTCGCCCTGACGCCACACCGTCTCGGTCTGCGGCTCGACACCCTGGTTGCCGTCGAGCACGACGACAGCACCGTCGAGCACGCGCAGCGAACGCTCCACCTCGATGGTGAAGTCGACGTGCCCCGGGGTGTCGATGATATTGAGACGCTTTTCCTTCCAGAACGCGGTGGTCGCGGCGGACGTGATGGTGATGCCCCGCTCCTGCTCCTGCTCCATCCAGTCCATCGTCGCGGCGCCTTCGTGCACCTCGCCGATCTTGTGGCTCTTGCCGGTGTAATAGAGGATCCGCTCGGTCGTGGTCGTCTTGCCGGCATCAATGTGGGCCATGATGCCGAAGTTGCGGTAGTCCTCAATCTTGTGACTGCGGGGCATTGGCGGTCCTTTACCAGCGGTAATGCGAGAAGGCGCGATTGGCTTCCGCCATACGGTGCACGTCTTCGCGCTTCTTGACGGCATTCCCCCGGTTGTTCGAAGCGTCGAGGAGCTCGGCCGAGAGCCGGTCCATCATCGTCTTTTCGTTGCGGTCACGCGCAGCCGAGATCAGCCAGCGAATGCCGAGCGCCTGACGGCGGGTCGAACGCACTTCGACCGGCACCTGATAGGTCGCGCCACCGACGCGGCGGGAACGCACTTCGATGGATGGCATCACGTTGTCGAGCGCCTGCTGGAAGACCTGCAGCGGATTCGACTTGGTCTTGCCCTCGATGATGTCGAAGGCACCATAGACGATGCGCTCGGCAGCCGACTTCTTGCCGTCATACATCAGCGAATTCATGAACTTCGATACGATGAGATTTCCGAACTTCGGATCCGGATTGATCTCGCGCTTCTCGGCGGAGTGACGACGGGACATGACGCGCTACCTCACTTCGGCCGTTTCGCGCCGTACTTGGAGCGGCGCTGCTTGCGGTTCTTGACGCCCTGGGTGTCGAGGACGCCGCGGAGGATGTGATAGCGAACGCCCGGAAGGTCCTTCACGCGACCGCCGCGGATCATGACCACCGAGTGCTCCTGGAGGTTATGACCCTCGCCCGGGATGTAGCCGATGACCTCGAACTGGTTGGTCAGACGCACCTTCGCGACCTTGCGAAGCGCGGAGTTCGGCTTCTTCGGCGTGGTCGTATAGACGCGCGTGCACACGCCGCGCTTCTGCGGAGCGGCCTGCAGGGCCGGCACCGTATTGCGGTAGGTCGGTTTCACCCGGCCCTTGCGGATCAACTGGTTGATCGTCGGCATCCGATTTAAGCCTTCATCCTCACCGTCGGAGCGACCTCGGCCACCCCTCACCGGAACACGCGCTTACACGCGCAAAACGAAAACACGCCATCCGCTCCGGTTTCGCGGACTGGCGCTTCGCGATGCAGAGGACCGCGCGGCGAGCTGCCCCGCGGTCATGACTTTCCAACTGGCTTTCTTTGCCGTCAGCGGCAGCGTTTGAGATTCATTCGTCGAGGCTTTTGGTCGCCGTCCGCGGCAGTCAAAAGAGCTTCAAGCTCAATCACTTAGTCGCAGTCAGGGGGCCGTGCCGACGAGGCGAAACTCACCGCCTGCCGAAAGTGGGCGGGTTGTATAAGCGGGAATCGGTCAAGTCAAGCAAAGAAAGCCCGATTCCTCGGGGCTTTCGTGCACTTGATCGCGAGCGCGGACGGCATTCTCAGCCCTGCTTCAGCAACCGCGCCAGCACAATAATACCTAGGAACAGGAAAATTGCGGCAAAACTGCCCCATACGGGGCCGGATTGGTCGAGATAGACGTCTGCGGTGGCCGGGTCGAAGCATCGCCCGAGCTCATTAAAGCAATCCCGCCAGCGCCAATAACGATCGTAGAACATGAATAGAGACAGCAAGCCCGCGACGGTAAGCAGGCTGGAAAGCAGGCCGAGTGCGATTCTCCACACAGAATCAGCCCCCTCATGGTGACCGCGAGACATCCGGGCACGTGCGATTCCGCTCAGCCGGACGCCACTGCAGCCGGCAACTACCGGCGGTTCATCTCACGAAAGTCCGCGCGCGAGGTCCCGAAAGCGCAACCGCTCCACCCGATAGGACGAGGCGTGCATCTCGACCAGCGCCGCACCTTCGACCGGCGTCGCGTGACACTCGGCCTGGAATGCGCCGTGCTGTTCGCGGTCGAGATCGATGCTGACACCAAAGATCTTCGCGTGCACCTCGCGCCAATGCGCGAACCGGTCACGCGGCGCAATGTCTTCGGTCGAAAAAGTCGGCATCCTTCGAACCCGCGGTGCGGACCAAACTCAATCGATCAAGTGTAGGCAACCTAATACAGCCCCGGACAAAACAAAAAGGCCGCCCGAGGGGCGGCCTTTTCGCATTTCGTTGGTGTGGAATTTCTTATTCCGCCGCAGGCAGCGCGGCAGGAGCTTCGGCCTGCTTGGACGCCGCCTCCTTCTCGCGCTCCTCGAGAATGAGCGTGTCGCGCTTGGTGGCGATCTCGCGGAGCGTGCTCATCATCGCGCCCGTTCCCGCCGGGATCAGGCGGCCGACAATGACGTTTTCCTTGAGGCCGTCGAGCGTGTCCGACTTGCCGTTGACGGCAGCTTCGGTGAGCACGCGCGTGGTCTCCTGGAACGACGCAGCCGAGATGAACGAACGGGTCTGCAGCGAAGCCTTGGTGATGCCGAGCAGCACCGGAGTTCCGGTCGCCGGCTTCTTGCCCTGCTCCACAGCCTTCGCGTTGATCTGGTCCATCTCGACACGGTCGAGCTGCTCGCCCTGGATCAGGTCGGTCTCGCCCGCGTCGTCGATCTCCACCTTCTGGAGCATCTGACGGACAATCACCTCGATGTGCTTGTCGTTGATGCCCACGCCCTGCAGCCGGTAGACCTCCTGGATTTCGTTGACCAGGTAAGCGGCAAGTTCCTCGACGCCCTTGATCGCCAGAATGTCGTGCGGTGCCGGATTTCCTTCGACGATGGAATCGCCCTTTTCGACGATATCGCCGTCCTGCAGATGGATGTGCTTGCCCTTCGGGATCAGATACTCGACGGGCTCGACATCCTTCTCCGCAGGCTCGATCGAGATGCGGCGCTTGTTCTTGTAGTCGCGGCCGAAGCGGATGGTGCCGGAGATTTCGGCGATAACCGCCGCCTCCTTCGGACGCCGCGCTTCGAACAGTTCCGCAACACGCGGCAGACCGCCGGTGATGTCGCGGGTCTTGGCGCTTTCGGTCGGGATACGGGCAATGACGTCGCCCGCATGGACCTGAGCACCCTGATCGACCGACAGAATGGCATCGATTGCGAGCGGATAGCGCGCCTCGCCGCCACGCGACAGCTTCAGGATCTTGCCGTCCTTGTCCTTGATCACGATCGCCGGACGCAGGTCGGCCGCACGCTGGGACGTACGCCAATCGGTCACCACGCGCTTGGTGATGCCGGTGGACTCGTCCTGCGTTTCCGCAACCGACTGGCCTTCGACCAGATCCTCGAACTCGGCGTGACCGTCGACTTCGGTGATGATCGGACGGGTATACGGATCCCATTCCGCCAGACGCTGGCCCCGCTTGACCTTGTCGCCTTCGTTGACGCGCAACCGCGCGCCGAACGGCAGACGATGGGTCGCCCGCTCGGTACCGTCGGCATCGACAACCGCGAGCGTGACGTTGCGGCTCATGACGATCAGTTCGCCTTCCGAATTCTTGATCACAGCATTCGGCTGGTTGTCCTTGGCCTTCAGCTTGACCGTGCCTTCGAAATTCGACTCGATCGCGGACTGCTCGTTGATCTGCGCTGCGCCGCCGATGTGGAACGTACGCATGGTGAGCTGGGTGCCCGGCTCACCGATCGACTGCGCCGCGATGACGCCGACGGCCTCGCCCATATTGACAGGCGTACCGCGTGCGAGGTCGCGTCCGTAGCAGGCGCCGCAGACGCCGTTGGTTGACTCGCAGGTCAGCACAGAGCGGATGCGCACTTCCTGCACATTCGCCTGAGTGATCTTCTCGACCTCGGCTTCGCCGAGCAGCGTGCCGTTCTTGACGATCACTTCGCCGGTCGCCGGATCCTTCACGTCCTCGGCCGTGGTGCGGCCCAGGATACGGATGCCGAGCGAGGCGACGACCGTGCCCGCGTCGATGATCGCGCGCACCTTGATGCCGGCCTCGGTCCCGCAATCATACGAGGTGATGATGCAGTCCTGCGCCACGTCGACGAGACGACGGGTCAGGTAACCGGAGTTCGCGGTCTTCAGCGCGGTGTCGGCCAGACCCTTACGGGCGCCGTGGGTGGAGTTGAAGTACTCCATCACGGTCAGGCCTTCCTTGAAGTTCGACACGATCGGCGTCTCGATGATCGAGCCGTCCGGCTTGGCCATCAGGCCGCGCATGCCAGCGAGCTGACGCATCTGGGCGGGCGAGCCGCGCGCTCCGGAATGCGCCATCATGTAGATCGAGTTGACCTGCGCCTCGCGGCCGGTCTTCGGATCCTTCTTGGTCGTCGAGATCTCCTTCATCATCGCAGCGGCGATCTCTTCGGTGCACTTCGACCAAGCGTCGACCACCTTGTTGTACTTTTCGCCCTGCGTGATCAGGCCGTCATTGTATTGCTGCTCGAAGTCCTTGGCCTCTTCGCGATAATTCTCGACGATCGACCACTTCTTCTCCGGCACCACCATGTCGTCCTTGCCGAACGAGATGCCGGCCCTGAACGCGTGGTAGAAGCCGAGCGCCATGATGCGATCGCAGAAGATGACCGTGTCCTTCTGACCGCAGTGACGGTAGACGGTGTCGATCATGTTCGAGATTTCGCGCTTCGTCATCAGCTTGTTGACGACGTCGAACGTCACGACCTTGCTCTTCGGCAGAACCTGACCGAGCAGCACGCGGCCGGGCGTCGTGTCATAGACCTTCGGGAAAGGCTCGCCATCGGGACCGAGGCCGATCCAGCGATACTTGATCTTCGTATGAAGTGTGATCGCCTTCTGCGACAGCGCATGCTCGATCTCGGCAACATTGCCGAACACCTTGCCCTGCCCCGGCTCGCCTTCGCGCTCCAGCGAGAGATAATAGAGACCGAGAACGATATCCTGCGACGGCACGATGATCGGCTGGCCGTTCGCGGGATGCAGGATGTTGTTGGTCGACATCATCAGGACGCGCGCTTCCAGCTGCGCTTCGAGCGACAGCGGAACGTGCACGGCCATCTGGTCGCCGTCGAAGTCGGCGTTGAACGCCGCGCAGACCAGCGGATGAAGCTGGATCGCCTTGCCTTCGATCAGCACCGGCTCGAACGCCTGGATGCCCAGACGATGCAGCGTCGGCGCGCGGTTCAGCATCACCGGATGCTCGCGGATCACCTCGTCGAGGATATCCCAAACCTCAGGCTTCTCCTTCTCGACGAGCTTCTTCGCCTGCTTCACGGTGGTGGACAGGCCCTTCGCGTCCAGCCGCGAATAGATGAACGGCTTGAACAGCTCGAGCGCCATTTTCTTCGGCAGGCCGCACTGGTGCAGCTTGAGCTCTGGACCGACCACGATCACCGAGCGGCCGGAATAGTCGACGCGCTTGCCGAGCAGGTTCTGACGGAAGCGGCCCTGCTTGCCCTTCAGCATGTCGGCGAGCGACTTCAGCGGACGCTTGTTGGCGCCGGTGATGACGCGGCCGCGACGGCCGTTGTCGAACAGCGCATCCACCGCCTCCTGAAGCATGCGCTTCTCGTTGCGGATGATGATGTCCGGCGCGCGCAGTTCGATCAGCCGCTTCAGGCGGTTGTTACGATTGATGACGCGGCGATAGAGGTCGTTCAGGTCCGACGTCGCGAAGCGGCCACCGTCGAGCGGGACGAGCGGACGCAGGTCCGGCGGGATCACCGGCACATGCGTCAGGATCATCCATTCCGGCTTGTTGCCGGATTCGATGAACGCCTCGATCAGCTTCACGCGCTTGGCGAGCTTCTTCTTCTTGATGTCGGAATCGGTCTCCGCGATCTCGGCGCGCAGGTCGGCCTGCAGCTTCTGCAGGTCCATCGCCTTGAGCATCTCGCGGATCGCTTCGGCGCCGATCATGGCGGTGAAGCTGTCCTGGCCGTACTCGTCCTGCGCCTTGAGGTATTCCTCTTCGGACAGCAGCTGACGGTCCTGCAGCGGGGTGAGACCCGGCTCGAGCACGACGTAGTATTCGAAATACAGGATGCGCTCGAGATCCTTCAGCGTCATGTCGAGCAGCATGCCAATGCGGCTCGGCAGCGACTTCAGGAACCAGATGTGAGCGACCGGCGCTGCGAGCTCGATATGGCCCATGCGCTCGCGACGCACGCGCGACAGCGTGACTTCAACCGAGCACTTCTCGCAGATGATGCCCTTGTACTTCATGCGCTTGTACTTGCCGCACAAGCACTCGTAGTCCTTGATCGGGCCGAAGATCCGCGCGCAGAACAGGCCGTCGCGCTCCGGCTTGAAGGTTCGGTAGTTGATCGTCTCGGGCTTCTTGATTTCGCCGTACGACCAGGACTGAATCTTCTCAGGCGAAGCGATCGAGATGCGGATCTGGTCGAAGACCTGAGCCGGCACCTGCGGGCTGAACAGATTCATAATTTCTTGGTTCATTGTCGTCTCCTCGGCCTTCACTCCGGCGTCCCGGAATTTTCAGCCGTAAATTGTTTCGCCATAGACCCGGGACGGCGCCCTCGCCGTCCCGTCTCGTTTGCGAATTACTCCGCCGCCTCGGGCAGATCGGTCGGACGCTGCAGCTTCGAATTGTGCAGGTCGACATTGAGGCCGAGCGAACGCATTTCCTTGACCAGCACGTTGAAGCTTTCGGGGATGCCGGCTTCGAACGTGTCGTCTCCGCGTACGATCGCCTCGTAGACCTTGGTGCGGCCAGCGACGTCGTCAGACTTCACGGTCAGCATTTCCTGCAGCGTGTAGGCGGCGCCGTAAGCCTCGAGCGCCCAGACCTCCATTTCGCCGAAGCGCTGACCGCCGAACTGCGCCTTGCCGCCCAGCGGCTGCTGGGTGACGAGCGAGTACGGGCCGATCGAACGGGCGTGGATCTTGTCGTCCACAAGGTGATGCAACTTCAACATGTAGATGTAGCCGACCGTCACCTTACGATCGAACTGCTCGCCGGTACGTCCGTCGAACAGCGTGACCTGTCCCGAGTGATCGAGACCCGCCAGATCGAGCATCTGCTCGATGTCGCTTTCCTTGGCGCCGTCGAAGACCGGCGTCGCGATCGGAACGCCATGCCGCAGGTTGGTGCCGAGTTCGATGATACCCTTCTCGTCCAGGGACTTGATGGTCTCGTCCTCGCCATAGACCTTCTTCAGGGTCTCCTTCAGGGGCTTGGTGTCCTGCTTGGCGTAATAGGCGTCCACGGCCTGACCGATGCGCTTGCCGAGACCGGCGCAGGCCCAGCCGAGATGCGTCTCGAGGATCTGACCGACATTCATGCGGCTCGGCACGCCGAGCGGGTTCAGCACGATGTCGGCATGCGTACCGTCCTCAAGGAACGGCATATCTTCGATCGGGACGATCTTGGACACGACACCCTTGTTGCCGTGACGGCCGGCCATCTTGTCGCCGGGCTGGATCTTGCGCTTCACCGCGACGAAGACCTTGACCATCTTCATCACGCCGGGCGGAAGTTCGTCGCCGCGCTGCAGCTTCTCGACCTTGTCGAGGAAGCGCTGCTCGAGCATCTTCTTCGACTCGTCGTACTGCTTCCGCATGGCCTCGATTTCGGCCATCAGCTTGTCGTTCGGCGAGGCAAACAGCCACCACTGCGACTTCGGATACTCTTCAAGAATCGCGCGGGTGATCTTGGTGTCCTTCTTGAAGCCCTTCGGACCCGCGATGCCCTGACGGCCGTCCAGCATTTCGGCCAGACGTCCGAACACGTTGCGATCGAGGATCGCCTGCTCGTCGTCGCGGTCCTTGGCGAGGCGTTCGATTTCCTCGCGCTCGATCGCGAGCGCACGCTCGTCCTTGTCCACGCCGTGACGGTTGAAGACGCGCACTTCGACGACGGTGCCCTGCACGCCTGGCGGCACGCGGAGCGAGGTGTCGCGAACGTCGGACGCCTTTTCACCGAAGATGGCGCGCAGAAGCTTTTCTTCCGGCGTCATCGGGCTCTCGCCCTTCGGCGTGATCTTGCCGCACAGGATGTCGCCTGCACGCACTTCGGCGCCGATATAGACGATGCCGGCTTCGTCGAGGTTCTTCAGCGCCTCTTCCGAAACGTTCGGAATATCGCGGGTGATTTCTTCCGGTCCGAGCTTGGTGTCACGGGCCATCACCTCGAATTCCTCGATGTGGATGGACGTGAACACGTCGTCGCGCACGATGCGCTCGGACAGAAGGATCGAGTCCTCGAAGTTGTAGCCGTTCCACGGCATGAACGCGACGAGCACGTTCCTGCCAAGCGCGAGCTCACCGAGCTCGGTCGAGGGACCGTCGGCGATGATGTCGCCTTTCTTCACGTAGTCGCCGACGCGGACCAGAGGACGCTGGTTGATGCAGGTATTCTGGTTCGAGCGCTGGAACTTCATCAGGCGATAGATGTCGACGCCCGGCTTGGTCGGGTCGGTCTCTTCCGTCGCGCGGATGACGATACGGGTGGCGTCGACCTGGTCGACCACGCCGGCGCGGCGGGCGCCGATCGCGGCGCCCGAGTCACGGGCCACCACGCCTTCCATGCCGGTGCCGACGAACGGCGCTTCGGCGCGGACCAGCGGCACCGCCTGGCGCTGCATGTTCGAGCCCATCAGCGCGCGGTTGGCGTCGTCGTTCTCAAGGAACGGGATCAGCGCCGCGGCCACCGACACGAGCTGCTTCGGCGACACGTCCATGAAGTCGACCTTGTCGCGCGGATACGGCGCAACTTCGCCGGCGTGACGGCAGACGATCATGTCTTCGGTGAAGCGGCCCTTGGCGTCGATCGGGGCGTTGGCCTGCGCCACCGTGTAGCGGGCCTCCTCCATCGCCGAGAGATAGATGACCTCGTCGGTGACGCGGCCGTCCTTCACCTTGCGATACGGAGTTTCGACGAAGCCGTATTTGTTCACGCGCGCGTAGGTCGCGAGCGAGTTGATCAGACCGATATTCGGTCCTTCCGGCGTTTCGATCGGGCAGATGCGGCCATAGTGGGTCGGATGCACGTCGCGCACTTCGAAGCCGGCGCGCTCGCGGGTCAGACCGCCCGGTCCAAGCGCCGAGAGACGACGCTTGTGCGTGATCTCGGACAGCGGGTTGGTCTGGTCCATGAACTGCGACAGCTGCGAGGATCCGAAGAACTCGCGCACCGCGGCGGCGGCAGGCTTCGCGTTGATCAGGTCCTGCGGCATGACGGTGTCGATATCGACGCTCGACATGCGCTCCTTGATCGCGCGCTCCATGCGCAGGAGGCCGATGCGGTACTGGTTCTCCATCAGCTCGCCGACCGAACGCACGCGGCGATTGCCGAGATTGTCGATATCGTCGATCTCGCCCTTGCCGTCGCGCAGGTCCACGAGCGTCTTCACCACCGCGAGGATGTCTTCCTTGCGGAGCACGCGGTGGGTGTCAGGCGCATCGAGGTCGAGGCGCATGTTCATCTTCACGCGGCCGACGGCCGAGAGGTCGTAGCGGTCGGCGTCGAAGAACAGCGACTGGAACATCGCCGACGCGGTTTCGACCGTGGGCGGCTCGCCCGGACGCATCACGCGGTAGATGTCGAACAGCGCGTCTTCACGCGTCATGTTCTTGTCGACCGCAAGCGTGTTGCGGATGTAGGCGCCGATATTGATGTGGTCGATGTCGAGGATCGGCAGTTCCTTGAAGCCGAGCTCGTTGATCTTCTCGAGCAGCTTCTCGGTGATTTCCTCGCCGGCTTCGGCGTAGATCTCGCCGGTCTTCATGTTGACGAGGTCCTCGGCGATGTAGTTGCCGAGCAATTCCTCGTCGGTCATGCGGAGCGCCTTGAGGCCCTTCTCCGCGAGCTGCCGCGCCTGACGCACGGTGATCTTGCGACCGGCTTCGACCACCACCTTGCCGCTATCGGCATCGACGAGGTCGTTGATCGCCTTGTAACCCTTCATGCGGTTGGCATCGAAGGGCACGCGCCAGCCTTCCTTGGCGCGCTTGTAGGTGACGATGTTGTAGAAGGTCTTGAGGATCTCCTCGCCGTCCATGCCCAGCGCATAGAGAAGCGACGTCACCGGGATCTTGCGGCGACGGTCGATACGCGCGTGCACGATGTCCTTGGCGTCGAACTCGATATCGAGCCAGGAGCCGCGATACGGGATGATGCGGGCAGCAAACAGCAGCTTGCCGGACGAATGCGTCTTGCCCTTGTCGTGGTCGAAGAACACACCGGGCGAACGATGCATCTGGGAGACGATGACGCGCTCGGTGCCGTTCACAATGAACGTACCGTTGTTGGTCATCAGCGGGATGTCGCCCATGTAGACATCCTGCTCCTTGATGTCCTTCACGGAGCGGGCGCCGGTCTCCTCGTCAACATCGAATACGATGAGGCGCAGCGTCACCTTCAGCGGCGCAGCATAGGTCATGCCGCGCTGGCGGCACTCGTCGACGTCATATTTCGGAGGATCGAACTCGTAGCTGACGAAATCGAGCTGCGAGGTATTGGAAAAGTCCTTGATCGGAAAAACGGACTTGAACACCGCCTGCAGGCCCTCGTCGGGCCGCCCGCCGGGCGGAGGCGTGACCAGCAGGAACTGGTCGTAAGACGCCTTCTGAACCTCGATGAGGTTCGGCATCTCCGCCACTTCCTGAATTTTTCCGAAAAACTTCCTAACGCGCTTCCGACCGATAAACGTCTGCGCTTGCGCCATCGTTCTCTTTCTCTCGTCTGCCGCTATGGAGACAGCCGAGACGACTCTCCGAACGGCCGCCATCAATCGCGACCATCAGGACAGGCGTCGGGGTGCCTGCGTTCTAGATGATTCGAGCGGGGCTCGAACCAAAGCCAATGCCGCCGCAATGCGGCGCTATAAGGGGATGCGGAACCGTATATGGGTCCCGCACCCCCTATGTCTAGGCCTAATCGCAGGAATTCGGCCGGAAACGTGAAAATTTCCGAGCCGGTTCCCGTCACATTGGCGTTAAAGCCCGGCGGTCCGGTGTCCCCAACCCGATAGCGGATCGGGGTACCGTCGCGCACCGATTACTTCAGCTCGACCTTGGCGCCGACCTTCTCGAGGGTCGCCTTGATCTTGTCGGCCTCTTCCTTGTTGGCGCCTTCCTTCAGGGTCTTCGGAGCGCCTTCGACGAGGTCCTTGGCTTCCTTCAGGCCGAGGCCGGTCAGAGCGCGGACTTCCTTGATGACCTCGATCTTCTTGTCGCCGGCGGAAGCCAGAACGACGGTGAAGTCGGTCTTTTCCTCGGCCGGAGCGGCACCACCGCCAGCACCCGGAGCGGCGGCGACGGCCACAGCAGCGGCGGCGGAAACGCCCCACTTCTCTTCGAGCATCTTGGCGAGGTCAGCGGCCTCGAGGACGGTGAGCGACGAGAGGTCGTCGACGATTTTCTGCAAGTCAGCCATGGTGATATTGTCCTATTCGAACCTGATTGTTGAGGATTGGTGTCACGCCGCGTCTTTGCTGGCATAGGCCTGGACAACGCGCGCGACCTTGGCGGCCGGGGCGTTGGTGAGCTGCGCGATCTTGGTCGCCGGGGCCACGAGAAGGCCAACCAGCTTGCCACGCAGTTCGTCGAGCGACGGCAGGGAAGCGAGTTGCTTCACGCCGTTCACATCCAGGGCGGTCTTGCCCATCGCTCCGCCGAGGATAACGAATTGCTCGTTGGCCTTGGCGAAATCGGTGGCGACCTTCGGTGCCGCGACCGGATCGTTTAAAGAATAAGCGATCAGGGTCGGCCCCTTCAGAAGGGGCACGATCGAGGCGGCATCGGAGCCATCAAGAGCGATCTTGGCGAGACGGTTTTTCGCGACCTTCACCTGAGCGCCCGCCTGCTTCATCTGCTTGCGCAGGGTCTGCATCTGGGCGACGGTGAGGCCGGAATAGTGAGCCACCACGACCACCTTGGAGGCGTTGAAGACCTCCTTCAGTGACGCAACGGACTCTTGCTTTTCCGCTCGATTCACAAGCTCTCTCCGGTTGGCGGAACCACGAAAGTTCCGCCGGTTGCGACTGCCGTTCGGCCCCGGAAAAAGGATTTCGAGGGCAGAACGGCGCTTGCCAGTGCCTGCCCTCCGCGCAGCTCAGAGCGTGCGTGGAAACGAAAGGTTCGAACCGGATCAAGGCCTTACCGGGGATTGCTCCCTTGGAAACCCGATCTCGTCTCTCACCCGTCTATGCTGGCTGCCGGCACCCTTGGGATGGCGGCGATTAAGCGGGTCGCCCCGCACCTGCAGTCTCGGACAGGAACCGCGTCCGGCCTTCGGACCGGAACGCGCAAAGGCGCACCGACAGCGGCACGCCTTCTGGGGCGCTCTAGTAGCGGGATCGGAAGGAATTGCAAGCCTGAATTCGGCCAGGGGCTGGTCCGGGCCGCCGCGCCGCTCCCGAAAAGTTGCGCGGAGCGAGAGTGAAAATGCGCTGACAGGTGCTTGTCGGACCATGCCGACCTGCGAAACTTCGTGCCGGTTGCGATTCCGCACCGCCAAACCGGATTTTTCAAAATGAAACGCATTGTGTTGTTCGCAACAGCTGCGCTGCTGTCTGCGACGCTGTCAGCCCAGGCGCAGCGGCTCGATGTCTCGACGGTCAAGTGCAAGGACTTCATGGCCAGCAGCACTGAAAACATCGCTTTCATCATGATGTGGCTGCAGGGCTATTACAGTTCGGAGGATTCTTCCCCCGTCATCGATTTCGAGAAAATGAAAAAGGACGGGACCAAGCTCGCCGAATATTGCGCAAAGAATCCCGATGACAGCCTGATCACGGCAGCGGACGAAACACTCGACGACGACTAGGTCATAGCGCGCGGCCGGGCCCTGCGCGGACTGAGCAAACGCCTCGGCAACCGCTTCGTCTGCAACGGCGAAATCAGGTATGTCGGCCAGCGGCAGGTCGCGATATCGAGAATCCGAAGGCGTCTGCGAAGAAGGCGAACGCGAACGGCGCCTTCCTTCCTGTGGTCGCGCCGGGAAGCGCCCTCCCCCGGCGGCAATCGCAAAAACAAAAGGCCCGGCATCGCTGCCGGGCCTTTCATCGAATTGCTTCGCGATTGGGCGGGATCAGCCCTGAGTGAATACCGTGCTCGGCTCGACCTTCAGTCCCGGTCCCATCGTGGATGACACCGAGATTTTCTGGACGAAAGTTCCCTTTGCGCCCGACGGCTTCGCCTTCTGCACGGCATCCGCGAACGCCTTGATGTTGGCGACCAGCGCATCCGCCGTAAACGAGGCCTTGCCGACGCCGGCCTGCACGATGCCGGCCTTCTCGACGCGGAACTCGACCGAGCCGCCCTTGGCGCCCTTCACCGCGTTGGCGATGTCCATGGTCACGGTGCCGACCTTCGGGTTCGGCATCATGCCGCGCGGGCCGAGCACCTTACCGAGACGGCCGACCAGCGGCATCATGTCCGGAGTGGCGATGCAGCGTTCGAAATCGATCTGGCCGTTATTGACCTTCTCGAACAGATCCTCAGCACCGACGACATCGGCACCGGCAGCCTTCGCCTCTTCCGCCTTCGCGCCGCGTGCGAACACGCCGACGCGCTGCGTACGGCCCGAGCCGCTCGGCAACGTGACCACGCCGCGGACCATCTGGTCAGCATGACGGGGATCGACGCCGAGATTCATCGCGATCTCGATGGTCTCGTCGAACTTCGACTTGGCGCGATCCTTGATCATCTTCACCGCGTCTTCGAGCGGATAGAACTTGTCGCGGTCGAGGCCTTCGATGGCCTTCGCATAACGCTTGCCCGCCATATCAGCCTCCCACCACGTCGATGCCCATCGAGCGGGCGGAGCCTTCAATCATCTTGGCCGCAGCCTCGACAGTGTCGCAGTTCAGATCCTTCATCTTCTGCTCGGCGATTTCCTTGATCTGCGCCTGCGTGATCTTGCCGGCCTTGTCGCGGCCGGGCAATTTCGAACCCTTTTCGATCTTCGCAGCCTTCTTGATGAAGTAGGACACGGGCGCCTGCTTCATCTCGAAGGTGAACGAGCGATCCTGATAGACCGTGATGGTCACCGGGATCGGCATGTTCTTTTCGAGCTTGGCGGTCTGCGCGTTGAAGGCCTTGCAGAATTCCATGATGTTCAGACCGCGCTGGCCGAGCGCGGGACCGATCGGCGGCGACGGATTGGCCGCCCCGGCCGGCACCTGTAGCTTTACATAGCCGGTGATTTTCTTTGCCATGTAGTTCTCCTGTTGTTTGGGTTGAGGCCCGCAAAGACCCCGACCCGGTTCAGGTGCCGTGGTGCGGATCCGGACGGTTGGCGGCCGCCTTCACCTCCCACGGCGATTCTCCCTCCCGACGTTGCGGGAGAGGAAACTCGTCAAATCTTCTCCACCTGTCCGAATTCGAGTTCGACCGGTGTTGCGCGGCCAAAGATGGAGACCGCGACTTTCACGCGCGAGCGTGCCTCGTCGACTTCTTCCACCGTGCCGTTGAACGATGCAAACGGTCCGTCGGAGACGCGAACCTGCTCGCCGACCTCGAACGACATCGAGGGCTTCGGCCGGTCGATGCCTTCCTGGACCTGCTGCAGCAGCCGGCCAGCTTCGGCTTCGGAAATCGGCATCGGCTTGTTGTCGGCGCCGAGGAAGCCCGTGACCTTCGGCGTGTTCTTGATCAGGTGATAGGCCTCGTCGGTGAGGTCCACCTTCACCAGCACGTAGCCCGGGAAGAACTTGCGCTCGGTATCGACCTTGCGACCGCGGCGCACCTCGGTGACCTTTTCCTTCGGGACCAGCACTTCCTCGAAATGGTCGGTGAGACCACGCTGCTTGGCCTGTTCACGGATCGATTCCGCGACCTTGTTCTCGAAGTTCGAGTAGGCGTGAACGATGTACCAGCGCTTGGCCATGTGTCGTTACCGAGTGTCGTGTTCCGGTTGCGGCGACTTAACGCGCAAATCCGAGGATGGTCGTAATCAGAATACGGATGGCCTGATCGGCCAGGAGAAAGAAGATCGAGGAAATCAGCACCATCACGAACACCATGGCGGTCGTAATCGCGGTCTCGCGGCGGGTCGGCCACGTGACCTTGTCGGTCTCGTCGCGTACTTCCTGCAGAAACTTGAACGGACTGAACTTCGCCATCGCGCTTAAGGTCCAAACGAGCCGCCTTGCGGCCTATCCATGAGAAAGGACAAGCCGGATCTTGGCCCTGTTTTTTGGGGGTGCCGTCGCCGCGGAAGTCCGTTGCCGGGCCGCGAAGCGTGCCGTGTAGCTACTGCCAAAGTCGTCCGAAATCAAGGTTTTACGGCGACGGAGCCAAAATCTCCGGTTGCTAGCGCCCAACCAAGACGAGAGACATTAAATTATTGCGCTAATTCAACGACTTATGAAGACAAGCTCAGTGTCCGGTGAAAACGAGGGTCTGGATCGGCAGGACCAGGGCCTGAATCCGCAGCAGCATGGCATGAACCAGCGCAACGGCGTCGACCGCGTGGAGAAACATCCATTTCCCCGCCCCGAGCTTCTCAGTGGCGAGCCGTTCGTGATTGCTCGTATAGGCATTGGCGATGCAACGGCTTCCGGGCGTCACGTTGCCAAGCCCGCCTTCGAATAACGGTTCGAGGACGACCGTAATGGTGCCCGGCTTCATCGCCTGCGAGACATCGACCAATTGCTCGCCGACCCGGAATTGCCCGGCCGCGATAAAGTCCTGCACCCGCGTCACCACCATGGGAATAATGACCATCGGATTCGATGCGCAGGTCACCTCGGCTGCCATGCCGACCTTCATGACCTGAGCTTCGATCTGCCCGAAGCCGGCCTGGAGCGCGGTCCGTCCGTGCTCTTCCGGAATCAGGACGCCGGCCGCCCGCATGAACGGGTTCACGACGTCGCCGACCTGCAGCACGAACTGCTCGACGCGACCCGACACACCGGCATAGACCACCGTCTTGTTAAGATCGACCTGCGACTGCCGGAGCGTCGCCTCGGCGCTCTCCCGCTCGGCCGGCAACAATGTACTCAAGCGCGTTTCCGCCGCGAGTTTCGCCGCCTCCGCGGCTGCCAACTGCCCTTGCCGGCCGTCAACGGCAGTTTGCAGCTTCTCGATCTCGCGCGCGGCGACGATGTTGGCGTTGCGCCGGTTCAGCTCTTCCTTCGTCCGCAATTCATCGACGGCCTGTTCGAGCGCGCTCTTGGCCTGCTGGATCTGCCCTTCTGACGCGGCGATGTCGGCGCGCGTAACCAGCATCTGCGCGTCGATCTCCTTGATCCGGCGCCGCGCGACTTCGACCGCTGCTTCCTGCTTGGTGCTGTCCAGCTTGAACAGCGGCTGGCCCTGCTTCACCACATCGCTTTGCTTGATGAGAACCTCGCTCACCCGCCCGGAGGCTTCCGGCAGGATCGGGATCGCGCGAAAGAACGAGGTGACGTTGGTCGTCGACGGGTGGAAATAGAAGATGATGGTGATCAGTGCGACCGTCAGCATGAAGCATGCGGTGAGGCCGTAGCGCAGTTCGTACCAGACCGAATAGAACGTGATCTCCTTGCCGAGCCGCTTGCCCTGCACGTAGCGGCGATACCCGTAGTCGGGCAGGACTGTCACCAGCGAGCAGAGGATGATCTCAAGCATCGCTCGTCACCTTTTCTTCGGCGCGCTTGTACGAAGGTTGTGCGGCACCGCTGTGATCGCTGCTTGCCGGCCTGTTGTCGGAAAGCTTTTCGACGCCGCTGGCGATCCTGCGAAGCGGGGCGAGGAAATCCGGGATGTCGATGAGGGCGAGGATAAGCGCGATGACCCAGAACAGGTGAATATGCGTGAACAGGGAGATCAGCGCGAGGACCGCAACGACCTCGAATTGCAGCTTCTTGTGGCCCAGCCGTTCCGGCAGCGAATGCAGCATGAAGAAGACGACGCCGATGAGGAAGATGGCCAGCACCAGAACGATGGCGGTCGCCACATAGAGATAGTCCGTCTGGCCGGGCGCTGTGATGAACCACGGCAGATGATGCGTTGCTGCGGGATGCGGCGTAGCGGTCACGGAGGCGGAACTCCCGTAATGGGGAATTCGGACGTTA
>NZ_DATMRV010000102.1:0-5066 GCF_035565795.1 Pseudorhodoplanes sp.
TTCGACCGATGACTACGAGCGCTTCGCCGGCGTGATCCGGGTGAACCCGCCGGTGCGCGAGAAGGAGAACCAGGAGCCGATCTGGGCCGCATTGGCGGACGGCACGGTCGACATGATCGCGACCGATCACGCGCCGCACACGCCGGAGGAAAAGACCCGCAACGACATCTGGGCGGTGGATTGCGGCTTCCCCGGCGTCGAGACGCAGATGCCGGCGATGCTCACGCAAGTGAATGCCGGCCGCATGTCGATCTCCGATTATGTGCGCTGGAGTGCGTTCAATCCCGCGCGGCACTGGGGCCTGTATCCCCGCAAGGGCGCGATCCAGCCGGGAGCGGACGCGGATCTTGCGCTGGTCGACCTGTCGCGCGAATGGACCATCGACGACGCCAAGATCCAGTCGCGCTCGAAAATCTCGCCCTGGCATGGCCGCAAGGTGAAGGGATTGCCGATCCACACCATCGTGCGCGGCCGTTTCGTGATGCGCGACCGCACGCTGGTTCCCTCGACTAGGGGATGGGGCCGCTCCGTGCATGCGATCCAGCAGATGCCGGCGCCGGATGTGCGCAACGCCAGCAAGACCATGCGTGCCGTGACGAACGGCTTCCGTCCTTCGCCTTCCACAGAGAGCGCAGCATGAGCGACCGGCAATTGTCCCACGAGCAGGCTTTCGTCGAGCTGGAAAATGTAGCGCTGACCTATGGCCGCGGCGACAAGAAGGTCCAGGCGTTGACGCAGACCAGTCTCAAGATCGCGCGCGGCGATTTCGTTGCGCTGGTCGGGCCATCCGGCTGCGGCAAGTCCACGATCCTCAAGCTCGTGACGGGGCTCCTGAAGGCCAGCAGCGGCTATGTCTATGTCTCCGGCCGAGAGGTCGGCGCCGAGCCGATGCGTGTCGGCATGGCGTTCCAGAACCCGACGCTGCTGCCGTGGAAAACGATCCGCGACAATGTGATGTTGCCGCTCAAGATCGTGCCGCCGTTCCGTCAGGAATTTCATCGCAAGAAGAAGACCGATTTCCGCGACCGCGTCGAGGCCCTGCTCAAGCAGGTCGGCCTTGCCGGCTTCGGCGACAAGTATCCCTGGCAATTGTCGGGCGGCATGATGCAGCGCGCCTCGCTGTGCCGCGCACTGATCCACGATCCGCAATTGCTGATGCTGGACGAGCCGTTCGGCGCGCTCGACCAATTCACGCGCGAGGAATTGTGGGCGATCATGCAGGACCTCTGGATGACGCGAAAGCCGACCGTGCTGCTCGTCACGCACGATCTGAAAGAGGCCGGCTTCCTCGCCAACCGCATCTGCGTGATGCAGGCGCGGCCGGGACGCATCATCGACGACACGATGGTGCCGTTCGCGCGCCCGCGTAGCATCGAGATGTCCTATGCACCGGATTTCGTCACCATGACACAGCGGCTCCGCGAACTGATCATCGCCAACCGCCCGCAAAAGGAGGCCGCGTGATGAACCCGCAGACGCGCCGGCGGATCGCATCGGCTGCCCTGATCATCGGCTTTTTTCTACTCTGGGAATTGCTGTGCCGTGCGTTCGGCATCAGCGATCTCATCGTGCCGAAGCCGAGCCAGATCCTTGTCACCTTGTGGGAGCGCGCGCCGGCGCTGTGGCCGCACACCCTGCAGACGCTCTATACAACGCTTGTCGGCTTCAGTCTTGGCATCCTGATCGGCATTCTGCTGGGCATGCTGGTGGGCGTATCGAAGATCGCCTATGACGTCGCTTATCCGCTCCTGATCGGCTTCGCCTCGATCCCGAAGGTCGCGGTTGTGCCGATCTTCGTCCTGTGGTTCGGCGCGGGCGCGGTGCCCGCGATCCTGACCGCGATGATCATGTCGATGTTCCCGATCGTGGTGAATGTTGCGACCGGGCTTGCGACCACGGAACCTGAACTTGAGGATGTGATGAAAACGCTGCGGGCCAGCAAGCTCGACATTCTCTGGAATGTCGGCCTGCCGCGCGCGATGCCGTATTTCTTCGCCTCGCTCAAGGTCGCCGTGACGCTCGCTTTTGTCGGCGTCGTGCTCTCGGAAACGGTCGCCTCCAACCGCGGCATCGGCAACGTGATGATGATTGCGTCCTCCTCGTTCGATGTGCCGCTGGTGTTCGCCGGCCTCATCATCCTTGCGGTGATGGGTGTGTCGCTTTACGTCCTGTTCTCACTCATCGAGATGCGGGTGACCGGCTGGGCTCACCGCAAGGACGAGTTCGCGATCGGCTAGTGTGCCGGTCCGAAGTGGAGGCGATCGTGCGGGTCATTGAGGTCGAGCACGTATTGGCGGCGCCGGATGCGTCGGCATCGGGTCCCGTCGCCATTGCGATCGGCGGCGACCGCATCGCGAAGGTTGCGCCGCATCGCGGCAGTGCGCCCTCGCTGCTGGCGATGCCGGTCCTGTGCAACGCGCATGACCACGCGCGGGCGGCGCGATCGAGTTCGGTCGGCGCCGGTGGCAAACCGCTCGAAACGTGGCTCCACTATCTCGCGATGTTTCCGGCGGTCGATCCTTATCTAGCGGCGGCCGTTTCGCTGGCGCGGTCCGCGCTCGGCGGCGCCGGTGTGGTGATGGTCCATTACACTCGCGTGCAAGGGCTGACCGACTACGTGACCGAGGCGAAAGCGGTGGCGCGGGCCGCGCGCGATGTCGGGGTGCGTGTCGGCTTTGCGGTCGCGCTGCGCGATCGCAATCCGCTGGTCTACGGTCCATCGGAGCCGATCCTCAATGCGATGCCGTCTGCCGCAGCGGAGGAGATCCGGAAGCGGTTTCTGCGCGCGCCGTTGCCGGTGGCTGAACAGCTCGCGCTGGTCGATGCGGTGGCTGAAGCCACCGACACGCCGGACTTCAACGTGCAGTACGGGCCGGCCGCCGTGCAGTGGTGTTCCGACGCGCTTTTGCGCGCAATCGCCGAGGCATCGGCCCGCACCGGGCGCCGCGTTCACATGCATTGCCTTGAGACGCGCTATCAGCGCGACTGGGCGGACCGGGAGTTCCCGGACGGGATGATGCGCTATCTCGATGCGATCGGGCTGCTGTCGCCCCGGCTGACGCTCGCGCATTGCACCTACGCGCGGCCGGACGAACTGGAGTTGCTTGCCGAGCGCGGCGTCACGATTTCCGTCAACACGTCGTCCAATCTCGGTATCCGGTCCGGCATTGCGCCGCTCGCCGAAATGATACGGCGGGGATGCCGCGTCGCGTTCGGTATCGACGGGCTTGCACTCGACGAGGATGACGATGCCCTGCGCGAGATGCGGCTCACGCATCTCCTTCACGGCGGGCGCGGCTTCGAAGTCGATGTCGGCCGGACCGATATCCTGACATCGGCATGGCGCAACGGTCGCTTCTCGGTCCTGAACAGCGGCGACGGAGGGCGTGTCGATACGCAAGAGCCGGCCGATCTCATCTTGCTCGATTGGGCGCGTGTCGATGACGACCGCCTTAAGGCTGATCTCGATCCGCGCGATCTTTTGTTTGCGCGCGTCACCGCCGATCACATCGAGGAAGTCATCGTCGGTGGCAAGACGATCGTGCGCAGCGGCCAGGTGCTTGGTATCGATTATCCGGCGATGCTGCAGGATCTGCTCGCGCGTTTCCGCGCCGGAATGGCAGCCAGTGCCGCTCTGGCCGCTTCACTCAAGGACATGGATAAGGCGATCGCGTCGCATTTCGCCGGCGATACGCCTTGCTGCTGAGGAGACGATCGTGCCGATCGCCAAGGTTCATCGCATTTCCGCAAACGCTCCCGACGATGCGAGCGGCATCGCGCGCGCGATCGAGGAGGGGCGGATCGACCCGCGGGGCGTAATCGCGGTTTTCGGCAAGACCGAGGGCAATGGCTGCGTCAACGATTTCAGCCGCGGCTTCGCCACCATGACGCTGACCCAGTTTTTCGCGCGGTTCATGCCGCGCGCGGATGCCGAGAAGATCTGCTTCGTCATGTCAGGCGGCACCGAGGGCGCAATGGCCCCGCACTGGACCGTGTTCGAACGCGCCGAAGGCGAAGCAGATAGCGGCCCCGCACTTGCGATCGGGCGGGCGCAAACTGTGCCATTGCCGCCGGAGGACCTTGGCCGCGCCGGACAGATTGCGCTCGTGGCGGACGGCGTGCGCGAAGCGATGCGCGATGCGGGGATCGCCGATTCGGCGGACGTGCATTTCGTGCAGGTCAAGTGCCCGCTGCTGACGGCGCAACGGATCGGCGAGGCGACGGGACGCGGCAAGACGGTCGCGACCTCATCGACGCTGAAGTCCATGGGCCTGTCACGTGCGGCCAGCGCGCTCGGCGTTGCGGTCGCGCTCGGCGAATTGCAGGCGGACGCGATCGCCGACAAGGATATCGGCGACAACTGGTCGCTGCATTCCGGCCGCGCGAGTTGCTCGGCCGGCATCGAATTGCTCGGTCACGAGATTGTGGTGCTCGGCATGTCGAAAGGCTGGAGCGGCCCGCTGGTGATCGATCACGCGGTAATGGCGGATGCGATCGATATCGAGCCCGTGCGCGGCGCGCTGCACCGGCTCGGTTTTGCCGCAAACGGGCAGCTCACGGGTGCCGAGCGCGACAGGGTCGTTGCGATGCTGGCCAAGGCGGAGCCGAGCCAGAGCGCGATGCTGCGCGGCTTCCGGCACACCATGCTGGACGATTCCGATATCTCGCCGACGCGGCATGCGCGTGCGTTCGTTTGCGGCGTGCTGGCCGGCTTGGTCGGACATGCGGAGATCTACGTGTCCGGCGGCGCCGAGCATCAAGGCCCCGATGGGGGTGGCCCGGTCGCCGTGATCGCATCGCGCTGATTTTCGCTGCGGCAGGGCGTCGCGGTCTGGCATGTCCTGCGCGAATGCTCGGCCGGCATGCCATGCATCGCAGCCGATCAACCTGCGAATCCGCTGCGCGGTGAACTATCGACAAGCGTGATCGTCACTCATCGAAATTCGTGATTCAGATTGTCGCAGAGACGTTTCTTTCTCCGGGGGTGAGGTCGGAAGAAAAAAGCGCTTCACCGGAAGTCTGCAGCGGGAAACACCTTTTGCGCATGCTGCGCGAGGCATTGTCGC
>NZ_DATMRV010000103.1:0-39138 GCF_035565795.1 Pseudorhodoplanes sp.
CACATCCTGTTCTCGACCGACTGGCCGTTCGAGAATATCGATCACGCGGCGATCTGGTTTGACGCTGCATCGATCAGCGAAAACGACCGCATCAAGATCGGCCGCACCAATTGTATCGATCTGTTCAAGCTGAAGATTTGATGCGGCGCTTCACGCGCTGTTTCGCCGGCCGCTCTTTGGCGGCCGGCCGTTTCCCCGCCGTCGTCTCGATCTTTTCGAGATTGGCGTAGACGCGCTTCAGCAGGTCCTTCAGCGTCACGACCTCGCGCGCGCTCATGCCTTCCATCGCAACATCCTCATAGTGCAGCGCGTGCGGAACGATCGTCTCGGTCAGCGCAAGGCCGCGCGCGGTCAGCGTCAGGCTGAGTGCTCGGCCGTCGAGTCCGGATCGTCTTCGCACAATGAGATTCTTGCGTTGCATCGCGACCACGAGCCGCGACAACGTCGACATGTCGATCGATGTTCGCTCCGACAATTCTCCCAGCCGATGGTCGCCCTTGTGCCAGAGTTCGACCAGCACGCGCCACATCGGCAACGTCACGTCGAACGCCTCGATATCGCGTGAGAACATCAGACCGACGCGCAGGCCAGCGCGATTGAGGAGGTACGGAAGGAAGTCCTGCAGGATCAGTTTGCGTGGCATGATGTCTGAGCTGGTTGCAGCGACCTGAACTTCGATAGGCGCGCAGGCTTTCTCATTCAAGCACTTTTGCGAGCATTTTCGTATCCTTCGCGGCGCAGCATAATTACTTGCAAATGCAAGTTTATGCTTGCCGGTCGGCATATGCAGGTCTATCCTCAATAAAAAATAAGAACCGGGAGGATAGACGTGACCCTTGCAGCAGCCCGCACTTCATCCGTGCCTGGCGTCGCCGAATTGCTTCGGCGTGCCGAGACAATCGGCGCAATGGCGCGCGAGCGCGCGATTGAGTTCGAGAAAGCCCGGCAGGTATCCGCCGATATGGTCGAGCGGATGCGTGAGCTCGAACTCTTCCGCATCATGCAACCGAAGCGGTTCGGCGGATTCGAACTGGGGTACGACGTCTTTGTTGAAGCGGTTTCGGCCGTTGCCAGCGGCGACGGTTCGACCGGTTGGGTCTACAGCCTCGGTGCCGTGCATCCCTGGATGATCGGTTGTTACCCGGACGAAGCCCAGCACGATTTCTGGCGCGACAGCCTCGATACGATTGCAGCGGTATCCTATGCTCCTGCCGGGAAAGCCGCTGCGGAACGTGGCGGCTACAAGCTGAGCGGTCGCTGGAGCTTTGCCAGCGGCGTCGATAACGCAACATGGGGAATCGTCGGTGGCATCGTGCCGCTGGCAGATGGACCAAGGCCCGGCTTTTTCCTCGTGCCCAAGGCGGACTTCACGATCCACGACGACTGGAACACGATGGGTCTGTGCGGCACCGGCAGCAAGACCATCGTGATTGACGAGGCGTTCGTACCCGCACATCGCGTTGTCACCTTTGCGGAAATGCTGACGGGGCAGACACCGGGTGCCGCCATCAACACCAATCCGATCTATCGGCAGCCGATGCTTGCCGTCGTCCCACAGTGCCTTGTGTCGCCCGCACTCGGCATGGCGCGCGGCGCCCTTAAGGCCTTCATCGAGCAGGTCGGCACCCGTACGACTCGCGGCGCGGTGGCTGGCGGCAACAACCGGATGTCGGAATTCGCCACCGTTCAGTTGCGTGTCGCCGAGGCGACGGCGTCAATCGACGCCGCGCAACTGATGATCCACCGCGATCTGCGGGAAACCAGCGAGACCGTGCATCAGGGCAAGCCCGTGGGTATCGACATGCGGCTTCGCAACCGGCTGACACATACCTTCGCCACCAAGCTCCTGGTGCAGGCGGTCGACGCCGTATTCCTTGCGATGGGCGGCTCCGCGCTCGGCATGCAGCATCCGGTGCAGCGCTTCTGGCGAGACATCCACGCGGCGAGCTCGCATATCAGCCTGAACTGGGATGCGGTTGGCGCGATGTATGGCCAGCACGCTTTCGGCCTTGAGCCGAAAGGACAATACTAGTCAGACGTTCTCAATTCGACGCAACGTAGAACCAAAGGGCAGCAAGCCCACACAGGGAGAGACCCCATGAACGCACTTCGCAACCTGGCGATCGGTGCTGCCGTGCTGCTTTCAGCCTCGGCGGTGCAGGCCCAGACACACACCATGAAGATTTCGTCGCCGACGGTGAACGATCTCAGCCAGGAATGGGCGAAAGAATTCAAGGCGGGTATCGAGGCCCGTTCCGGTGGCAAGATCAAGGTCGAGTTCTATCCGGCCAATCAGCTCGGACAGATTCCCGCGACCGTCGAAGGCACTGCCATGGGCACGATCGAAGCGGTCGTGCCGGCATCCGGATTCTTCATCGGCCTCGAGCCGCGCTTCCAAGTGTTCGATGCGCCGGGCCTCTTCAAGGACATGGAGCACGCGCAGCGCGTTTTCGCCGATCCGGAAATCCGCAAGCAGCTCTCGACGCTGGGAAACAGCAAGGGAATCGAGCCGATCGCGATCCTGCCGCATGGTCCGCTCCTGCTACTTTCCCACAAGCCGATCAGAGCGGTCGCCGACTTCAAGGGACAAAAGATCCGCGTCCCGGGCGCAGCGCCGCTGCAGATCGAGCCCTTCAAGAAGCTCGGCGCAGCTCCGGTGTCGATGCCCCTCGGTGAAGTTCTCTCGGCGATGCAGAACCGTACCATCGACGGGCTGATCGCGAGCGCCACCGTCTTCACCGCTTTCAAGTATTACGATGTGGCGAAGGGTCTGACTGCCCTGCCCGGCTCGTTCCTGATCGCTCCGGTAATGGCCAACCGCAACTTCCTAAAGTCGCTCGGGCCGGAGCTGGAGGCTATGGTCCGCGACGAAGCCTTCAAGGCGCAGCAGAAGGTCCAGAAATTCGCTGTCGAGGATGTCGGCCGCACTGCCGATATCTGGAAGAAGAATGGCGGCGAAAACATCTCGCTGTCCGAGGGCGAGAGCAAAGCCTATCTCGACCAGGTGAAGTCGGTCCTCCCCGGACTGCTCAGCGCCAATGCGACCATCAAGGCAGACTTCGACGCGCTCTCGGCCGCCGCGCAACGTGCGAACTGAGGCCTCCGCCTTTGCTGCGATCAATCGATAAACATGTGGACGCGCTCGCGACTTGGATCGAGCGCGTCCTTGCAGTTGCGCTTCTCGTCGGCATCTCGCTCAATGTCATCAATGTAATCGGGCGCTATCTCGCTGGCTTCGCCCTGAATGGCGTCGACGAGATCGAAATCTACATCCTGATCTGGATCGCATTCCTGGGCGCCGCACTCGTGACCTGGCGCGGCGGCCACCTGCGCATGGACGTTCTCATTCTCGCCTGTCCGTCGTCCGTCCGATGGCTTGTGGGGTGGTTCGAGATGGCGGTGATGCTGGTGGTCTCCGCCTTTGTGGCATGGCAGTCCTTCAAGTATGTCGAGCGCATTTATGCGCTCGGAGCGGTTAGTGACATCGCCCATATCCCGACATGGATCCCGCATAGCGCGATCGCGGTGAGCTTCGCGGCGATCGTGCTGATCGTGCTGTTGCGCGGCTTGCAGAGGATCGCCGGCTCCGGTCAAGAGCCGGCCGACAAAGCAACGGAGCGCGCCGGCTCATGAGTTTCGCTCTCGGCTTCGTTCCGATTGCCCTGCTGCTGCTGGGCTTCCCGATCTTCCTCGTCTTGCTGACGGCGGTGACGGTCGCGCTCGTTTTCTACATGAACGTACCTCTGGCGGCCCTGCACCAGAACCTGTTTGGTTCGGTCAATGCTTACGCGCTGCTGGCGATCCCATACTTCATTTACGCCGGCGAATTAATGGGCCGCGGCAGCGTCGCGCAGCGCCTCGTTGATTTCGTCCAGAGCGGCGTCGGCTCGCTGCGCGGCAGCCTCGGCATCACCACGGTCGGGACCGCGACGATCTTCGGCGCAATCTCGGGCGTGAGCGCCGCCGCTGTCGCAACCATCGGCCGCGTGATGTATCCGTCGATGACGAAGGCTGGATATCCCAAGCCGTTCGCTGCTGGCCTGATTACGGCCGTCGGCGCAATCGACATCATCATTCCGCCCAGCATCCCGATGATCGTGTACGGCGCGGCCGCCCAGGAATCCGTGCCGCGGCTTTACGCGGCGGGCATCCTCCCTGGGCTTCTGATCGCGGGGCTTCTCGCGGGCTATGTGATGTGGCGCGCCAGACGAGAGAATTTCGGCGCGGGCGAGCCGTTCGATCGCAGCCATTTCTTCCGCGCCACCGTGCGCGGGCTGTGGGCGCTCGGCGCACCGGTGATCATTCTTGGCGGCATCTATGGCGGCGTATTTTCGCCGACCGAGGCCGCAGCGGTGGCCTGCATCTACGCCATTCTGGTGACGCGCCTTGTCTTCCGAGAGCTTTCCTTTGCGGAAATCATCGAGGCGGCCGCCGCGACCACGCGCTTCACCGCGCAAATCCTGATTATTGTGTCCTGTGCCGGCGTGTTCTCGTGGCTCCTGACCGTCAATCAGGTACCCGCCGCGCTGGTGAGCTTCCTGCAGTCACTTGGCGTCGGGCAATGGACCTTCCTGCTCGCCGTCAACGTGCTGCTGCTGGCGGTGGGATGCTTCCTCGATCCGCTATCGGCCATTCTGCTGCTGACCCCGCTGCTGATCCCGGTGGTGAAGGCGCTTGGCATCGACACCGTGCATTTCGGTATCGTTGTCATGGTGAATCTGGCGATCGGGCTGTTTCATCCGCCCTTCGGCATCAACATCTTTGTCGCACAGTCGGTCCTCGGCATTGACCTGAAGACGATCTATCGCGGCATCCTTCCCTTCGTCGTGCTGTATCTCATCGCGCTCGTCCTGATCACATATGTCCCGGCAATATCGCTTGTGGGTGTGTGGGTGCTCATCAATTGACGAGGATTGGCGGGCTGCACTCCGCGGCCCGCCATCGGCATTTGCTGAACGCCGGGCTTTTGGTGTACCGACGGATCCCACAAAGACTGGTGGGATTGCATGACACAGCCGCGGCTTCTGTTTCTGAACGGCCCCAACGCCAACCTGTACGGCGTCGACGCGAAGGGAACTTACGGTACGGAAAGCTTTCCGACGATTGAGGCGCGGTGCCGTTCGCATGCGCGGAGCCTCGGCGCGGCGCTCGACTTTCGCCAGTCCAATCACGAAGGCGAGCTGATCGACTGGATCCAGGCGGCCCGGCAGGACACCGACGGCCTCCTGATCAACGGCGCGGGCCTGACCTACACCTCCATTGCGATCCTCGATGCGCTGCTGGCTTACGAAAAGCCGATCATCGAAGTGCACATGAGCAATATCTACAAGCGCGAGCCGTTCCGGCATCATTCCTTCATCTCAAAGGCGGCAACCGGGATCGTGGCCGGCCTCGGGCCGCTCGGTTACGAGATGGCAATCACGGCGATGGTCCGCCTGCTCGACAAGGCGGCGAAGGCATGAGCCGCGACGCCCTGATCTTCTACAGCGCGTTCGACGATCCGGCCGCCTGGAAGAAGACGCTGACCGCGGAGCTTTCGGATCTCGATTTCTTCACCGATCCCGATGCCGTCGATCCGGCGCGCGTGAATTACGCTCTCGCGTGGAAACCTCCGAGCGGCTTTTTCGCGCGGTTTCCCAATCTGAAGCTGGTCACCAATCTGGGCGCCGGCGTGGATTCGTTGGTCGGCCGCGACGACCTGCCGGACGTGCCGATCTCGCGTCTCTCCGATACCGGCATGGTCTCGCTGATGTCGTCTTACGTGTTGTTTTCGGTGATCCGCTATGCGCGCGACATCCACATTTTCGAGCGCGCACAACGCCGCAGCGAATGGAAATATGTGCATCCGCGCGCGCTGTCCGACATCCGCGTCGGCGTCCTTGGCCTTGGCGAACTGGGCGCACCCGCCGCGCAGGCGCTGGCACAAACCGGCTTCGACGTGCGGGGCTGGAGCCGCAGCCTGAAGACTGTTCCCGGCGTCACATGCAGCGCCGGAATCGAAACGCTCGACGACTTTCTTCGCGACATTGAAATTCTGGTGATCCTGCTGCCGTTGACGCCGGATACACGCGGCTTGCTCGATGCGCGCCGTCTCGCGCTGCTGCCGGCGGACGCCAAGCTGATCAATGCGTCGCGCGGCGCTGTTGTCGACGAGACTGCATTGATCGCGGCGCTGCAATCCGGACAGATCGCCGAGGCGACACTCGACGTGTTCGTGGTCGAACCACTGCCGAGGGACCACGTATTCTGGCGCATGGAGAATGTGCTGATCACGCCGCATCTCGCCAGCATCACGGTTCCGGAAGCGGCCGCGCGCGAAGTCGCCGAAAGCATCCGCCGCGTGCGGTCAGGCCTTCCGCCGCTGCACCAGATCGATCCCCGGCGGGGTTATTGATCCCGGCGCGAAGATACCGTCCGGCGAAAAGGCATCGCGCACGTAAGCCTGGAAGGCCTGGACCGCAGGCCGCGGCGCGTAATGCTTCAGCCGCAGCGTCATGATGCGCGTCGGCAAAAGCGTTTCCTCAAGCGCCAGCACCGCGATGCTGTTCCCGTCATAGGCGATTGTGGTCGCAGGGATGGCGTTCTGGATCGCGTATCCGTGGCCATGCGCGACAAGTCCGCGGATCAGTTCCTGCGAGCGCGACTTGAACACGATCCGTGGCTCAAATCCGGCGGACCGGAACAGCCCGAAGAAGTAATCGCGCGAATGCGGCAGGTCGAGCAGGATGAAAGGATCATCGGCGAGTTCACGCAGGCTCACGGATGCCCGGTGCGCCAGCGGGTGATGAGCCGCGACGATCGCGTAAGGCGGCAGATCGATCAGCGGCTCGGATTCGATCTCGTCGGGCACCGCAAGGCTGTAAGCGAGCGCCAGTTCGATGCGGCCGGCAAGCATCGCCGAAATCATTTCCTCCTGGTCGCCCTCCCGCAGGGTCACCGTGATCCCCGGATGCTTCTGCGCAAAGCCCGCGAGCAGACCCGGCATGAAGCGGATCGCAAGGGTGAGGAAGCAGCCGACCGTGATTTCGCCCTTCAGCGCGTCGCCGAGTTCAACGGCGTTCTGCGCAAAATCCTGCGCATGCTTCAGGAGCAGCCGCGCTTCGTTCACCACCCGCTCGCCGACCGGCGTCAGCGTAACACCGCGGGCATGGTGACGGATAAACAAGGGCACGCCGATTTCCGCCTCGAGTTCAGCAATCGCACTGGAGATCGAAGGCTGCGACACATTGAGACGCTTGGCTGCGGCGGTGACATGGCCGGTGTCAGCCGCCGCCACCACGTAGCGCAATTGCCTCAGGGAGAGGTTCATCGGGCTGGGCCCTCATCATCGGAAAATCCGATTAAGGTCGACAGAATAAACTATTTTACCGATCTAGGTGCACCGCGCAATCCTTGAGAAAGGTCAAGGTGCGGAGACGAAGCGATGATCCGGACAGGCGAGCAATACCGGGACGGCATTCGGGACGGCCGGGAGATCTGGATCGATGGCGATCGGGTCAAGGACCCCACCACGCACCGGGCCCTGAAGCCGATCGTCGACATCCGCGCGCGCATGTACGACATGCAGCATGAAGACGCCCACTCTCCGACGCTGACCTACGTCGAAGACAACAAGCGCCATTCGATCTTCAACCGGCTGCCGCGCGAGCAAAAGGACTGGCAGGACAAGCGCGACGCCTGCGACGCGGTGATGAACGAGATCAAGGGTGTGGTCACCCGCGTCGGCGACGAAACCGTGGGCGAGATGTGGTCGCTCTATGACGGCCGCGACGTGCTCAACGAAATCGATCCGCGCTTTGGCAACAACATCGCCAATCACATTCAGGCGGTCATCGAGAACGATCCGTTCCACGTCTCCGCCAATACCGACCCCAAGGGCGACCGTTCCAAGGCGCCGCAGGATCAGGACCCCGACATGATGGTGCATGTGGTCAAGGAGACCGATGCAGGCATCATCGTGCGCGGCGCGAAATACGAGACTGCGTCGGGCTATGCCGACCAGGCATTTCTAAAGCCGACCGTCGGCGCATGGACCAACGAGCAGCTCTCCGATTATGCGGTCGGCGGCATCGTGCGCATGGGCGCGAAGGGCGTGAAGCATATCGCCCGCTCGGGCTTCGCGGGCCGCGGCAGCGCCGCGGATTATCCGCTCGCCAACAAGTTCGATGAAGTCGACTTCCTGATGGTGCTGGACGACGTCCTGATCCCCTGGGAGGACGTGTTCTTCTATCGTTACACCAAGGCCGCACAATATATCCGCGGCACCCTGCATCGCTATTCGGCTTTCCCCTATACGCTGCGCATCCTCTACGTCGCCGACATGATGATCGGCGCCGCGATGTGGAACGCAAAGCAGACCGGCCTCGACAAGATGCAGGCCGTTCGCGAGAAGCTTGCCGACCTCGTCTGCTATCGCGAAGGCATCAACGCGCATCTGACGGCGGCAGTCGCCGCCGCGCAGAAGAGCCCCGGCGACCTGCTCATGCCGAACCAGCCGATGCTGTATGCCGGCCGCGTCTTCGCCTGCGCGAACCTGCCGCAAATGATGCACATTGCTCGCGAATTGTGCGGCGGGCAGATCTGCGTCACGCCGAATGAAGCTGCGTTCAAGGCGCCAGGCTCCGGCAGCTGGCTCGAGAAATTTTACTCGCTGAACGACAACTGGCACGCCGAAGACCGCCGCAAGCTTCTCGCCTTTGCGCGCGACCTGCTCAACTCGGATTACGCCGGTCACCGGCTCACCTTCATCCAGTTCGCGCAGGCGCCGCACTTCAACCATCTCGCCGCGGTCTACAACTCGTTCGACTTCTCCGGCCCGCTGGACTTCGTGAAGCGCGCCGCCGACCTTTCCGATCGCGTGACTGGCGGAAAATAATGAGCGGGGCTCTCGCCGACCGGTTTCGTGACACGATGCGGCGCACGGCGTCCGGCGTCGCCGTTCTGACGACCGACGGCACGGCAGGACGCGCCGGCGTGACCGTTTCGACGCTCTGCTCGCTCTCGATGGAGCCGCCCTCGGTGATCGCGTGCGTGCATCGCGACAACCGCACGCTCGACGCAATCCTTAAGAATGGCTGCTTTGTCGCCAATGTTCTGGCAGTGCATCAGGAGCGTGTCGCGAAGGCCTTTGCCGGTCTCATTCCGGAATTGCGCGACGACCGCTTCGCCAGCGGCGACTGGCGCCTTGCCGCGACCGGCGCGCCACTCCTCCAGGAATCATTGGCTTCGTTCGATTGCCGCACCGCGTCCACGCATGACTTCGGCACGCATTGCATTCTGATCGGCGAAGTCGTCGAGATCATTTCAGGCGACGGCGACCCGCTGCTGTTCGCCGATCGCAGTTTCCACCGATTGGCCGCATAAGGAGTGAATGTCGCCGTGTCTCATACCCGTATCCGAAAATTCAACACGCGCGACGCCTATCCCGAACAAAACCTCGACAACGATGTCTGCATGGCCGTTCGTGCCGGCAACACCGTCTATCTGCGCGGACAAACCGCGATGGATCTCGACGGCAAGATCGTTGGCATCGGCGATGCCGCGGCCCAGACCGAAAACGCCATGAAATGCGCCAAAATCCTGCTTGAAGAGGCAGGGGCCAAGCTCGAAGACGTGGTGAAGATCACGATCTACATAACCGATCGCGCATACAGAGAGGCGGTGTATCGTGTCGTCGGAAAATGGCTCAAGGGCGTATTCCCGGTTTCGACCGGCATCATTGTCAATGGTCTCGCCAAGCCGGAATATCTGATGGAGATCGATATCATCGCGGAAATCCCCGCGGACCGCGCCTAAGCTAATAAAAACCGCCGCGCGCGTGTCGGGCGCGACGACGGCGGAACTCGAAACCACAACGTCCGTGCCCTATGATCGAGGTCAGGGCGACACGGGTCAGGAAACTAGGACGGGCAAGGGATGGCAGGCGACTGCCATCCTCGTTTTGCGTCTCCCGATGGCGCGCAAATTGCTTGCTCTCGGGTCGATCAACAGAGGGAGTACGAGCATGAAACGATTTCTTCTCGCATCCGCGGCGCTAGCCGTAAGCCTGTGGGCGCTACCTGCCAATGCTGCCGAAAAGCTGGTCATCTCGGTGTGGGGTGGCTCCTGGAAAGATCTGGTCGAGCAAACCGTTGCGAAGAAATTCAAGGAGCAGACCGGCGCCGACGTCGAGTTCATCACCGGCGGCACCATCGATCGCCTGAACAAGGCCAAGCTGGCCAAGGGCAATCCGGAAAGCGACATCACTTTCACGACATCGCATGTCGGCTGGCTGTACGCCAATGACGGGCTCTACGAACAGCTCGACATGAGCAAGATTCCGAATGCCAAGTCGCTCGTCGATCAAGCCAAGATCAGCCCGTATCACCTCGGCACCTGGGCTTACGTCTACACGATCGGATATCGGCCCGACATGGTCCCGGCCGGCGTGACCTTCGAATCCTGGAACGACCTCTGGAAGCCGGAGCTGAAAGGCAAGATTTCGGCGCCTGACTTCGACGCGAGCCATCTCGTTGTCGTATCGGCCAAGCTCTCGGGAGCCGACGCCGCAACCTGGGAAAAGGGCGGCGACAAGCTGAAGGCGCTGAAGCCTAACTTCAAGGCTTACTATGCCAACGACGCGGCCTCGCAGCAGCTGATGCAGAACGGCGAAGCCCCGGTGCAGGTCATGCTCTCGATGAACGCCTATCACATCGCAAGCCAGGGCGTGCCGGTGAAGCTGGCCATCCCGAAGGAAGGCGCGGTGCTCGGCATCGACACCATCGGCATCATGAAGGGAACGAAGCAGGCCGATCTCGCCTACAAGTTCATCAACATCATGCTGGACCCTGCCGTTCAGGCCGAGGTTGCGACGATGAAGAAAGGCAGCCCGGTGGTGACCAACGCCAAGCTCAGCGATGATGTCGCAAAGCTCCCCGGCGTGTTCACGACTCCGGAGCAGTGGAACAAGGAAGCACTGGTGATCGACCACAAGCTGCGCGCCGAAAAGACCGGCGAATGGCGCAAGTGGTTCACCGAGAACGTCATCAATTGATGGCAATGGCTGGGCCCGCAAACGCGCGGGCCCGGCCTTTTGCGTTGTGTCGTCGGACTAATTTTCCTTGAATCAGACTGAACCAGAGTCAGGGGCCGCGCATAGCCGGCCCTTCCTGAGGCTGTTCACGGCTCCCGCCGTGATCACGGCGGCAATCTTCGCCGTCGCGATGCTCGCGATCCTGCAATACAGCGTCCGCGCCCATATCCCGGGCTCGCTGGATGTCGGCGGCTTCACGCTCGCCAATTTCGCGGGGATGCTGCGCCCGCTTTACGCCTGGGTGTTCATCGACACTGTTTGGCTGTGCCTTCTGACCGCCGTGCTCAGCCTGATCTTCGGCTATCCGCTCGCTTATGCGCTGGTGCGCTCGCGAAGCCTGTTCATCAAGTCGTTCATCCTGATCGTCACCGTGACGCCGCTGTTCCTCGGCGAAGTGGTCCGCACCTATTCCTGGATCGTGGTTCTCGGTAATAACGGCTTCATCAATTCGGTGCTCCGGGGGACCGGTATTATCGAGCAGCCGATCCAGCTGCTGTTCACGGTCACTGGCGTCACCATCGCGCTGGTGCATGTCACCTTGCCGGTCGTGGTCGTCATGCTCGCGGCGGCCATCGCTCACATCGACCCGGCTTACGAGAAGGCCGCCGAGAGTCTCGGCGCCGGGCCTGTGCGGGTGTTCCTGACCGTGACGCTGCCGCTCTCCGGACCGGGCATCGTCGCCGGCCTGACCACCGCCTTCGCCTGGACCTTCAGTGCGTTTGCGACGCCGCAGCTCGTCGGCGGCGGCAAGGTCAACATGGTGTCGAATCTCGTCTACCAGCTCGGCTTCGCGAATTTCAATTTCCCGTTTGCGGCCGCGCTCTGCGTCGCCGGCCTCGCGCTGACCTATGTCTCGATTGCGGCAATGCGGCTCACGCTGCGCCCGCTCGAAAAGGTGGGCCTGCACTGATGGCGAAACCGCTCTCGCACCGGATGCTCAGTTTCGCCGGCAAGGCGCTGGTGGTCGCCATCCTCGGCTTCATCATCCTGCCGGCCTTCGTCGTGACGGTCGCTTCGTTCAACGACAAGGCGATACTGTCCTTCCCGCCGCAGCAAGTGTCACTGCGCTGGTTCTACAACGCCATCAACTATCGCGACTTCCGCGCCGGCTTTCACAATGGCATGATCATCATGCTCGCGGCGTCGTTCATCGCCTTGATCGTCGGCGCGGCCTTTGCGTACGTGATCGACCGCTACAATTTCCGCGGCAAGCAGTTGCTCGAAGCCCTTCTGCTGGCGCCGCTGGTGGTTCCGCACTTCACCGTCGGGCTCGGCATCCTCATCCTGGCCGCGCAGATGGGCCTGACGCGCACGTTCACGGTTGTCGTTATCTGTCACGTCATCCTGGTGCTGCCGTTCGTTCTGCGCAGCGTCTATATCTCGCTCCGCAATCTCGACCACCGTCTCGAACTCGCCGCCGCGAGCCTCGGCGCGCAGCCATGGCGCGTGCTGTTCACCGTGACGCTGCCGCTCCTGGCGCCGGGCCTCGTCAGCGGCTGGCTGTTCGCTGCGATCCTGTCCTTCAACGAATTCACCGCATCGCTCTTCGTCACCGCACAGCGGACACAGACGCTGCCGGTCGCGATGTACAACTACGTGCGCGAATATGCCGACCCGACGATGGCCGCCATCTCGGTGATCTTCATCGTTGTCACCGCGACGCTGCTCGCGCTCGCCAACGCGTTTCTTGGTCTTGGAAAGGTGCTGAATGTTGAGCAGGCCCGGTAGAGCTTCGGTGACGGCGCCGACCGCCGCCTCGGTGGAAGCTGCCGTGCGCCTTGACGGCGTTACCAAGCGCTTTGGCCCGAGTGTCGCGCTCGATCAGGCCTGGCTGAAGATCGGCCGCGGCGAATTCATGACGCTGCTGGGTCCGTCCGGCTGCGGCAAGACCACGCTGCTGAATCTCGTCGCGGGATTTCTTGCTCCGAACGAAGGCGAGATCTTCATCGACGGCTCGCTGGTCACCGACGTGCCGGCCTTTGCGCGCCAGACCGGCATCGTTTTCCAGAATTACGCGCTGTTCCCGCATATGACGGTGGCGAGCAACGTGGCCTACGGCCTGAAGGCGCGCGGCGTCGGCAAGGACGAGATCGGAAAACGCGTGGCCGACGTCCTCGCGATGATGAAACTCACCGGCTATGAGGCGCGCAAGCCGCGCGAACTGTCGGGCGGCCAACAGCAGCGCGTGGCGCTCGCGCGCGCCCTCGTCATCGAGCCGAAGGTTCTTCTGCTCGACGAGCCGTTCTCGGCACTCGACAAAAATCTGCGCGGCGCGATGCAGGTCGAGGTGAAGGAGATCCAGCGCCGGCTCGGCGTTACCACGATCTTCGTCACCCACGACCAGAGCGAGGCCCTGTCACTGTCCGACCGGATCGCTGTGATGTCGGCGGGACGGATCTGCCAGATCGATACGCCGGAAGCGCTTTACCGGCGCCCGGCTGACCGTTTCGTGGCGTCGTTCATCGGCGAGGGATCGCTGCTCAGCGCAACGCTCGATCGGATGGAAGACGACAGCGCCACCGTATCGGTGGGCCGCAGGGCGGTGACGGTGCCTTCAGCGCCGCTCGCCGGTCAAAGCCCCGGTGCGCGTGTCGACCTGTTCGTCCGGCCGGAACATCTGCAAGTGACCACAACGGGCGACGCCGCCTTCGAGGGAGAGGTCGCGGCCTCGATCTATCAGGGCGACCATGTCGATCTCTATGTCGACACGCCGCAAGCCGCAAACGGACGCCTGATGATGCGGCTCGCGGCGCGCGACGCGGCAGGCATATCGGGCGCGGGATCGAAGATCGCTATCGCCATCACCGGCGAGGATGCGGTTGCCTTCCCACCGGCCGGGGCGTGATGTGGCCGGGCTAGAAACTCGGCGCTGTCCCGGGCGCTCGCGCGCGCGACTCGTAAGCCGCGCGCTGCGGAGCATAGAGATCCCACACGCGCCGCAATTCGCCGATCGGGTCGTCATGCCAGTCGACGCGCAGGTCGACGACCGGCCAATCGAACGTATCGGCGACATGCAGTCCGGCCGCATGTTCGTCACTGATTTCACCGCCGGCTTCGAGACCTGCTTCGAGCGCCCGCATCAGCCGCTCGCCAAGAGGCTCGCCCGCCGCGGACACGAAACCTGCGACCATGCGCGCCGGCACGTCCGGCGACGCGAGAAGGTTGCCAAGCGCCATGCAGGATGGCCCTTCCGCAACGGCAGCAACCGGCAATGCCTCTTTGCCCGAATGCATTGCGACCTGGCCATAGCGGTCGATCACGCCGATCTGCCGATAATCCGGCTGTGGGGTACCGTCGAGGAGAAGGCGCAGCACAGCGCCGGCGCCGAGCCCCTGCCGCAGCAGGTTCAGACCTGCCGGACCAAGTGCGGGGTCGGTGATGTTTTGCGTCGACACACTGCCGAGCGGACTGACCCACGCGCATCGGCTTGCGACGCAGATCGACGACGACGTAATCGCAATGCCGAAAGCTCCGGTCTTGTCGCATCGCGCGGCGATCGAGTACGTCATTGCGCATAACCCTCGCTTGTCTTCAATCGTGATGACATACAATGGCGCCTGAGCAAAGCACCACCGAAATTCTGGACCGGCTGATAGGCTTTGCAAGCGTCAGCAGCGATTCCAATCTGGATATCGTCTCGTGGATCGAAGGCTATCTGTCGCAGCACGATATCGCCTCGCGCCGGATTTATGATCGGACGGGACGCAAGGCATCGATCCTTGCGACCATCGGCCCCGCAGACAGGCCCGGCGTTGTGCTGTCCGCACATACCGATGTGGTTCCCGTTGCCGGACAGGACTGGTCGAGCCCGCCCTTCACGGCGACGCAGAAGGACAACCGGATTGTCGGTCGCGGGGCGACGGACATGAAGGGTTTTGTTGCCTCGGTTCTCGCGCATGTGCCGCAATTCAGGAGCGCCGCGAGCCACACGCCGATCCATATCGCGCTCTCGTACGACGAGGAGGTTGGCTGCCTTGGCGCGCCCGATCTTGTCGCGGCGATTGCGGCTGCGCCAGTCAAACCTGCGCTGTGCATCGTCGGCGAGCCGACCGGACTGTCGGTCGGCTACGCTCACAAGGGCAAGGTGGCGCGCCGCGTGATCGTGAGCGGCCGCGGCGGTCATTCAGCGCTGCCGCACCGGGCCGCCAATGCGGTCTTCGCCGCGGCGCGGATCGTTGCAGCGCTTGAAGGCCTCGCAGAACGGGTGGCTCGTGACGGCAAGCGGGACGCGGCATTCGATCCGCCCTACACCACGATTCACGTCGGGTCGCTGCACGGCGGCACGGCGCTCAACTTCGTGCCCGATCGCGCCGTTCTGGAGTTCGAGATCCGCTACATACCGGACACGGATGTTTCCGCTTTGCTTGCGGAGACCGATGCAGCCATTGCAGCCGCGCGCGACAAGCTGAAGGCGCAGGCGCCGGAAGCCGGCATCGTGGTTGAGGACATGGCATCCTATCCAGCGTTGATGACCGCGTCCCGCAGCGCCGTCGTCGCCGCCGCACAGCGCCTCTCCGGCAGCGCAGGCAACGCAACAACCGTCAGCTTCGGGACGGAAGCCGGGCTCTACGCACAGGCCGGCATTCCGACAATCGTCTGCGGACCTGGCGATATCGGACGCGCCCACAAGGCGGATGAATGGATCGGCCTTGATGAACTCGCAGCGTCGGACCGGATGATGCAGCGGCTGGCGTCGCAACTCGACAAGCCGGCAGAGGAATGGATCGGACAATGACACCACGATCAAGGAACACGACGAGACCGTTTCTCAAGCTGACGCATCACGGCGCGATGATTGCGCTGCAGGGTGCAATCGCCAAAGCAGAAGAACTTGGCGTGCCGCAGAACATCACCATCGTCGATGACGGCGGCAACATGCTGGCTTATATCCGCATGGATGGCGCGAAGCTGCTTTCGGCCGAGACATCGAAGAGCAAGGCGATCACGGCCGCCTCCCACCGGCAACCCACCTCGCGGCTCGATCCTGCGCTGGAAGTGAAACTCGCCATTGCGGCCGGCGGACGGCTCACCAATCTCGAAGGTGGATTGCCGATCGTCATCGATGGTGTCTGCGTCGGCGCTGTCGGTGTCGGCTCCGGTACGGGCGCGCAGGATATTGAAGTCGCGCGCGCGGCACTCAAGGCGCTTGGCGCGGACGATCAGGTGCCCTGACCAGCATTGCCGGGCGGCCTAGCGGCCCTCCTCGATCATCCCGGCGATGGCCTTGATGCGGCCCCGAGCAAATTGCGGCAGACCCGCGCTGATAGACTGGCCACTGTTGAACGAGCTGCGTCCCATCAGCAATTGCGCGGGAACAAGATTGCGCAGGATCGGCGCGGTCAGAAAATCGCGCTGTTTGGTCAGGACATCGCTGCGGATCGCGAGCGCCAGATAGAGCGTCACGACCGACGCATTGCGATCGCTAGGGAAAGGCTGAACGATGGCCAGGATCTTGCCGGAGTGGATGACCTGGTTGACCCAGAAAATGCTCTGCTCGAATGCGCCCGCAACTGGCGTGGTGATCCCGGTGAGCGCCGCAAGATCCGTGAGTTGCGGATCGTTCGCCGAACGCAGCCGGATTTCGCTCTGGAAGTCGATGACATCCGGGATCGGCTTCTTGGTTTCGTCGCGCAACTTGTTGACCAGCATGATTCCCGCGGGAATCCGCCCTTCAAACTTGTAGCGCGACTGAAAGCAGCCGGCTGCGTCGTCGCACCAGATGCGGCCGGGGACCCTATTCGGCGCGGACGTTTCCTTGTTGGGAACGGCGTCGGTTGCCGCGATCTTGCGATGCTTGATCGCGGGATCGAGCTTTTCGAGAAATTCGAGGCTTGCGTAACGCGACAGATCGAAACCCTGCGCCGGCTTCGCCATGCGAAACCGCGCTTCCGCGACATACATCGAGAGCTTGACGCCCGCCGGCTCCTTGTATTCGGGAAATATCGACAGCAGCCGATGCTGCAACGGTTGCCTGCGCGTCCATTCCTCGAACGGCACCAGTTCGTTCGCCGCGTCGGTCGCCTTCTCGGCGCGCTGCTCGGCGAAGATGATCGTCCGTGGCTTCAATGTCTCGACAGGAACGGATGCCAGCGACGGCACCTGCTCGAGCTTGAAATCATCGGCGTTGGCAAGGCCGCTGACCCCCGCGGCAAGCACAGTCAGAAGAATGGCAAATCCACGTCTCATTCAATGCTGCTCAGTATTGCCTGCGCCCGAAGAGGCCGAAGAAGTAATCCGGATCGATGCGGCTCGGCGCCCGCCCCCCGTACCGGTCATCCTCGAAGAACTCCGGTGACCGCGGCTGAATCCGCTGTTGCTGTTGCCCGTAGTAATAGCCCGATTGCGGCGGATAATAATCGCGCATGCCGTAGCGACTGTCATACGGCCAGTTCTGCACGGGGCTTCCGTCTTCTTCATAGCCGTCGCCGCCGCGATACATGTAGTAATTGTCTCCGCGCGACACGATCCGGTAGCGGGTATCGGTGATTCCGCCGACCGAGTCACGGCGCAGGTATTCGACGCTGCCGCCCGATCGTTGACCGCTATATTGGTCGGCATCGCCGGTATAGGGGTCGATCTGGACGGCAACGAGTTCCCGTCCTGCTTCCTGAGAGGGCCCGCTGAGCGCGACTTTCGGCGCATGTGTGCGCCAGACCGCTTCGAGGATCGGCTCGAACATCGGCAGGGCGACCCGTCCGCCGGTCTGGCCGCGGCCGAGCGTTCGACGCCCTTCGGCGTTGTCATAACCCACCCACAAGGCGACCGTGACGTCGTTGGTGAACCCGACGAACCAGGCATCGAGTTCATTGTCGGTCGTGCCGGTCTTGCCGGCGGCGTAAGTCGCAAGATGCCGCGCGGAGCGCGCGGTGCCGCGCGTCAGCACGCCCTGCAGCATCGACTTGAGCTGGAAGAATGAGGCGCGATCGGCCGATCCGATCCAGTTCACCTGGTTGTTGTCGGCCTTGTATATCTGCCGGCCGCCCTGCTCGACCGAATCGATGACATGCGGGATCGGACGCGCGCCCTCATTGGCGATCGCAGCATAGAACGCGGCGAGGTCGATCATCCGGACCGGTTGAGCGCCGAGAATGAAAGGATAGAAGCGGCTGCATTCCTTGTAGAGCTGCGCTTCAACGGCGAGCTCACATACGCGGTCGAGGCCTTGTTCGGCGCTGTTCTCGATGCCGTTCGCCATCAGCTGCGCGGTCGCAAGGTTGCGCGAGTCTTCGAGCGCACGACGCATGGTCACCGCACCACCCGAACCGCCTGAATTGCGCGGCGCCCAAAAATCCTTCTGGCGGGCAAGAGCGCTGGTTTGGCCAATCGGCGGCAACACGATCGGTGAATCCATCACCAGCGTGTTCGGCTGCAGACCGCTGCGCAACGCGGCGAGGTAGGTCACCGGCTTCAATGTCGAGCCCGGCTGGCGGACGGTCTGGACGGTCCGGTTGAGCTGGCTCTCAGGATAGGAGAAGCCGCCGGACATCGCGAGGATGCGACCGGTCCTGTTTTCCATGACGAGAGCGGCGCCCTGCACGGCCGGCCGGACGCGCAGCTCGGCGCGCGCGCCCTGCTTGCCTGCCGCCTCGCGCACCCGGACATAGACGACATCGTTGACCTTCAGGCTGCGCCGGGTGGCCACGTTCCAGGGATTGAGCGGAAGGGTGCGGCCATCCGCTATTCCGACGGTCAGGACGTCGCCGCGCTTCGTGCGGCCGTTCTCCAGCACCACCGCCGGTTCCCAATGCACGTCGTACAACGGCAGGCGCACCGATTTCAGCGCAACAAGCCAGGCCGGCCCCTCGCCTTTGCGCTCCTCGGTCATCGACTTGAGCGCGTCCGAGATATTCGCCTCGGGACCCTGGAACTTGAAGCGTCCGGTATTCAGCTCGTAGCGCGCCAGCGCTTCCTGCAGCACGGACTCCGTGGCGCGTTGAAGTTCCGGATTGATCGTCGATCGCACCACATAGGACGACGCATTGAGCGCGCCCACCGCAGGGATAGAACGCGCTTCGCGTGAAACATGATCGACGAAGTGGAAGCCCGTGTCCTGCCGGAGGCGCTCGTACGGCACCATCGCCGGAAGTTGCACCTTGGCAGCCACCGTCGCGATCATACCGTCATCGTGCATACGGCCGAGCACGTAGGCCATCCGGTCGCGCGCGCGGCCGGCGTTGCGGTCGGGACTGAAATAGCTCGGTCCCTTGGCGAGACCGGCGATGAACGCCGCTTCGACCGGGGTCAACGCGCCAACCGATTTGCCGAAATAGCTGCGCGCCGCCATCTCCACGCCCCAGGCCCCGCGCCCGAGATAGATCGAGTTGAGATAGAGCTCGAGGATCTCGGTCTTGCTCAGCGTCCGCTCGATGCGCGAGGCGATGATGATCTCGCGCAGCTTGCGTTCATAGGTGACGTCGTTGCCGACCAGCACCGTCTTGGCGAGTTGCTGCGTAATGGTCGACCCGCCCTGCGGGCGGCCGGGCTGGGCCATATTGCCGACAAAGGCGCGCACGAGGCCGCGTTCGTCCATGCCCTTATGCTGGAAGAACCGCTTGTCCTCGGCGGCGATGAAGGCGTTGCGGACGACCTCCGGGATCGCGGAGATCGAGACCCACACCCGCCGGTTTTCCGGGGTGAAAACTTCGGCGAACCGCTCGCCCTTCCCGTCCAGGATAACGCTCATGCCGGGCAGCTTCATGCCCTTCAGCCGTCCGACATCAGGCAGATCCTTGAGCGCATCGTTGTAGAACGCGATCACCTCCGTGAGGTCGACCGGCGACTGCTCGACCGCCTCGCCCTTGCAGAACTGCCGATAGACGGTGTGCAGGTCGGAGAAGGACAGCCCCTTGAGAGCCTTGACCTCCTCGCCAAGCGCGGCCTTGTCATCCATCGCCGTCGCGATCAGATCGTCGAGATTGATCTGCTCGATGTCGAACGACTTGCGCATATGGAGGCATCCTGCGTGCAGGAGCTGCTCCACTTCCGCCTTGTCTGCGACCGGATTGAATTCGGCTTTGATGGCGTCAGGCCGGGTCGTGGCCTGGCTGAATGCGAGAGCCGTTGCCAGGACCTTGACGAGAATGATGTTCATGTACCGCCGCGTACCCGAATGCCACCCCGGCTTCGTGCAGTGATGATTCTACCTGAAGACGGGCAAAATAAGGAGCGGTATTAGACAGATAGCGTGTTTTTGACCGGTGAACGAGATGCCGCGGGCATCGGAACCGGCCTGTGCCAACGGGACTCGGCCACTGACCGAGGGTCGTGTTCTGGCACCCGCTTATCCACGCGCGATCATTGGGTGGCGACCGGCGTCATTTTCTCCAGATGGTCTTGATTGCCGCCGGTCACTTGCGGCGTTGGCGCCGCGTGAAGGGGATGATCGCCACCGCTGCAGATGTTGGTGCCGGATGCTGAACGGGGAGGAATTCGCCCCGCGCGTTCACGACACTGGTCTGCGCGACCGTTGCAGGCTGCATAGACCGGATCTCGTTATAGTCGAGCACGAAATAGTCCCCGAAGCCGTCCAGAACTTCAGCAAAAAGCTCGCGGCAAACGATCCTTACAGCGGTTATCGTTCTCGTCCGGGTCTCGATGATGACCATCTCGCCGTCGCGACCATGGATCGCGAGCGACTCTCTCAGGCGTTTGGCTCGCACCGCAGCAATGGAAATGACGTTGCTCATGGCCCTTTAACCCGGAAATGAGGTTGCTGTTCCCGACCTCACTTGTTTGGTCGGGGGACAACCTGCCCGGGTTCAAGGGCGTCGCGGCGCCTGCCACGGCAGGCGGATCAAGCGGCCTCAGCCAGCGCCATCCACATTGGACGATACCCGCTTACGCAGCGCGGCGATATCGATCTGCCGGACACTGCCGCTGCCGGCGAGATCAAGGGCGTGCGCTGCGGCCGCGCCCATGGCGATGCACGGCCCCATCACCCGCACGCTCGACAGCGCGGCGCTGTCGCCGTCGATGCAGCGCCCAACCGCGACGATGTTGTCCGCCTCGTCGGGAACGAGCGCGCCGAACGGGATATAGTGCAGATGGTCATCGCCAAACGGTTCCCAGGCCGTGCTGTCGGGCCGGTCGTGCAGTTCGATCGGCCATCCCGTCCTCGCGACCGCGTCCGGAAATCTTGTGCCGGCGCGCACATCGTCCACGGTGAGATGCTGCCGCCCCTTGATCCAGCGGGTCTGGCGGATGCCGGGAAAGCCATAGGCGCGAACACGCGCGTTGGCGAAAGCGTCCGGATATTCGGCCTTGAGGAATCGGATCACGTCGTCCGCCATCGCCTTGCCGAGAAGTGCATTGCGTGACGCCGCAAACGGTTCGAGCGGCGTCTCGACATGGTTCATGTTGATCAGCGAGATACCGCGGCCCGGAACGACGAAGGAGAATCCATCGCGCCGGATCAGCCCGTACCGATCTCCCTTCTCTTTCATGCGCGCGATCATCTCGGGTCGCGGCGGGTGGCTCGCCTCATCGACGCCTTCCAGCACCACCATCTGGGTGCCGTAGAGCACTCCGTTCGCATTCTCGCGGCAGGCAAAGCCGGCCTCCCATGTCAGGGCCGCGTCGCCGGTCGCATCGACGAAGCCCTCCGCGGAAGTTGTAACGTCGCCGTAGCGTGTCGCAAATTCGATCGTTCGTACGCGCCCGCCATCGCGCATCACCCTGCGCAGCATGGCGCCGAGCAACACGATGATGCCAGCTTTGCGTATCGTCTCCTCGATCCACCGCGAGAGGGCGATCTCGTCATACATCACGACGGTGGTGTTCGATGGACCGCCGCGCAGGTAGTGCAGCGCATCCTGCGCGCCGAGATCGTGGAGAATGCCATCGGCAATGCCGTGGGTGATCTGGCGGCCGCGATAGCCATTTGCGAACAGACCGCAGAAGGTGCCGATGATCGAGTGAACCGCCTGACCGCCCAGCGCCGGCAGGCTGTCCACCAGCACAACCGTCCTGCCAAGCTGCGCAGCTTCGAGCGCCGCCGACACTCCGGCAATTCCAGCCCCGACCACGCAGATATCCGCCGCGGCGCTCCGGGCGCTTCGCCCGGTGCTGCGCACGATGCGGGTCGCGGTGGAGAAGTCCCGATTGGCGGCCATTGCACTCCTCCAGAGGGCGAGTCCGGAGCAATCCGGGTTCCATTCCGCCACGCTGTTAACCGTACGTTATCCTCAATCAGCGATTAATGATCGAGGACAATCGTGGACGTCGCGTCCCGGCGCCAATCTGCGCGCATCGCGCCAGCCGCTTCGGGTGATTACCGTGCCAGTCGCTGATTCAAAGCCGCGATCATTAAAGAACGCCTCGGTCAACCTCCGCGATTTGACCATCCTGATTGCAGACCCCGGCACCTTCATGCGCCGCGTGGTCTACGGAATGCTCCGCGGCTTCGGGGCGAATCGCATCCTTGAAGCTGGAGACGCAGCCGGCGTATTGGCGGCGCTGATGCAGCAGAAGATCGACATTCTGATCCTGGACGCCAAGCTCCCGCCCCAGAACGGCCTGGCGGTCACGCAGGCGATCAGGCGCAATACCGACAACGAGAACAGGACGCTTCCGATCCTGATCATGACCAGCGACGCGCAGCAGTCGACGGTCAAGGAAGCCCGCGACGCCGGCGCAAGCATGGTGGTCGCAAAACCGATGTCCCCGACGACATTGTATGACCGGCTCGTGTGGATCGCCTTCGACCGGCGGCAGTTCATCGATTGCCCCACCTATTTCGGCCCCGACAGGCGCTTCAAGATCGAGGGCTATCCGACGGGTGTCGGACGCCGCGCAAGCGACAAGAGCATCGAGGTCGCGGAAGCGGTCGAGCCCAACCTCGAGCAGGACGATATCGACAGCCTCTTCCAGGCGGCGCGCGCCGGACAAAGCGAATGACAGAAAAAACACCGCCAAATGTGCGCATCTTCGCCGTCAAGACGCGCTTTCAGGAACTCGCTCAGCGGCCCGGCGGCATTCCCCGGGAGATCGCGATCCAGCAGGCCGAATCCGGAATTGAAGGTTACAAGGCCGAGTTCGTCGATTGGGTCGAGCGTGAATTGCAGGAGCTGACACAGGCTCTGCGCAAGATCGATAGCGCACAGCCCGACATGGCGCAGCTCGACGAGATCTACGCGCGCTCGCGACAATTGCGCGACACTGGAACGACCATGGGGCTCGCGCTGCTCACCTTCGTGGCCGACAATCTTTGCAGGGTGCTGGATGCCATCCAGAGCGGCGCCACCTACGACAGCGAAATCGTGGAGTGCCACATCTCCGCGCTGTTCCTCGCGAGGCAGAACGCCTATCGCAATATCCGACCCGAGCAGGTCCCGGAAATGACCAGCGGATTCCACCGCATGCTGGAGCGCGCGAGCCGGAGCCTGCCGGACAAGGCGGGCTAGAAGATCACGTCGACTTCGACTTCACTCTCGGATGGTTCCGGCAACGGCTGGAAGACTGTGCCGAGACCATTTTCCAACCGGTCGAGAAATCGCTCCTTCAGGTCGGCGATCGTGATGTCATGGATCACGTCACGGCCGAAGGGCTCGCGCGGACCATCACCTGCCACGGGAAGGGCGCCGGTCGAGCTGGCATAGCGCGCGAGCGCGCCGCTCAAGGCCTCGAATTCCTGCTTGAGCCGGTCGAACCTCTGCAACGTCACGATCAAGTCGCGATCCGGCCTGCCGTCGCGCGTCACGAGATCCGTGACACGGGAAACCGTGTCTTCCAGCTCCCTGACATTGTCGAGAAACAGCGTCGCGAGAACGCCCAGCAATGCTGCGATTTCCGACAGCGCACCGTCCGCCGCGGGACCTGATCCCGACGCGGCATCCGGTTCGACGCTGAATGCAGCACTCGCGGTCATTTACGACAGCTTCCCCATGACCTGCTCGATTTTCTGGCGCAGGACCTGAACGGTGAAGGGCTTGATCAGATAATTGTTGACCCCGGCCTGCGCCGCCTTGACCACGAGCTCGCGATCACCGCGTCCGGTCAGCAGGATGAATGGCACACGCCGGACGACCGGATGACCGCGCACGGCACGAAGCAGGTCAAGGCCGTCCATCTCGTCCATGTAATAGTCGGAGATAATCAGATCGATCGGCTGAAGCGAAGCGATCTCCATCGCCTTCTTGCCGTTCTCCGCTTCATGAATGTGGCGGATCCCGATCTGCTCCAGCGTCAACGCCGTCATTTTCCGCACGCTTTCCTGGTCGTCGACAACCAGAACCTTCAGTGCCACCGCATTTGGCATTGCCATTTCTCCTCAACTCAACGGACGACCTGAAGTCGGCCCGGCCTCAACCCTTGCCGTCACGCTACTTTCGCGAGTGAACCTGCTTTGTGTGCGATCACCGACGATGATGTTTCGCCGGCGAGATCGGACAGTTTCTCAACGTCGAGAATCAGGGCAACCGCACCGTTGCCGAGAATCGTGGCAGCCGCGACGCCCGGAACCGGGCCGTAGCTTTCCTCGATGCTCTTCACGACCACCTGCTGGTGTCCGCACAGTTCGTCAGCGACGAGGCCGAGCCTCGTACCGTCACCGGCATCGGTGATGATGACCACGCACTCGCCCGACAGATCGGCCGACGATCCGATGTGCAGAAGGTCGCCGAGATAGACCAGCGGCACGAGATCGCCGCGCAATTGCAGCATGCCGCGCGTGCCGACGAGGTTGTTGATGCTGGACCGCGGCGGCCGCAGACATTCCACGATCATCGACATCGGCATGACATAGGTCTCGCGGCCGACCTTGATCACCATGCCGTCCATGACCGCGAGCGTGAGCGGAAGCGCGAACTGAATGGTCGTGCCCTTGCCGCGCACGGATTGCAGCGAGAGCCGCCCGCCAATCTCCTGGATGTTGGTTTTCACGACGTCCATGCCGACGCCGCGGCCGGAAATGTCGGAGATGACGTCGGCGGTGGAGAAGCCGGGCATCATGATCAGGTTGTTGATCTCATCCTCGGTGAGAACGGCGTCCGCGCTCACGAGGCCCTTTTCACGCGCCTTCTGCAGCACCTTCTCGGTGTTGATGCCGCCGCCGTCGTCACTGACCTCGATCACGATCCGGCCGCCGCGATGTTCCGCGGAGAGGCGGATCGTTCCCTCCTCGCTCTTGCCGGCCGCAACGCGAACATCCGGCGCCTCGATGCCGTGGTCGACGGAATTGCGGATGATGTGGGTAAGCGGATCGGTGAGCCGTTCGATGATCGATCGATCGACCTCGGTCGTTTCGCCTGCAAGCTCGAGCCGGATCTTCTTGCCGACCTTCGCCGCAGTTTCGCGTACGAGACGCGGCATCCGCTGGAACACGGTGCCGACGGCCTGTGCGCGCATCGACATCAGACCGTCTTTCAGCTCACGCGTATGATGGACGACTTCGTCGAGGATCTGCGAGAGCCGATCGCTGACGCCTTCCGGAAGGTCATGCACGATCTGACCGAGCATGGCCTGGGCGATGACCAGCTCGCCGACCATGTTGACCACGCGATCGATCTTCTCGAGTTCGATACGGGTGGTGGTCGCCTGCGGCTTGGGCGGTCGTGCGGCGGCAGGCTTCTCGGCAGCGGTTGCGCTTGCAGGCGCAAGTGCAGGCGCGGCCTGTACCGCTGGCATCGGATTTATGCTTTGCGGTGCAGGTTCGACGGCCTTTGGTTCCTGGACCGGCGCAGGAGCCACGGCCGGCGCAACCGGCGGCGCCACATCGATCACCGGGAGCTCGGCGACCGGAATATCGGGCACTGCCGCCTCGCCCGCGATTTCGTTGATGGCAATCTCGCAGTCGCCGACAAAGTCGAAGAGGTCCTGCAGCTGTTCGCGCGTCGCCTCGGTCCGCAGCGTCCCGGTCCAGCTCACATAGGCGATCTCGGGCCGCAGCGACTGCAGATCCGGCAGGCGACTTGTATCCGCCGTCAGTTCGAGTTCGCCGAGCTGACGCAGTTGCCGCATCAGAAGCAGCGGGTCGCTGCCGTTCCTCAACATGTCGGCATTGGGCGTGAAGGCGATCTCGAATGACCGCTGTCCGGTCACGAAGCTGTCCGCCCGGACCGGGGTGAAATCGATCCCGTCAAAATCCGCCATGTCGTCGGGCTCTGCGCCATCAGCACGGACGGGAACGAAGTCGAGCCCTTCGAAATCGGCCGGCGCTTCTTCCTCACCGCCGGACTCGTTGCCGAGCAGGCGCTCCAGCGCAACGCGGGTCTCGTCGCCGAAGCCCGCCGGGATCGCATCGCCTGCGCGAGAAATCTGCACGAGATCGGACAGCACGTCGCTCGACGCGAGCAACACATCGACCACATCGGTCGTCGCCGGAAGGTCGCCACGCCTGACCGCGTCCAGCGTCGTCTCGAACACATGGGCGAAGCCGACCAGCGCTTCAAAGCCGAAAATGCCCGCGCCACCCTTGACCGAATGCACCGCGCGGAACACGGCGTTGATCGTATCATCGGAACCAAGGCCCTCGCGCATGTCGCTGAGGCCCTGCTCGATCTGCTGCATCCCTTCGGCGCATTCGTCGAAGAAGGTCTGCTTGAGCTGTTCGAAACTCGCCATCGGCCTCGTCCTTTCCTAGCAGGCCACCTTGCGCACCGTCGCGACCAGGCGCTCCGGATCGAACGGCTTCACCAGCCAACCGGTCGCACCGGCTTCACGCGCGATATTCTTCTTCTCCGCCTCGCTCTCGGTGGTGAGAACGAGGATCGGGGTCGTCTTGTGCTCAGGCCGCGCGCGCAACTGGCGCACGACTTCGTAGCCATCCATGCGCGGCATGTTGATGTCCGTAATCACGACATCGACATTCTCGCGTTCGAGCATGTCGACCCCGTCCTTGCCGTCGACGGCCTGGATCACGTCGAAGCCGGCATCGACGAGCGTCAGCATGAGCATGTCGCGCATGGTCTTTGAATCGTCGATGGTCAGAATGCGGATATTGTTGACGGCGGAGGCCGATTCCTCGATGAGGTCCGGAGCAGCATCGCCTTTGCCTGCAGGAGCATTCGCGTCCTGCATCGCGGGTTCGGCGGAAGGCTGGTCGACCGGCGCCGGCAATTCCTTCATTCGGTCAGCCCAGTCGAGGCCGAGATCGGCGAAAGCGCAGATGAAGGCATCCGACGGCTGATCGATCCAGACATGCGCGTCGCGCTTCGCCGCAACGAGGATCTGAATGCACGGCAGCGTCAGCACCTCGACATCCGATGCATCCAGCCGCACACCGCCCGCGGTATGGACTTCACGAAGGATCATTTCATGCAGGGCGATCGCGGCCGCGAGATCAAGCACCTTCGGTAGTTTCATGGTCGGCCCCTCAATCCAATATCTTTAACCGTCAAAGCCATCATCCGAGTTAATTCTCAAATCGCATGCGCCATGCGCTGCAGGGTGTTCTGTTCAAGCTTGCCCTCGCACGCGTCCAGAATCGCGTCGGCGACCTGATTCAGGGAGCACTGGCGCATCACGCCGCCCCGCTCGAACGCGACATGAGGCATCCCGTAAATCAGCGCGGACGCCTCATCCTGTCCGATCGTCAGCGCGCCGGCCTTGCGCATTTCGACCAGCCCGTCGGCACCGTCCTTGCCCATGCCGGTCAGAATGACACCGACCGCCGATTTCCCGACGACGCGCGCAACCGAGCGGAACAGCACATCGACCGACGGACGATGGCCGGTCACGGCTTCACCGGCATCGAGCGCGCACCGATAGCCAACGCCGGACTTCACGATCTGCAAATGATGAGAACCTGGCGCGATATAGACGTGCCCCTGCTCGATGACATCGCCGTCGGCAGCTTCGGAAACCGTCATCGGACATTCCCGGTTGAGGCGCTGCGCGAACGCCGCGGTGAAGCGCGGCGGCATATGCTGCGTGATCAGAATCGGCGGGCAGTCCGCCGGCAGATTCATCAGGACGACTTTCAGAGCCTCGACGCCGCCGGTCGATGCTCCGATCGCGACGATCTTTCCGTTGGCACGAACCGACCGCGCGACCTTCCGGGCCGGCGCCTGAATCATCGCGGCGCGCGCGGCGATGCGCGTACGGGCAGCGGCCTTCACCTTGGCCCTGAGTTCGCCTGCAAGCGCGGGCAGCGCATGCGCAGCATCGGTCGACGGCTTTGCGATAAAATCGACTGCGCCGATCTCGAGCGCTTCGAGCGTAATATCGGCGCCGGCTTGCGTCAGGGTTGAAATCATGATCACCGGCATCGGACGAAGCGTCATGATCTTCCGCAGGAAGGTGATGCCGTCCATGTGCGGCATCTCGACGTCGAGCGTGACAACATCCGGGTTAAGCGCCTTGATGCGCTCACGCGCAGCGATCGGATCATCGGCCGTACCCACGACCTCGATCTCGGGATCGGCAGACAGCAGCGTTGTCAGCAACTGCCGGATCAAGGCGGAGTCGTCGACAATCAGAACTCGAACCGGTTTGCCCATCATCCCGCCCCTAATTGTCAAAAAGCTCGATCTCGCCGGCCGGCGCGCGCGCCGACAGGCGCTTCGCATGCTCAAATTCATCACGCGCCACTGCGCCCGAGGCATCGCGGCCAAGCAGCCGCCTGACGACACGGCCCGTCGCAGGCGAATAATGAATACGGCGGGGAAAGCGCCCGCCGAGATCCTGTGCGACACAACGCAACCGCTCCGCTTCGAGATAACGTAGCGCGAACTGGGCATTGTCGGTTCCGACAGCGATGTTGCTCTCGGTCACATTGCCACCGCCGAAAATCTTGATCTCGAGCGACTCGCGCGCGCAGCCCATCTTCATCAATTCGTTGATGAGCTTCTCCATCGCGAAATTGCCGAAGCGGGTTGATTCCGAATCGCGGCCCCATCCCCCGCTGCGTCCCTGCGGCAGCATGAAATGATTCATGCCGCCGATACCGAGGCGCGGATCACGAATACAGGCTGCGACGCACGAACCGAGCACCGTCACCAGCGTTTCGTCGGCCTTGTCGGTGACGTAGAAGTCTCCCGGAAATACCTTCACCATCCAGGTGCCGGCGGAAGGGTCGTAGAACCGACGGCTGCCGGCCGCTCCGAACTCAAGCTTGCCTGCATCGGCCGGCCGAACCGCTGTCGCCGGGCTCATGCTTTTCTCCGGTAGGTCGTGCGGCCGACAAGCTGGAGTTCGGCATGCGTTCCGTGAAACGATTCCGAGTGGCCGATATAGAGAAAGCCGCCCGGCTTTATTGACTGGATAAAGCGGTCGATCAGCGCGGTCTTGGTCGGATTGTCGAAGTAGATCATCACGTTTCGACAGAAGATCGCGTCAAACTTTCCGCGAAACGGCCACGGATCCATGAGATTGAGTCTGCGGAACGCGATGAGAGAGCGGATGGACTCCTTCGCCATCAGGCTGTCGTCACGTTCGCCGGTTGGCTCGAAATAGTCGCGATAGATTCGCGGGACGTTATCGAAACCTGAGACCGGGTAAACGCCGCGGGCGCCTTTCGCGAGAACATCGGTATCGATGTCGGTCGCCAGGATACGGATATCGTGACGGCTTGTACTTGGCATCTCGTGCCGCAACACTGCGGCAATCGTGTAAGGCTCCTCGCCGGTCGAACACCCGGCCGACCAGACCCGGAGCCGGCCGTCGCTTCGCAGGCTGCCGTTCAAAAATGGCTGAACCACGTGGCTGCGGAAATGATCGAAGTGATGCGACTCCCGGAAGAACTTGGTCAGGTTGGTCGAGATCGCGTTGATGAAGCTTTCCAGCTCGCCGCTGTTCTTCGCCAGATAGTCGCGATATTGCCTGAACGCCGTGAACCCCAACGCGCGCAACCTTCGGGACACGCGCGTGTAGACGAGATTGCGCTTGCTGTCCGACAGGGCAATGCCGGCGTGTTCCCGCGCGAGCTGCACAAGGTTGCGGAAATCCGCATCGGAGAAAGCAAATTCTCGCGCTGCCTCGGGAACCGCTAGGTCTGGAATGACCGGGGCTGCGACTTTGTGAGCCTGACGGGCCATCGCAGTCCTCAGAACTCTTCCCAGTCCTGATCGCTGGCCTGCGCGAGCGCGGTGTTGCCGCGCGTCATCCGCGCCGCCGGGCGCGGGCGCGGCGCCGGCTTCGATGGTGTGGTGCGGTCGATGCGGCGTGATGGATCAGCGACCGGCTCCAGTTCGGCCCCGACATGGAACTTGCTGACGCTCTCGCTCATCGCGGCGGACTGCTCTTCCAGAGCCTTCGCTGCCGAAGCGTTCTCCTCAACGAGCGCAGAGTTCTGCTGCGTAGCTTCGTCCATCTGCGAAAGCGCAATATTCACCTGACCGATCCCGGTCGATTGCTCACCGCTGGCGGTCGCGATGTCGGAGACGATCTCGGCAACCTGACGGATCGAGGCGACGATCTCTTCAAGCGCGGCGCCGGCCTTGTTCACCAGTTCGACGCCTTCACGAACCTGGCCGGACGAGTTGCTGATGAGGTCCTTGATATCCTTGGCGGCCTGAGAGGATCGCTGCGCGAGGCTGCGGACCTCGGCGGCGACGACGGCAAAGCCCCGGCCAGCCTCGCCCGCGCGGGCGGCTTCGACCGCCGCATTGAGCGCAAGCAGATTGGTCTGCCGTGCGATCTCGTCGATCACGCCGATGATATCGGAAATCTGGTTCGAGCTTTCCTCGATCCGCGCCATCGCATCGACCGCCTGGGCCACAACGGCGCTGCCGCGGTCGGCGACGCCCTGCGTTCCCATTGCATACTGGTTGGCCTGCTGGGCGCTCTCGGCATTCTTTCTGACGGTCGTCGAGATCTGCTCCATCGACGCGGAGGTCTGCTCCAGACTTGCCGCCTGTTCCTCGGTGCGTTGTGAGAGATCGGCCGTGGACATCGCGATCTCGGAGGCGGTGCTTGCAACGTCGCGGGTCGAGATTGCGATGGCTCGCATCGTGTCCTGCAATTGCGCCACGGTCGCGTTGAAATCGTCGCGAAGCTGCAGGTAAGACTCCGTGAAGCCCTCGTTCAGCCGCACCGTGAGGTCGCCGGAGGCAACCTTGCCGAGACCGTCGGCAAGTGCGCGGACTACGCTGGACTGTTCTTCGGCGGCTCTGGCCTGTTCACGGGCATTGCGCTCGCGGTCGCTCTCACTCTGGCGGCGCTGCTCTTCTGTCTGCCCTTCGAGGCGGCGCTTCTCGCGTTCGGCATCGCGGAACACAAGCACTGCGCGCGCCATCTTCCCGATCTCGTCGGACCGGCTCTCGTCAGGCACCGTTATGTCGATCTGTCCCTGAGCGAGTTCACCCATCGTGCTGACGAGACGGCTCAACGGTCGCACCACTCCACGCCAGATCGTCAGAATTCCGAAGCCGGCAATCATCATGCCCAGAAGACCGAGCACGGCGATGATGACGGTCATGCGAGACATGTCCGCTTCGATCATCTGGTGGCCCCGCGCCGCACGCTGCGCGTAGATCTGCGCCAGGTTTTCCAGGTCCTTGTTCAGGGCCGACCGCACATTGCGGTTCGCATCGTTATCGCCCCATTCGCGGCCGGCTGCCGGGTTGACGTCGACCGCCAGGCGCACAAGCTCGCGACGAAACTCCTGAAACTGCGCGATCCGTTTGGCGAATGCGTCGAAAATCTCACGATCGTCGGCACCAACTTGCCTCTGCCATTCCGTGACGATCGCACCGATCTCGTCGTTGAACTTCAGAAGCCCCGCACCGTACCGCTTGGCTGTCGCAATGTCCGGAGACATGTAGACGCCACGCGATTCCATCACGACCGCATAGATCAGGCTGTTGACACGTTCGACATTGCGCGCGCCAAGCGCGGCCGTCTCGATCTCCCGCTCGCGTTCGATGAACGACCGATTGTTGAGCAATGAAACCGCAGCAATCACCACAATGATCAGCGTCATTGCGGCAAACACGCCATACAGCTTCGTCGATATCGAAAATTGGGGAAGCTTGAGCATCTAAACCTTGTTCAGTTGGCGGGCGTGCGTTCGGCTTCACTGACCGGAACGGAGAGGAGATTGTGGAGGTCGATCAGCGCGATCATCGCGTTTTCAACGGTGACCAGCCCCGAGAGAAAATCGATGCGCGAGGCCTGTGCGATCTTCGGGACCGGCTGAACCTGGCTCGCGTCGAACGACACGATGTCGAGCACCCGGTCTGCCAAAAGTCCGACCTGTCGCGTTCCGACCTGCACGATGATGACGACGTGAATGGGCGACGCGTCGGTCAGACCCTGACCAAACCGGCAGCGCAGGTCGATGATCGGAACGATCGCGCCGCGCAGATTGAGCACGCCGCGCACCGAATCCGGCTGGCGCGGCAGATGGGTGATCTCGGACCAGCCCTTGATTTCACGCACGGCCATGATGTCAACGCCGTACTGGTCGTTGTCGATGGCAAAGGAGATGATCTGGCTTGGTGCCGATGCAGCGCGATTGGCCGCTGCCTGCCAGTTGGCATGTGGAATATCAGCCGCGGTCTCCGGCTGATTAGCACTGAGGGTCATTGCACGCGTCCGTTGCTCATTGTCCTCTTTCTGAGGCCAAGTCGACGAAGTCCGACGGGGTAGACCACGAGAAACGGAACAACCGCGCAGGCTCAGACGAAAGGAAATTGCTCAATTCCGGTGCAAAAATTTGCGTCAAAACCTTTAGGAAACGGTTAACTACGACCCCTGCGCGAGTTTGTTTCCGAGGTCGTTCAACCTGCGCGTCGGAACCGCACGCGCAGGAATTCTGCGAGCGCTTCGACCCGTGCCGGCCGCGGACCGCCGGGCGGCATCACGAGGTGCAGTGCGATTTCGGGGGGCGACCATTCTGTCAGCACGGCGGCAAGCCTGCCTCGCGCCAAGGCATCCCGCACGAGGAATGTTGGCTGGACGGCGAGCCCGTAACCGGCGAGCAGCGCCGGCATCAGCGCATCGGCATTGTTCGCGCGCATCGGGCCTGAGGTGCGAACCGCGATCTCCTCACCGGCGCGGTTCGTGAAGCGCCAGACATCCGCGGCCGGCAGGTAGGCATAACCGAGGCAGGCATGTGCGGTGAGATCGCGCGGATGCTTCGGCGTCCCGTGAGCCGTCAGATAGGACGGGGCGGCAACAACGACGCGCGGCACGGCGCACAGCCTGCGCGCAAGCAGCGACGAGTCGGCAAGAGCCGCGATCCGCAGCGCGAGGTCGAACCCCTCCCCGATCAGATCGACGGTCGCGTCGCTCAGGTGCAGATCAACCGATATGTCCGGATATCTGGCGAAGAAATCCGGCAGGGCAGGCGCGACTTCCTGCAGACCAAATGACATCGGGACGGCCAGCCGGACCCGCCCGCGCGGGACGGCCGATTGCGCCCGTGCCTCGCTTTCCGCAGCCTCCGCCTCCGACAGCATCCGGGAGGCGCGCTCGAGCAGCATGCGGCCCGCATCGGTCAGGGCGAGCCGGCGGGAGGTCCGGTTGAAGAGCCGTGTCCCGAGCCGCGCCTCCAGCCGGCCCACTGTCTTGGAGACGGTGGGCTTCGACAGGCCGAGCTCAGCCGACGCTGCGGAAAAGGAGCGCAGTTCGGCCACTTTGGCGAAGATCGCGAGCCCTTCGAGATCCGGCAGCATGGAAATTTTTCAGAAACAATAGATTTCTGTAGTTTCTATTTATTTGCCTATGTCGGTCAATATCTTCCGGGGCGAAACGGCGCCGTCTCGGGCGCCCGAGGAACGGAGGGCTCGGCCATGGCCGCCAACAACAAGCACGGTATCCACCACGTCACCGCGATCGCCGGTCCCGCGCAGCGCAACCTCGACTTCTACACGCGCACGCTCGGGCTCCGCTTCGTCAAGAAGACCGTCAACTTCGACGATCCCGGCACCTATCACTTCTATTTCGGCGACGAGACCGGCACGCCCGGCACCATCCTCACGTTCTTCCCGTGGGAGCATGTGGCGCCCGGACGGCTGGGCGTTGGCGAAACGCAGGAGACCGTCTTCCGCGTGCCGGAAGGCGCGATCGGCTACTGGACGCATCGCTTCATCGAGAAGGGCGTGGCCCATGACGCCATCGTGCGCCGCTTCGGCGAGACCATCCTGTCGTTCCGAGATCCGGACGGGATGCGGCTCGCTTTGGTCGGCGTGCCCGGCATCGAGAGTGAGCCGGCCTGGAACAGCGGCGACGTGCCTGCGGAATTCGCCATTCGCGGATTTCACAGCGTGAACCTGCTGCTCAAGGAAGCCGCCCCGACAGGTGCGATCCTGACCGATGTGCTCGGCTTCAGCGAAGTCGGCCGCGACGGGCAGATTGTCCGCTTCAAGGCCGGCGATACCGCGATCGGCGGGATCGTCGACATTCATGAAGCGGGTTCGTTCCTGCCCGGCCGTATGGGCGGAGGCTCGGTACACCACATCGCGTTCCGTGCCGCCGACGATGCCGAAGAATTCGCGATGGCGAAGAAACTCATCGAGAACCACGGCATCCAGACCACCGAGCAGAGGGACCGCAACTACTTCCGGTCCATCTACTTCCGCGAGCCCGGGCATGTGCTGTTCGAGATCGCAACCGACGTCCCGGGCTTTGCCATTGACGAGCCGGTGGCTTCGCTCGGTCAGGCGTTGAAGCTGCCGGGTGCCTACGAGGCCCGGCGCAGCGAGATCGAGCAGGTGCTTCCTGAACTCGTCTGACAACAGCGAACTCCTCCCGCAATTAGGCGGGAGGAGCAACCTTGCAGGACTTCGCCATGACCGCAGCAACCGAATTGTCTTTCGTTCATCGCTTTGAACCGGTCGCCGATCGCAACGCTCCGCCGCTTCTGCTGCTGCATGGCACCGGCGGCGACGAGAACGATCTGATCGGACTTGGCCGGATGGTCGCGCCGGATGCGGCGCTGCTCTCGCCGCGCGGCAAGGTGCTCGAAGGCGGCATGCCGCGCTTCTTCCGCCGGCTTGCCGAAGGCGTGTTCGATGAGGACGACGTGAAACGGCGCGCCAACGAGCTCGCCGATTTCATCGGTGAGGGGCGCGCGGCCTACGGGCTTCCCGCTCCGATCGCGCTCGGCTTTTCGAATGGCGCCAACATCGCGGCCGCGACCCTGCTGCTGAGGCCGGAGACGCTTGCCGGCGCCGTGCTGATCCGCGCGATGGTCCCGCTCGCAAATTCGCCCGCAGCGGATTTGTCCGGCAAGCCAGTGCTGATCCTGTCGGGATCGATGGACCCGATGGTGCCGCAAGACAATGCCGCACGCCTCGCCGCATCGCTCCGCGATGCGGGAGCCGCGGTCGAGCATCGTGTGCTGCCTGCAGGACATGGATTGTCGCAGGCCGATGTTGCGCTTGCGCGCGGATTTCTCGCGAACATGCCACGCGCGATTGTCAGCGCCGCATAAAACCGGATACCCTCCCGGTAACAAAAAGAGTTATCGGGAGGGACTTCAATGTTACGGCTTACTGTCGCCCTGATTGGGGCGATTTTTGCGTTCGACGCCGCCGTGGCGCAGGATTATCCGACACGGCCGATCCGCTTTCTCCAGGGCTTCGCGCCGGGCGGCAATGCCGACACGATCTCGCGCGTGCTGGCCGACGAAATGTCGAAGACCTTCAAGGCTGGCTTCGTCAACGAAGCCAAGGTCGGCGCCGGCGGCAACCTCGCATCGGATGTCGTGGCCAAGGCGGACCCCGATGGCTATTCGATCATGCTGTTTACAACCGGTCATGTGATCTCGCCGGCGCTCAACAAGTCGCTCTCCTTCGATCCGGTTGAGGACTTTTCCTTCGTGTCGACCGTGTCGGAATTTCCATTCTTCGTTGTGGTCGGCGAAAATTCACGCTTCAAGACGATCGCCGATCTCGTCAAGGAGATGCGCGAAAAGCCCGGCACGCTCACTGTAGGCACGGCCGGCGTCGGCACCGGACAGCATATGTGTTCGGAACTGTTCGCCTCGTCGTTCAAGAGCAAGTTCGTGCATGTCCCGTTCCGGGGCGATGCTGGCGCTGTGACCGCGCTTCTGTCGGGCAATGTCGACTTCATCATTGCGCCCGGCACGGCAATCTTCAGCCACATCGAAGCCGGAAAATTCCGCGCGCTCGCGGTGTCGGGCAAGCAACGCTGGGCATCCTTGCCGAACGTACCGACGATCGCCGAGAGCGGAGCGCCAGGCTTTGAGGTCCTGGCCTGGATGGGCATTGCCACGACCAAAGGCGTTGCCAAGCCGGTCGTTGACAAGCTGAATGCCGAGGTTCGTCGCGCCGTCGCGGCCCCGGCCGTCGCCGAAAAACTGAAGGGCCTGGGCAGCGTTCCGGTATCGAGCACCCCCGCGGACGTGACCGAGAAGGTTCGCGCTCAGGTGAAGCTCTGGAAAGACGTCGCGGAAAAGGCCGGGCTCGAAAAACAATAACCATTGACTCCGAAGGTACCAAACGATGGCAAATCCCGCGTCCTCCGCATCGGAGCGGCTCTACAATTGGCAGACCGTCAAGATCGATTTCGATGACGGCATCGCCTGGGTCACGCTGAATCGACCCGAGAAGAAGAATGCGCTGAGCCCGACTCTGAACCGCGAGATGCTTCAGGTTCTGGACGCGCTCGAGGTCGACGACCGCTGCAAGGTTCTCATCCTCACTGGTGCCGGCGAGTCGTTCTCCTCCGGAATGGACCTGAAGGAATATTTCAAGGAGGTCGACAAGGCGACGCCGGTCGAGGTGATGCGGGTGCGCCGCGATTCGATGGCGTGGCAGTGGCGGCGGCTGCAGACATTCCCGAAGCCCACGATCGCGATGGTGAATGGCTGGTGTTTCGGCGGCGCGTTCACGCCTCTATGCTCCTGCGACCTCGCCATCTGCGCCGACGAAGCGACCTTCGGTCTCTCCGAAATCAACTGGGGCATCATTCCTGCCGGCAATGTCGCGAAAGCGTTTGCCGACAAGGTGAGCCCGGCGGACGCAATATATTATTCGATGACCGGCGAGACATTCGACGGCCGGAAGGCCAGCGCGATGCGGCTTGTCAACGAGAGCGTGCCGCGCGCGCAATTGCGCGAACGGACGGAAGCCCTGGCGCGCAAACTGATGGAAAAGAATCCGCACGTGCTGTGGGCGGTGAAGGATGCCACCCGCCGCCTCAAGTCGATGTCGTGGGATGAAGCGGAAGAATATCTCTACGCCAAGGCGCAGGCGACCTACTCGACCGACCCCGAACAGGGGCGGAAGAAGGGCATGGACCAGTTCCTCGAGGAGAAGTCGTACCGGCCGGGACTGAAGAATTACCGGCGGGAGTAACGCTCACTGTCGTCATTCCGGGGACACGCCCAAGGCGTGGACACGCAATTCGGCGCAGCGACATCAGGCGTTCGCCAGCCGCGACACGGTATCACGATATTTCTTCGTGATGGCCTCCCGCGCGTGATGACGCCCGTCGAGAACGACCGGTTTCCCTGACGCAATCACGGTGCGGATCAGCCCGCGGCCCGCGGAAAACACCATCACGTCGAGCACCATGTCCCCCGACGCCCCAGCGAGATCGGGGTGATTGTCATCGAGCACCGCAATGTCGGCGCGATAGCCCGGAGCGAGCACGCCGATGGATTGGCCCAAGGCCTGCGAGCCACCGGCAAGCGCACGCGTGTAGAGGGAGCGGCCGGTCGACTCGCCTTCCGTCGTCGTCATGACGTTGCGGGCGCGCGCTTTCAGCCGTTGCGAATATTCAAGCTGCCGCAATTCCGCAGGCGCGTCGATCTGGATGTTCGAGTCCGTTCCGATACCGAACGCACCATGCGCCGCGAGATAGGTCTCGCCGTTGAAAATACCGTCACCGAGGCTGCCTTCGGTCAACGGACACAGGCCCGCGACCGCGCCGGAACTTGCAAGCCGCGCCGTTTCGTCTTCGGTCATGTGCGTCGCGTGGATCAGGCACCAGCGCCGATCGAGCCCCATCTCGTCGAGCAGCCATTGCACCGGGCGGGCGCCAAGGCTTGCAACGCAATCGTCCACCTCCTTTGTCTGCTCGGCGGCGTGGATATGCACCGGGCCCTCCGCAAAGATCGCAGCCGCTTCCCGCAATTGATCCGTCGACACCGCACGCAGCGAATGCGGCGCAATGCCGATCGCAGCTCCCGGCAGCTTCGCCACGATAGCCCGCGAGCGCTCCATCAGGGTCACGAAGCGATCGGTCGGATTGATGAAGCGGATCTGTCCGGAATTGGGCGCGGCACCGCCAAAACCGCCGTAAGTATAAAGCGACGGCAGCAGCGTCAGGCCGATGCCGGTCGCGCTGCTGGCAGCGGCGATGCGCGCAGCCATCTCGCCGATATCGGCATAGGGTCGGCCGGCCGGATCGTGATGCAGGTAGTGGAATTCGCCAACCGTGGTGAAGCCGGCTTCCAGCATTTCAATATAGGCATAGGCGGCAATCGCCTCGACATCGTCAGGCGTCAGAGCCGACAGGAAGCGATACATCACCTCGCGCCAGGTCCAGAAGCTGTCGCCGACAGGACCCCGCCGCTCCGCGAGGCCGGCCATGCCCTTCTGAAACGCGTGACAATGCAGGTTCGGCATCCCTGGCAGCGCGATGCCCGCCACGCGCTCAGCGGCGCCCTGGGGACGGTTTGGTGACACCGTGGCGATCATGCCGTCATCGCCGACCTCGATCAGGACATCGTTCGCCCAGCCGGAGGGCAAGAAGGCAGTTCCAAAGTGATATGCGCGCAATTCCCGCCTCGCTCGACATGCGGCCATCGCCGCCGATATATCTCTATAGCAGTCATTCCGGGACGGCGCGCAGCGTCGGAACCGGGATCCAGAAACGCTGTCAGCACCTGTTGCTGGAGTCCCGGAATGTCCACCTTGCGGACGCCCCCGGAGTGACAAGAGAGGCGACCATGCGTTTCGATACCGTCTGGCGTGATGCACGCATTGCCACCCTTGCCCCTCAGGCCGCAGGTCTCGGCGAAACCGCAGGCGCGATCGCAGCGAAGGATGGGCGCATTGCTTTCGTCGGTCCGGAAGCCGGACTGCCGACCGGTTGGGACGCGGCGAAAACCATCAAGCTGGACGGCCGATGGATTACCCCCGGCCTGATCGATTGCCATACCCACATTGTCTACGGCGGCGACCGTGCGCATGAATTCGAGTTGCGGTTGAAAGGCG
>NZ_DATMRV010000104.1:0-24446 GCF_035565795.1 Pseudorhodoplanes sp.
AGCAGGCCCCGGAAACGAGCCCCACATAGCCCGAGCCGATCATCGTAATCCGCATCTGGAAGTTCCATCCTTGTGATAGGGCAGGGTGGCCGGATCGCATGCGCCGGTATCGTTTGGCGCGGCCGGCGAACAACCGGCGAAACCGGCTGACGGCCTGGTTATGAATTCACGAGTGCCGCGGTCCCCGCCATTCTTGCCGAGGGCCGCCTATCGCCGCGTTCAAATGGCAGATCAACCCCCCGAGCATCGCCGGAAAGCGGCGACGCAGGTTCTGGTGCAAATCGGCACAAAGGCACGATCGATGCCGGATGTGGTCGGGGAGACAGGATTCCAGACCGAAATACCTGTCGCTCAGACCAACGGAAATCCGCGGTTCTCGCAGGATTGCCGCGCCCTTGTGACTCGGACGTGTGCGGGTGTCCAGTGCGCTTTCCAAGTGACGGCTTAGCGCTAGTCGCCGTCCTCGCTCAAATCATCAAGGTACGTTGGCTCCAGCGGCGGCCAGTCGGCGGACCAGAACCGCGCGAGAAGCTGTTTGCCATAAGCGGGTTCAACGGTCTCTGCCCAGGAGATTAGCCCTCGGACATGATGGAAGATGCCGGAAACAGAGGTTTTTCGCGCTTGGGCATGCGCTGCGGGGCCGTAGTCCGGCGACGTCAGATAGTGGAGATGCAGCCGGATCATGTCCTTATATCCCTTGGGAAGACGGGGGCGGTCGCCATCGACCAGCATGCCAAGGACGATCCGCCTGGAACCGGGGCCGCGGATTGTCGTCTTGCGCAGGTTCGGGCGAAACCCCGCTTCGTTCAGTGACTTGAGAACCAGCCGCTTGAACCGGCGGACATGCGCCGCGTCGCGATCGGCGCCGCAAGAAAAGGCCAGATCGTCCGCATAGCGGGAATAGCGCATGCCATGCGCGCGGGCGAGGCGGGCGAGCACCCCGTCGGTCCTGTGCATCACGAGGTTGGAGAGCATCGGACTGGTTGGCGCGCCTTGCGGGAGCATGCCTTCATGTGCGCACTGATAATAAGGAATCGTGGGCCAGCGCGCCGCAGGATCTGAGGGCTTCGCCCGCTCGCACGCGACGGTCACCAGGCGTGCAAGCTCGAACGCGAGCAGCCGATTGAAGCCGAGTTCAGCAAATATGCCAGCCACGCGCCCTTCGGAGATCGTATGGAAGAAATCCTGGAGATCGACCTTGAGCAGCCAGGCGCATCCGCAGTGCTCCTCCGCCGCCTCGAGCGGCCTGCCCCCGGGGTGAAACGCGTAGCTGGCTTCATGGGCAGACGTGAAGCGGAGGATATCGCTTACGATCCACTGCTGGATCGACAGTAATGTCTTATTCGGTACGCTGATCATGCGGGTCGAAGTTCGCCCCGGGATCCGCTTCTTGAGATAGAAGAATTTATAGGATCTCGGCACCCTGCGCGCCACAAGATCCCGCAAGTGCGGATATGGAACGCCAACCAGCTCGCTCAGATGGCGAAGCGTGAGTACCGGCGTGATGCGAGGATCGGCCGCGCGGATCCGATCAATGACCGAGAGGGCGTTGGCCAGCACGGTTTCGTCGACGCCCTCGCGGCGTCCTTGTGCCCGATAGCGCTGAGGACCCGGCGGCATCGTCTACTTTGACCCACCCGGGTGGGGGGTAATGCGCGTCGCGACCAAGACTTCGCCAGGCACGACGTGCATTATCGCGCAGCGTGAATACTTCGCTCCGCCTAGCGGACGCCGGTAATCCAGCGCCCCAGATCCCAAAAGGACCCGTCGCCGCCGAAGCGGCGCATTCCTAGACCCGCTCACCGAGCCCTCAGCTGCGTCGGATAGTAGAAGGGTTTGCGCTCGGTTGGAAGGACCGGCATTCGCGCTCTGCGCCGACGCAGGCGCTGCAATTCAGCGCGCCCAAGCGGCGTCAGCGCATTGTTCTCCCTTGTCCATCGCGCAATTCGGGTGAATTCAAGCGTCTCGTCGACGGTCCCGAGACTGATCCGAGTTTGGGCCGAAACCAGCTCACGCGTCCTCGCGCCAGCGTCCAAAGCCGCAAGGACAAGCATCGTCTGAATCCAGCGACGCCCGCGACTGTCGGCAAGATAACGCTGCGCGTCGAGCACGCGCAGCATTTTTGCGGACCTCGCGACCAATTCCTCCCGATTCGACGGCGGAAAGTCAGCGGAAGACGCCAAGGCGCTACGGTTGGGAAAAAGCGGCTTCCACCCCTCGAAATCGCTGTGCAGGATTGCGGGCGCGTTGTCCGGGATGCCGTGGGCGAAAGCGATCAACGCCGATGAGGCGCCAAAACCCAGTGGAAAGCGATAGTTAGGCGGATAGGCATAGCAAAGGCGCAACACGGCATCTCTCGCCTCGCCGCGAAACGCCTGCTGAAGCGTTGGACAGCCGGCGACGGTGAGCACCTTGGGGCGAAGTCGGTTCCTTCGCACCAATGCGATGCCCTCCTCCGTGCCGGAATAGGCCAGAACATAGAAATCCACGAGGCGATAGGAGTGCCAGCTGCGAACCGATCGAACGGCTCGAAAGGCCTCCAGCATTTCCCATACGCGGTTCCCCGATCCGATGAAATCCGCGACGATCACAATCGGTCCGGCACGCCGGTCGCGCAACAGGTCGGGGCCAGGATGATCCAGGACAGCATCGCCATGCAGGCGCTGATAGCCGGTGATCAGATTGGCGATTGGACCCTCGCTGCCGACCTCGGGTGCCTTGGGGTCGAACAATAACGGGGCCGGCCCCAGCCCTGTTGCCCGACGATCGCCTGGTTCACCGAAGATCGGTCGTATTGCACCTTGCTCGGTTTCAACCTCGCGCTCGGCATAGAGCGCAGCTGGACGCCCGTCGCGCGATGCCATGACTTGATCGAGGAGTTGCTTCATTCCTCTATGAAACTCATCCGCTCCCACCAGCAGAAGCTCGTCGACCAGGGAAGCAGCCACCGGTCGCTCTGCGTCGTTAAACTGGCTTAGCCAGAGCGTTGCCACAGCGCTGTCGGACAAGGAAGACATGGCCGAATAGTAGCGCGACTGCCATGGTGTGCAATTGCGCCACTGCAGCGAACCGGCGCTTTAGGGACGCGGAGATCCGCACGCCTTCTCCACTCCGCACATCGCGCAGGCTCATCTTCATCGGCGCGAGGCCTAGCCTCTATGTCTGACCGCCATAACAATAATAGACCGACATCATCTGGAATACTGGGTCGAACGTCCGCTCAGCGCTTCAGCACGTCCGAAACCTGTTAGTCTGCAACCGACCCAGAACCAGCCAATCGCCAAGCCGGAAGCTGCTTGGCAGCAACGCGCCGCAATGTCGGCCATTCGACCTACCGGTCGGCAATCCTGAAAGCTGTCCTCCGGTCGTTCAGGCTTGTGCAGGCGCACAGCAATCGATGATCATCCAGCCGCGTCCGGCGAGAATGTCGAGTTCTCCCGCAGCAAAGACATCCTTGCGCATCGCTAGGCACAGGAGATGAGTCGGGCGCGTCATTGCGACATAGTGCAGACGCAGCCGGCCAAGCATCCGCGGGCCTTCAGCGATCACATTGCCTCGGCTATCCAGGCGCGATCCGCCCGCTTTAGCGCCGAGGAGCCAGGGTTTAAGCACACTTAGGTGATGCGCAAAGTAAAAGCTGTCTAGCACCAGTGTCGCGGTGTGGGTCTCACCCTTGACCGAATGGATGGATCCCAGCCGGACCCGGACCTGCGGGGCGTCCTCGGGATAAGCGAACAGGTTGTCGGTTCGCGCGATAGGCGCCGCCCCGGCCTGGAGCGCTGCTTCGCCTTTGGGCCAGGCGAGGAATGCCGCCGCACCCCCGAGCGCCTCGGCGCCGCTCAGTTGCCGGGCGACAGTCTCCGCGTGCGGACGCACCGTCGCCTGCCAATCGGCCTCCGCGATCTCGCCGCGGCTGGCGAGCACGCGCTCGATCAGAGCAAGATAGGCGGGATGCGCCTCAGTGCCGGTGAGGAGGTCAACTATGCGGCGATGCGGCGACTTGCGCGCCATCCGCCCGTGCGTCCCGCCGGCCAGTTCGCTTGCTGCGAACAGCGCCGATGCCGCCGCGTTGATCAACCTGTCGCTGTTGCCGCTGCCCGCCATCTCGAACCGCGCGCGTGCCAGATATTGCGCGAAGCTGGCTGGCGCCGCTTCCTTGCGCGCGCAGGCCGGATCATAGGCGGGGGCGTAATGGCCGATCGCATGCGGCACTGGGCCCGCCTCGTCAAGATCGTGCACGCCCGCCACGGCGGTGAACACACCGCGTTCGAGCACATGGGCGTCAAACGTCGCGACGAGATGCGCCCCATAGCGGGGCAGCACCGACTGCACGCTGGCGTCGTCGAACAGGAAAAGCGTGGGCGCCTGGTGTCCGACGCCGTGCTCGGGCGGCGGCCCCGCACCGACCAGATCATGGGGCGCGACGCCGAGCCCCTTCACTTCATTGGCGAGCGGCTGCGCGAACCGGTAACTGCGCGGCATCGCCTGAACCGCGGCGCCAGGAAAGGGATCGGTCGCAGCACCCTCGGCGCCGGGGCGAGCATAGATCGCTTGATTGGAGTCCCCGAAGCGCTGCCGACGCGACGGCGCGTCACCCGCGCAAAAAATCCGGTGCAGGAGCGCGGACTGCTCCTCGCTATTGTCCTGCGCCTCGTCGACGAACACCAACGGGAAGCGCCGCCGGAGGTCAGCTGCTGCCCCCGGGCGCATGTCGAGCAACTCGTTTGCCCAGACGAACATCTCGTCGAAGCAGAAATAGCCCTGTTCGCTGCCCGTGCGCCGTGCCTCGAGGAGCGCTTGGTAGGTCGGCGTCTGCTGCCCGAACTTGCCGGTACTGCCGCCGGTATAGTCGGGCCGCGTGTAAATCAGGCACCCTTCGCTGAGCCGGGCTTTCTGGATCGCCCAGCGTGTTTTCCCGGGCAGAAGCCCCCAGCGTTTGGCGAGCGCGATTTGCGTATCGATGCAGCGAACGTCGACGCCCTTCGAGCGCAGCCAGGGCAGCGCCAGATACTCGTTAACGAAGGCGTGGATCGTGCCGACGAAATGCGGGTAGCGGGTCAGCGAGATTCCCGCAGCCGAATTGCCGAGCTTGGCTCCGATCTCGTTGCGCGCCGCATTGGTGTGCGAGAGTACGCAGATGCCTTGGTGCCGGTGCGGCCAGCGCGTTGCCAACACGGCGAGCTTAGCGACGAGCAGCGTCGTCTTGCCGCTCCCAGGACACGCTTCAAAATCGACTGTGTCGAGATTGAGCATCGCCCGGAGCCGGCTGTCATCATCACCGACCGGCGCGAAGCCCTCTGGTCCCAGTCCCATCAGCGTCGCCGCCCAGGCGACATCCTGCTCCCGGATGAGATCGTCGAACATCGGCTTCAGGCCGCCGCCGGTCCCGGTGCCGCAGCGCCGTTCGGCTCTGGCACGGGGAACGGCGCGGTGACGTGCGCGATTGCCGCGACGACATAGGGCGGCAGCAGCTGCCGCAACTTGAGGGCGGGGAGCGTTCCGGCTTCCACCTCCTGCTCGAGCAGTTCGGCCAGATACTGGGCGGCGATTGCCTTCGATGCGCCCTCGGCCTCGAACAGCGCATAAATGTGGGAGCCGAGCGTCTCCCGGTCATGACCGGCGTCGGCCAAGGCCTGATAGGCCGCATCGGCCCCGGCAATTACCTCAGGCCGTACTGCACCGCCGGCGTTGAGCGAGACGTCCGCCAATGCGAGCGAAGCGGCGCGATAGACTTGCTTGCCGAGCCCGTGAAAGGCGAGGTCATATTCGAGCGTCCATTCGTCGGAGACGAAGGTCTCGACTCGCTGGCCTGACGCCTTGGCGCGGCGTTCGGTACGGCGCTGAGCAAGCTGCTCGCCGGGCAGGTCGGCCTTGATCCGCCATTGCCGCCGCGAGGGCGGTCGTGCAGGCACCGGCTGGCCTGGTTCGAGCTTGCCGACAATCCACGGCGCCATGTCGGGCATCACGTCCATGTCGGTCACGCAGGCGACGGGGATATTGATTTCGCCATCCTTTTCCGGGTCCTCACGTAGGAAAATTCGCGCATAACGGCCGAGCCCAACGCCGCCGACATTGACCAACGACACGCCATATTCGTGGAAATCGCGGGCGAGCAGCTTGGCGACCACCGGCATCAGGATCGTCTCGGCATCGCCTTCGACGATCATCACCGCGCGCGCGAAGAACAGGTTCGACTTGGTCACGTCGAGGAAGCGCTCGAGAAAGCGATAGTCGGAAGCGCTGAGCTGGGTCTTGCCACGACACAATGGGAAAGCCCGCGCTCCTTCGATCAGCACCAGATTGTCGAGTCGCAGGTCTGAGGCCAGGTTCGGGCTGTGCGTAGTGACGATGATCTGAATTTTCTGGCCATCGGCGCGGGGCTTGCTTGCCTGAGCCTGTAGGAACGACATAAGACGCAGCTGGCGCTGCGGGTGGAGATGCGCCTCGGGCTCCTCGATCAGCAGCAGCGGGAAGCCGTCGCTTTCAGCCGCGAGGAGCAGCAGCTCGCAGGCCATGAACAGCAGGTTGTTTGACCCGAGCCCGCGGTTGTGTGCGCTGTCCGCACCGGTCGACGCCGTCAACGCCAGCTCCAGCTTTTCGAGAAGCTGGCGCAGCCTGAGATTGTCCTCATGCGCTCCTGCAACGCCGATGCGGGCAAGAAGCAGATCATCCGCAAACGACAGAGGCGCGAGATATTCCTCGTTGAGCCGCTTACGCGCCAGCTTGATGCCTTCGCTTTCGCTGAACAGGTGGCTGGCATAGTCGCCGAGCCCGAGCACACTCAGGTCTTTCGGCTCGATTGGCGGGTTGGTGTTGCGGTCGAAGCCAATGCCGGTATTCCGAATCTCGGCGGTGTGCTGGAGGATCTGCGACAGGCGCGATCCGCGCCCGGCGCTCATCGCGCGCTCCGCATCGCGCAACGGGCGCAGATAGGTCGCTGTCAAAAGCGAGCGCGCGCCTAGGTCCAACAGGGGGCCATCGCCTTTGGCGCCGGTGCGCCATTCGGGCGGAAGCACCCGCCGCGAGCTACCTTCCTTGGTGTTGCGCTTGGCGATCCAGGTGACGATCAGCGCGGTCTCGAGCTGTTCGCCGACGTTCTCATAGGTGAGGAACTCGGCGAAGGCGCCACGGTCGGCAATGGTAAGGCCGCGGAAGGTCAAGCGAATGGTGATCTGGTCGGCGCGTTCCGCGCCGGGCGCGCTTTGGTGGAAATCCACCGGATCGACGCGCAGCATATCCTGGTCGCGCGTACCGAGCACCAGGCGGAGCGCATCAATGACCGCAGTCTTGCCCGCGTCATTCTCGCCGACCAGCGCCGTCAGCCCGGGATTGAGCGGAAGATGGAAGGCGCGATCGGTTGAACCAAACAGCCGGAAGTTCTCGATCCTGATCTCAGCAATATACACGCAAGCGCCCTCCAGTAGGGAGACTAGCAGCAAGTACGCGCTAAGAAACAGCTTCTGGCACGAGATCGGGTTGATATCTTCGTTTAAACCTCCTCCGAGGCCAATGCGCGGCGGTGCCGATACGCGCGCGCAGCTCTCGGAACCGGTTGTGAGTTGCTCGCGCGTTTAAGTCACCCAGGAAGGGCCGCGTCCTGGATGACGCTAGTAGGCAGTCCGCTTCTCGCGCTTTTCGAACCGAAGCTGCCAGTCGCCCTCCGGCCCAGAAGCAGCAAGGTGACTGTTGGAGTGAATGGCCCTCAGCAACCCGCTTTGGCTATTTCCGCCTAGAACAACCGGTTCAACAAGTTCGGCTCGCTCACCTTCAGCCGATCGAGCATGCTGTTCACGTAAAACATGTCCGGCGTCGCTATGGCGGGAAGAACGATCACCCCATAGTCTGGCTCGTTCTTGTCCAGCGTAAAAACGACGAGTCCGACGCCGTGGATGCTGCAAAGCGACTTCAGCCGGTTCATGTCGTCGCTGCTCGTCGTCCGCGGGATCACGATGTAGCTCTTATGCGAGAACAGCCGGTAAGCGACCGCTTGACCGAAGGCCACGACGGGCTGGCTGGGGGTTGCCTTGATCTCGGCCGCCACGATCTGCGGCTCGAACTTGAACATGTCCTGGGCGCGGGGCTTGAGGACGCCCATCACGTCCGGAGTTCCCCACTTTCCGCCAAGGCTACTGCCGCCGAGCGCACCCGCGACTGTAACCTCGTCATTCTCTTCGAGCCATTGCGCAAAGCTGGCGTAGAAATCCTGCTCGGCCAGCGTCTCCTGGGTCGCGCCGTTCTTCACTGGAGCAATCGGTGCGGTCGCGGTGGCTTCTTCCGCGGCGATCGCCTCTGCTGCATCCTCCTCTACGAACTTCGACAGCTGATAGGTGCCACGGGCGACCTTCACGATATCGTCCGAGCTCTGGAACAGCACCTGTATGGCCCCATGGATGCTGTTGGGCGGCGTGTCCGGCGCGCCGGCATGGATCAGCTTCAATATCTCGCCCCAGCGTATGCCGCCGGAATGCTCTTCGAGGATCTCGCGGGCGCGTGCCTGGATCTGCTTTCGGTTCAACTTGTCCATGCCTGTCCCTCTCAGCCGATCGCTGCGTCGATCTGGCGCGCGACCCCGCCGCCGCGGTCGAGCTCCGCCCACAGAAACACCACGCTCCCGCCGCTCACTTCCTGCAACCGCGCGCCGATGTTCTTCTTCTCGCGGCTGTCGGCGTTGTCGGTGCGATCGGCGCCCTTGTATTCGACGATCAGCTTGCGGCCGTCGGTCAGCTCGGCGACGAAGTCGGGGTAGAAGAGGTCGGTTGAGGTTGGTAGCGCATAGGACCAGGCGGTGCGGTCGACGTTGCGGACCCAGTGCTTCACCGCAGGATGATCATCGATCGCCATGGCGGCGTGAAATTCTTCGCCGCCGTGCTTCAGATCGCCCACCTGGGAGAACAGGTGCTTCCGTGGTCGCCAAGGTCCTACGTAAGGCGTGCGTGGATCATAGCCCGCCTTGCTAAAGCTGAAGCCGTTGTGGCCGAGAGCGAGAACCGGCGCGATGTCGCCAAGCAGGAGCTGGACACCGCGAGCGCCGGCTTCACGGCGGAGCTGCGTCACGCGCGCGACGATCGCGCGGCGCAGCGCGTACTTGCCACGAACGAGCTGAGCGAGCGGGATGCGTTCGGCGACGCTCTCCACCACGCGGCGGCAATATTCGAGGAAGATCGGCTGGGCGACGTCGCGCTGGCGTGTCGTGCGGTCGAGCCAGCGGGACAGCGCCGCAATGTCCCAGTCCGTTGCGTCGTCCAACGCCAGCTCGGCGGCCGCATCGATCCGCGAGTAAACGACCTGGTCGCCGTCCACGTCCATCTCGAACGTGTCCGGCCGATCCGTCAGCGCAAAGCCGGGCAGGCTCGTGTCGACCTGGCGCAGATCCCAGCCGCCGACATCCACCAGCGTGTCAGGGAAGACGATCTCCAACTGCCCATCACGCTCGATCGCAAGACGCGGCAGTTCTAGCACTTCGCCCTGCTCGGCAGGGGACAGCGACGCCGCGCGCTGGACGAGGAACGCCTCCATCGCCGCCACCGGCGACGTCGTTTCCGTCGTGACCGCCGCCGCCACCTCAAGCAGCACCGCATCGGGAGAAGCCGTGTCGAACGTGATCGCGACGCCGCCCGCGCCATCGTCAGCAATGCGCGTCGCGGCCACCATCTCGGGCGTCCAGCCGCTCTGGTCCGGCCGCTCCTGAACCCGCAGCACCGGCAGCTCGGGCCGGGTGAACAGCGGCTGGTCCTTGCTCCATTCGAACGTCTCGGGCTGCTCGACGATCGCCTCCAACGCCGTGCGCTCGTCGAAGCCCATCTGGGTCAGACGGTCCTTCAGCCCTTCGGCGGCTTCGAAGAAGTTGCGTTCGGAAACATGAGCATAGGCGCGGTTCAGCTCTTCGGACGAGCGCCGTGTCGCGAATGGCATCCGCAGCACGCGGCCGAGCAGCTGCTCCACCGCGCCGCCGCTCCTGATGCTGGCGAGCGAGCAGAAGACATAGGCGAAGGAGCAGTCCCAGCCTTCCTTCAGCGCGTCGACGGTGATGACGTGCTCGATGATGCAGGCAGGATCGAACAGATCGATGCCGTCGAGCTCGCGCTGATTGCCGGTCGCCACCGCGATCCGGTCTTCGGGAATGCGGCAATCTTCGATCAGGTGGCGCTTCACCACATCGACCGTCGCCTCGGCGCCTTCGCGCGCCGGTTGTGCCTGATACAGCGCGATCGGGCGGATGCCGCCCCCATCCTTCGCGGCGATTCCCTCCAGCCAGGCGCGGTTGTCGACCGCATGGGCGATCGCCGCTTGCCAGCTGCCATGCTGCGACAGGTGGATCGGCAGCTTTATCATGTCCGCCGCCTTCAGCTCGGCGGCGGTGGCCGAGACGATGACGTTCGAGCGCACTGGCGTCGCGGTAAACTCCACCACGGCCGCGGGCGCGAGCCGGCCGAACGTCTCGCCGGACAGCGTCGACGTGAAATTGTGCGCCTCGTCCACGATCACCAGCGGCCGGTGCAGCTTCAGCAAATTCGCGAAGCTCGCGATCGGCTTGCCGCGGCGAGGGCCGTCCTCGTGCCGAGCGAGGTCGATTCCGGGGGCCAGCGCCGCGAAGTGCGGCTCCAGCTCCTCGTCGTCGCGATAGACGTTGCGGTCGGCGACGTTGTTGACGCGGAAGGACTGGACGGTGGCGACGATAACCGTGGCGGCATCGGCCATGTCCTGCGGTCGAAGTTGCCGTCGCTCGTCGATGCCGAGCACGCGCACGGCGCCGCCGAACTGCGCCTCCAGCGATTGACGATAGGGGTGGCCGATCTTCTTGAGCGCGCCCAGCGTCTGGTCGGCGATCGCGCTCGACGTGACCAGCCACAGCACAACCGGATAGCGGCGCGCGAGATAGGAGTCGCGCGCGATGCCGATGGCGTGGGTGGCGAGCAGTGTCTTGCCGCCGCCGGTCGGCAGGCGCAGGCAGCAATAGGGCACACCCGGCAACCCCGCGAGCGGGCGGTAGGTCGCTCCATACGCCCCCGGCTCGCCGACCGCGCAGGCGGCGGCGTAGGCAGCGGCATGGTCGCGGATCGCCGCCTGGTCGAGGAAGGTGCGGAGCGCATCGAGCGCGCGGCGCTGATAGTCCTTGAGCTCCATCAGCGCGCCTTCACGTCATAGGGGGTCTGCTTGAAGGTGACGCCGGCTTCGCCCAGCCGCGCCAGGCCCAGCTTCGACCATTCGCCATAGACGATCATCGGCCCGTGCCAACCGCTCTCCGCGCGCAGCTGCGCGAGCAGCGCCGCGGTCAGCACGTTGCCGCCGCTGACGGAGCGATCGCCGAGGATGCCGTTGTAGAGCAGCGCATAGGCGGTGCCGTCATGCACTCCTAGCACCGGCCTATCGGCGGCGCCGGTGAAGGGCGTGCCAGTCTCGCTGAACCAGATATGCGCGGCGAGGGTCGCGAAGCGAATGCCGTCGGCGATGTGACCATCGGCCTCGAACACCGGCGCGCCAAGCCGATAGAAGCGATAGCCACCGCCGCCCGTCCAGCCGACCGCCTGCGACACGCCGCCCTGTTCGCCGGCGACCACCTTGTCCAGCCGCGGCTTGCAATGCGTCTCGGTATGGTCGCCCATTTCGATGCCGATCCAGCGCCGCCCCATCTTGTGCGCCACCGCAGCCGTCGTGCCGGAGCCGAGAAAGCTGTCTAGCACGAGGTCGCCAGCGCGGGTTCCTAAGTTTAAGATCCGCTCCAACAGTTCCTCGGGCTTCACGGTATCGAAAACGGGTGCGTCCGGGAGCAACTGCCGTTGATGTGCTTTCGCCTGCCGTGAGGTCTTCACGTCCGACAGGATCGTAAAATGTGGGCGGGTCGGGGCAGCGGGCGCGAACTCCCTTACGTATGGCACCCAGACCTCCTCACCGAGACGCTGGCGCCTCTTCCACACAAGTCGCCCCTCCTCACGAACTCGTTCGACGCCGGCTGGACTCATCGCCCATCGTGCCTCCCTTCCGTCGTCATGGATTGGCCAAGCCAAGGACCGATCGGGCGCCTCAACTCCAAAGAACATTGTCGGACGGTCGGCGCGTAGGCTGCTCTTGCCGTTTTTCTTCAACAGGCGGTCGCGATAGCGCTGGCCTTGCTCATCTACGGAGCCGTAAGCGTCCAATATGCTTGTGGTTGATTGCTGCTTGAACCCTGCGGCGCCGGGTGCCCGCTCGTAGCAGAGGACGAATTCGTGATCCGGCGTGATAGCGACTTTGTTGTCGTTAGGACTGTCCACCTTCTTCCAAATGAAGGTTGTGACGAAGTTCCTTCGCCCAAAGACCTCGTCCATCACGACCTTGAGATAGTGCCCCTCATTGTCGTCAATTGACACCCAGATGCTGCCGTCCTCCGCCAGCAGCTCGCGCAGCAGCACGAGGCGCGGGTAGATCATCGCCAGCCACTGGCTATGCTCGAGATTGTCGTCGTAATGCTCGAACGCCGACCGCGTGTTGTAGGGCGGGTCGATGTAGATGCACTTCACTGCACCCTTGTAATAGGGCAGCAGCGCCTTTAGCGCGTCGAGGTTGTCGCCCTGAATGAGCATATTGGCGGCGTCGCCATCGCCGCCGTTCAGCGCGGGCACCGCCTCCAGCAGCCGATACGGCACCTCCGCCGCCGCGCGGACGTCGCCTCCGCGCGTCATCCAATCCAGTATCGGCACCTAACCCCCAAATCTCATCAGTCGGACACCAGCGACAACTTGCCGCGGGCGCTGCCGGCAGCCCCCTGACGTCCACCTTCGATGCTCATCATACGCGTCAAGCCGAAGACGAGCTTATCAATCTCGGTGACCGGGATGTGCAGCGCCGCCGAGATATCGTGCTTGGTCATGCACTCTTTCCGTAAACCACCAAACACCTTCTCCCACACCACGGACGTCTCGCGTTCGATGCCCTCCGGCTCGGCAGTGCGATAGCCGTTGCGCGCGATCTGGATGCACAGCTGTCGATTCTCCCACTCGGAGGTGATGCCGAGTTGGCGCAGGCGGTAATTGAGCGCGGCCACCGATACCTTCCACCGAGCCTTTTCGGCTATGATGTGGTTCAACCCACGCACGACCGGAATGCGGGCCCGCACATCCGCTGACGGCATCAAGAACGAGGACGCGAACCGGTTCGCTTCATTCTCAGCCTCGCGCCCCCCCGGACCACCATGCTTGTGCAGGACGAGATGGCCGAGTTCGTGCGCCGCGTCGAACCGGCTGTGCTCGGCCGTCTTTACGGTGTTGAGGAAGATGTAGGGCTTGTTCGACCGCCAGACCGAGAAGGCATCAACCGAACGGGTTTCCTCCACCAGCGAGAAGACGCGAACGCCCTTGGCTTCGAGCAGATGGACCATGTTGCGGATCGGCTTCTCGCCTAGACCCCATAGCTCACGAAGCGCGCGCGCGGCATGGTCAGGTGTCTGTTCGTCGCTGAGATCGGGCACATCAATCTCGGGAAGGTCGAACATCGCCTCCACCCAATCGCTCAGCATAAACGCGAGCGATCCCGCCGCGAGCGCGGCGTCGCGATCGCCGGCCAGCATGTGCGACATCGACCGAAAGCTCGCGGCATCTCGCGGCGGTTGATCCACGGTATCGCCGTAGAAAAAAGTCGCCGGATAGCCGAGCACAGCGGCGATCCGGTCCGCGATATCCGGGGCCGGATCAGTCGCGCCGGTTTCATACCGATGGAGGGCAGGCCGACTCACGCGCGCGGCCTCCGCCAGCTGGCTCTTGCTCAGCCCGGCGCGATGGCGCGCGAGGCTCAGCCTCGCGGGATTGAACATGGCTTACCTCTTGCGACGGACCGGGATGTCGAAGTTCGGACCGTAATCGTCATCATCGCGCCTGCGAACATCGCACACAGGGCCATCCTGATCGATCAGGATGATCCGCTCGCGCCAGTTGCACAAATAGCCGCTTTCCACGGTCATCGGGAACGACAGCTCGGCGCGAACCGTATCGTCGCTGATGTAAGCGCACAGATACCAAATAGGTGCCTCGGACCGGGCGGCGGCGGCCAGCGCCTCCTCAAATTCCTTCAGGAATTCGGGAATCGGCAGTGGCGGTTCGCGGTTCAATCGGACGGCGCGTTCGGAGCCGCTGCCCTTCGCTGACTTGTTCTTCGGCTGCGCATCCCGAAGGCCTGTTGCCTCATTGGTGTTCACCACCGCGATGCGGAAGGCGCGATCGGGATGCACAATCGTCGACAGATTGTCCTGGTCGTCCTTTTCCCACCCGTGCGAGCGTTTCACATCGCGGAAGGTGCGGGTGCCGAACCGCCACGCATCCCAGCCCGCTGCGGTGGGGGGATCATTATCCGTGCAGCCATTGAACGCGGCGACCATGGCGTTCACCACGCGCATGCATTCTTCGAAAGTAAGGCCCAGCGCCTCCAGGCGACGCCGGACGTCATTCGGATCGAACCAGATCGCGCATTCCACGTGAGTCGCCCCGTTACAATTTCGCTCCTCAGATGAGAGAGGATTTTGTAACGGGTGTCAACCGTGCCTCTCTGGTTGGTAAAGGGATCGGCTAAGTCTGCATGGGAAGCGCGCTCGTGCCACCTCGCGCGCCATCGAAAAAGCCCGCATACTGCATCTGCTTTCTAAAGTCTGGATCTTCAGTAAGCCGGGCTGCAAGTAATCGACTCTCCCTCTTTATGAGTTCGTCGATGAACGCGACGTTCGGACTGTAGCTCGCGCGATCCGCTATCTCTTCCAAATAGTCGACCTGAACACCTGCGCGTAGAGCGTCTACCGCAGCTAGTTCGAGCACGTATATGTCATCAGGCGCTGATGGTAGGCCAATGGCGATCCAAAGATCGGCCATGCGCTTATCGACAATTTCGCGCGCTAATGTTTGATACTGATCTACTGCCGCTTGACTCATCTCTGTTGTTGAGATCGAGCAATCGCTGACCGCCGACGCGGGTGGCTCGGCCGACGCGGGCGGTCCCGCGGGCGGGGCCCCTGGTTGCGCCGATGCGAGTGGCTCCGCCAGCGCGTGTGGTCCCGGCGCCGTGCTTGCGGCGGCTTCTGCTGGTGGACCCGCAAGGATAGCTCTCGCGCGCTCGATATCACTCGCGTTTAATCCGAGTTGATCGAGGATCTTGGCGACATCTCGCTTCCAGGCGAGGCGCTCGGCCGTGTCGATGTTCTTCTTGAGGCCCGGCAACTCGTCGAGATCGATCTGCTCATTGATGGCAATGAGCATCATTGCGAAGTTCAAACTGATATCGAGTTCGCGTCCGGCTGCGGCTTCTAGGACCCGTTTGGCTTCGATCCCAGTGTCGCGTGCAGGATCATACACAATGCGCAATGCTTCGATCTGGTCGTCCGTCATCGAGTGCACTGGCATGGTCAACTCGCCTTCGGCGAACGTCCGAGCCCAAGCTCCGCCCGGTCCTCTCTTGTCGATGGGCTTCGCCAGTTCTTTTAGAAACAAGGCGATGAAATCCCGCTCGTAGATATTGCCTTGGTCCATCGCGGACGAAGGAACTCCGCGCCGGCGCATCTCACGGAGGAATGTCAGCTCCTCCTCGCTGATCTCCGATGCAGCAAGCACGTGCTTCCGCGGGCGCGGAGCATCCTGTTCGAATAGCTCTCGTTTCAGGTCGTGCCACCGAAGCGCCGCCAAAGCCGTCGCGTACTTGGCACACGTTTGTTCGAGGGCGACGTGAGCCTCGTGAGCTTCGCGCAGGAGGCGCACCCGCGTTTTGGACATCGCTTTCAACGCTACCGGGATCGTGGTGGTTACGAGATCCGGATTGTGTAGCGACTGACGGATGTCCTTGGCGGCCTTGGTCAGCCGCCCTTGTTCATCCCGCTCTTCAGCCCTCGCACGAAGGCGCTCGATCTCGGCGTCGACCTCCCCCTCAATCTCGCGGACACGTTCCATGCCGCTCTTAAAGGCGGACGAAATGAAATGAGAGCGTTCCATCCAATGCTAAAAGGATCGGCTCCCTAGATTGGCAAGTCCAATCGCGCGCGCCGATGTGCTGATAGCCACCTGTTGCGCTTCAGCAACACGAGCCCTTTTGGCGACTAAACTCGAAACCGAATCTTTTTAGCGGGTCAGTGGAAAAGCTAACGCCCCGGCTGGGCGAGCGTTAGTCTCGGAAACACGCGCAATACCACTGTTTTGGGGCACTCGTGCCCCAAAACAGCTGCGCCCTCAGCTTCGCTTCGGGTGACCGGCCGGCGGCCGGGCGTCGCCTCGGAAGAGGCTCCGTCGCCCGTCAGGGCTCTGGGCGGCCCGCTCAGCGGACCTTGGGTTGCGCCATCCCTGCGGTCGGCGCCGTTGTCCCACTATCCCACCTTATCCCGAGGCTCTGTGACACGCGATCGCCATCGCCTGTGCCGGGAAGCTGGCTGTCGATCGGGGTGATGATCAGGGAGGATTAGGGGAAAAGCGATTGCGTGCTGACCCCTCAGAATCACTGGTCGTCCCCGGGGGCATCCCCACCTTCAATCATGATGAGGCAACCATGCGCGATCCCATGCGCGGGCCGGGCAGCGTCCGCGCACCCGGCTCGATCCTGAGCTACGATATTGAAACCATATCGCCGCCGACGCCGGACGGCTCGTTCCCGCCCTGGCCGACGCACCGGCCCGTCGCGATCGGCTTCGCCACGGCGTGGCAGGTCGCCGGGGGCTGGTCATTCGACATATCCGCCATGGTCGTCGCTGATGGCGTAAGCGAAGCCGACCTGGTTCGTGAAGCCGATCGCCGCATGGGCAACGCCGGCGTCGTGACCGGATACAACTCGCGCCAGTTCGATGCGCTCGTCCTGCGGCTCGCTGCGCAACGCACGCGCTTGTGGTCGTTGAAGGCGCTTGCCGACCATGCCGCCGCCAACCGCTTCGGGGCTGAACATGCCGATCTGGCGGATCTCTATTCCAGCCACGGCCGGAAGGTGGGGCTGGCGTCCCTGTGCGACGAGATCGGCATTCCCGTGAAGATGTCCACCTCCGGCGGTGATGTCGCCGCGTTGTGGGAAGCCGGCGAGACCGATCGCATCCGCGACTATGTGATGGAGGACGCGGTCGCCACGCTCTGCCTGTTCTTCGCGTGGACCGCCGCGCGGGCGGGCGACGAGACGCTGGTCACGCGCCCCATGGCGGCGCTCGCCAGGCACATCGAAACGACGCCCGCGCTGCATCACCTGCACGCCTTCGTAGATTGCGCGCTGATCCGCTGGTGCCGACCGCGCGCGATGAAGGCGGATATCGCGGCCGCGCTCGAGCGCATGACTGCGAAGCTCAAGCGACAGGAGGACGAACGCGCCTTCGCCTCCTGATCACCTTCGCTATCATCAGCCCTTTTCGGCCCGGTCATCCCTGTGATGGCCGGGCCGCTTTCATGTCGAGGAAAGCCATGTCCATCGAAACCGCCACTCTCGCCACCGCCTGGATCCACCAACCGGCGCTCGGGCAACGACCCGCGCGCACGCTGCTGGTCGGCGCCGCGAAGCTCAGCATCTTCTACAGCTTCGGCACGCTGGGCTTCGACCTTCAGGCCCATTCGACCACCGTCACCGATGATCCTGCCGAGACGATCTCCTGGCTCGCAGATGCCCTCCACGTTCCGCCTGGCCGCCTTCTGCTGTGGCGCGCCGAGGACATCGTCGTGCCGTCGCTGCTCGCCGCCGCCGAGACTGCGCGTGATGCCGTGGCCGGGGCACGGCTGCTGCGCGAACTGGATCTCGCCTTCACCCGCGAGGTGATCGACGTTGCGGAGGCGCATGGCGGTGCTGCAGCAACCTCGTTTGACGCGATCGCGCATCGGCACGGTCTGCCGTTCGTGTCGATGTCGAAGGCCGAGCTCGCCGAAGCGCACCGGACCGGCTGCCACTGGGCAATCCGCAAACACCTTGCCGCGCGTGCGGTCGCGACCTGGCGGCTGTGGCTCGCCGGCCGCGAGGACGCCGAACCGCTCATCGAGAAGACCGAGGCCTGGCTTGCCACTCCGGATGCGGAGGTGCGCCTGTGATCCAGATCGTCGAGGGAAAGCCCTTCATCCGCCCGTGCCGGTCCATCCCACCGGACGGCAACGAGTTCGGCGACGCGCTCGCATCGATCTCCGCGCTTTACGAACCGCTGACCAAGATGCTGCCGCTCGCGGGCTCGACAGCGCTTCTTCCCAGCCGGGCAGGCGGAGAACCGCGCATCACGGCAGCCCTTCGCGCTGAAGCGCCGTGGTTGGCTGCGGCGATCGACCGGCTCGGCGAGCAGGCTGCGATGAGCCAATGGGCCGGCAAGCCATGGCTGTCGTTCCGGCCGATGCTGCTGGTGGGCCCGCCGGGGGCCGGCAAGACCCACCTTGCGCGCCGCATCGGGGCGCTGTCGGGATGCGGCGACGCGATCCTCAGCTTCGCCGGGGTCAACAGCAGCAACGAGCTTGCGGGCAACCCGCGCGGCTTCCGCCATCAGCAGCCCGGTTTTCCGGCCTGCGTCCTGCAGCGGCTGCAGGTGGCAAACCCGGTCATCATCATCGACGAAGTCGACAAGGTGCCCGCCAATGCCATGGGCGATCCGGCCGACACGCTGCTCGGCATGCTCGAGCGATCGACTGCCAATCGCTTCTTCGACGGGTGCCTCGCTGCGGAAGTCGACCTCAGCCACATCAATTGGGTCCTCACCGCGAACAGCCTGACGAAGCTGTCCGCGCCGTTGCTGTCGCGGGTGGACGTGGTGGAGGTTCAGGGTCCGGGTCCTGAACATGCCGAGGTGGTGCTCGCCTCACTCTGGCGCGACGTCGCTCGAGATGCCGGGTTGCCCCCGTCCGACCTGCCTCGCCTGGAAGCTGCGGCAGAGACGCTGCTGCTTCGCCTGTTCCGCAACACCCGCTCCGTTCGCCGGCTGCGCCGCGCGATCGAGACGGTCGTCGCCGTCTCGGCGCGACACGCGCGCCGCGCGGTCAACTGACCCCTCAATGGGGACCGAAATGAGCATCCTGGGAAACAGGAAAAAAGCTCCGGCCAGGAGGCCGTCACCAGAAGGAATGATCAGATGGAATTGACCGTATTGCACCACCAGAACCTCATGCTCGCGCTTCGGCAGGCGATGGGGTGGCCGCTGTTCAAGCCGGCGAACGACAGCATCGCGTTTTCGGCCGGCCGCGAGGTGGACTTCGAAACCGGCATGGAACTCGCGCGCATCGCGCAGATGATGGGCAAGGATCTCGTCTACAGCGGCTGGGCCGATACCCGGGTCAAGGATCCGACGACCTTCTGCGTCGCCTATCGCGAGATGCTGACGGTCGACATCGTCGATCGGCTGGTGCCCTTCGCCGCCAACGACGATGCGCCGATCATCCTCGTCAGCACCAAGGCCGACGAGTGTTTCATGATCGACAAGCGCGGCTCGCTGGTCCGAGTGGAAGGCAAGCCGAAGGGGATCGGCAAGGGCCGGAAGCTGGCGATGAAGCGGATCAAGGCCGCCGCGGCCGAGATGAGCGACAAGCCGCTGACCGGGAACCGCTTCGTGCCCACCGGCGGCGACTGGATCGCCCCGGCAGCGCCGGTGGAGACCGTCGTCCGGTTCGGCTGATCTCTTCAAGAAAGACGGCCGACTCCGGCCGCTTTCATTCTCTTCCGCCATCGAAAGACGCTTCCGCGCCGCTCTTCCAGGGCGGCGTGGGCTTTTCCAGGAGACAACAATGCTCATCAACCAGGAACAGCTGAAGGCGGCCCGGCGCGAGTTCATCGTCCGGCCTCGTTCGATCTCGCGCGCTGATTGGCCGGATTTCAAGATCCGCCCGGTATCGGAACAATGGCGGTATGTGGGGCGCGTGCCCGCATATCGGACCATGACGGCGAACGTTGCCTACATCTGGCGTGACAGTTCGCCGGTCGATCGATTCGGGCCGATGCCCGCGAGCTTCGCTGAACGTCGCTTCGAGCTGAAAGGATCTGGCCTGGCACTTCCGGCCAGCGCACCCCTTTGGGCCGCAACCAATCCCTATCGCATCTGGGAAGAGGCGGATCACGCTACGGCCGCGTCCGGCGACCCAACTGACCTGGCAGGCTGGCATGTCATGATGGAGATCCCGCGGCACATCCGGCCCGAGAACTGGCGCTGGATGGTGGAGGGCTTCGTGCATTCGCAGTTCGTCGCGAGGGGTGCAGCCGTGGCGTGGGCGGTCCACGCGGTCGAAGGCCATGATGGCGACTGGATCGTCGCGCCACACAGTCACCTGATCGTAACTGGGCGACACTGGCGCCACGATTATCGCCGCGGTCGCCGGCATCCAAATTGGATCGCCAGCTGGGCGCAGCAGAAGCGCGCGGAGTTCGCTTGGCGACGGCGCTGTGCAAACCTGCGCGATCTAGAAAGCGTCGGCTTCGATCGCCTCGCGCTGGCAAGCCAGCGAGTGGATCCACTTTGGGCCTAAGACTATGTCCGTGTGCAGATCCCAGAAGGCTCAACAGAACGAAACGGGGCGGCTCATTGAGCCGCCCCGGGTGATCATTACGCTTCCGCAGGCGGCGGAGCGTCTTTCTGATGCGAAGGATGGACACGCTCGAACAGGCGATCATATTCCTTCGCCAGCGCTTCCAGCGCCGCTTCCTTGGCCGCCAACGCAGTCACCAACTCCCTGTTGGTAGTCGTCATCTCCTCAATCTGGCCGGTCGCCTCATCGCGCTCCTGTTCGGTGACGCTGAGGCTGTCCATCAGCGATGCGATCTCACCTTCCAGGATCGCGATCTTGACGTCCTTCATTTCGGCCCGTGCCGCCAACGCCTGGCGCTCGGCCTGCAGAGCGTCTCCCATCAGACCCGCCACGGTGGTCACAAAACGTTCCCGCATCTCGTCGGACATAGCGAACGGGGTGAGCTTGGGCGCCGCCTTGCGCTGGGCGCGCCACTCGGCGAGGAACTTATAAGAGCTGTGGCGGCTGCCGTACCCGAGTTCGTCCCAGATCATGCTGCCGTTGATCTTCTCTTCCGGCACACCGCCGAGGATCAGCCTTTCGGCAGCTCGTGCGACATCGGGGTAGGTAATCCACTTGTCCTTCTTCACCATGATCAGTCTCTAAGATTTGCCCGCCGTGCAGCTTGTGCAGCTCGTGCACCTTGTACTGGTTGTACACGACGGAAATTGGAGCGGCCTCAACAGGGGCGATCGGATCAAGGGCTAGGGTCAAGGCGCTGCCCATTTCGAGGGCGGCGCAGACAAGCAGCGCGTCAGTGCAACGCTTACGTCCGCCGTAAGAAGCGAAGGTTCCCCAACACTTCGGGCTGCCAAGGCGATTGCAAACAGGACGGCCAGCATGGCCGACAAGAGCACGACACGACTGAGCATCGCGGATGGGCACTGGTCCGCAACGGCGGCAAGGAGTGTGCCGATGGCGACGAGCTTGTCGTCGTCCAGCAGCGATGCCGACGCGACCGGAGGCGTTTTAGACGCCGGAGATGCGGTTGAACGTGTCACCCGCTGTTTTATGTTCGTGTCGCGTTCTCGCCAAGCGAGTTGATATAAAATTTGAGGGCGATGAAGGCGAACGCCCCTCATCGCCCAGAGGGTTAGCGCGCCACCTTCCTGGCATCGCTGCGGATCTTGCGTTCGCGGGACGAGCCGACACGCGATCGCTGATCGAGTGGTAGCAAGCGAATAGAAGATGCCGGAACGTGTTCGGTGAGGATGGGGATATATTTCAGAATGAAGGCCTGACGCTCGGCTAGCACCACGTCGAGACCCTCGGTCTCAATCCTTTTGGAGTAGGAAATCCCGTTTACGCCCTTGCGTGCGTGGCCCATCACATCGGCGCGGATATTCTCGTTGACTCCCTCAACCTCGTAGAAGCTAGAGCCGAGCGCGCGGATCGAGTGAATATCCGGACCCTTGCCTCTCGCATTGACACGGACAGGCAGGCGGTCGGCGATATAATCTGCCATGTGCTGCCAAGCACGCTCGTAAAAGAATGCTCCGCCGCGCTTCTCCGACTGCTGGTAAAGCTCCGGGAAGAGCGCCACATGGCCCTCCCTCCGGATCGCCGCGATATAGTCGAGCAAGCCCAGGCGGATCAGCTCGGGATGGATTGGGAGATGGCGATTGCGGGCGGGCCGCTTTTCGCCCTTCATCTCACCGTCACGGCCACGCGTCAGGTTGTCCCGGATCTCGAAGTGCGGGGTGGGGTGATCCACAGTGAAATCAGCCAGCTCCAAACCGCAGATTTCTTCGCGGCAAGCACTCGAATAGAACCAGATGAGCGGCGCGAAATAGGCGGCATCGTGCCAAACATGTTCCGCTCCGCGTTGGTTCTGAAGTCGGCGAAGCGCACCGCCGCCGCCGAGGTATAATGGAGACCGAAAAAGGCAGTCCATGTGCTCGCGCTTCCAAGGTGGACGCAAATCCTTCTTCTCGGACGCGGTGATCTTCACTCGCTCGGCAGCGAAATCCACGACGACGGCACCGGGGAACTTCGGCTTCCAGTAAGACTTGGCGAGCACCTTACTGACCGTACCCATGAAGGACAGATCGCGGTTGACCGTCTTATTGCTACGTCGCTGGTCGGGCGTCAGCGGAGGTAGTTCCGCTACCACCTCGTCAAACGGGCGGGACAACGGTCCTTCCTCGAAGGTGCCGAACCGGAAGTCCTTGGGAATCCTCTGCAGGCCTTCCTTGAAGCGGCCTGCGTCGAGATGGTTGTACGCACCTAGCGGACGGTTGCCGGTGATCCAGGCGAAGCTGAGCATGATGCGTCGCTGCTGGCCGGTGTCGCCCTTCCAGACCTTGTCGGCCTTCAACTGGGCGATCACCTGATCGATGATCTCGGAAAACCGACGGGGCTCATATTCAAAGAAGTAGCTCTCGGGCTGCTGCGCTGCAGGGATGCCGGGAAGCGGAGTGTGCGATGCGCGGCCCAAAAGCGCCTTGGCCTCCGGCGACATTTCGCCGAGGTCGGAGATCAGCGCGCGAACGGGATCCGGGGCATCAAGCGTATCGTCGTCGAAAACCCGGGCGACTCGCGAGCAGGCTGCGGCACTCGCGCGTATCAAATGTATGCGAGCAGCTGCAATATTCTGGCTGTGCGCGGGGGCGCCTATGGACGCCAAACGCCGGCTGACATCTTCATCGTTCAGTGCTTCCACGGCCTGACGAATATAGTCCTCGATCATCGGGATCTCGTGTCCGAGACCCTGTTCGATCAGCCTGGCGCGGTCCGCTTCGGTCATTCCGAGGTTACGATCGGGGAGCCGTAGGATGCGGTAAGCCTGCGCTTCTTGCGCGGCGACCTCAGGCACCGACGACGACCAGGACGCATTTTCATAGGCGCTGTGGACGTAGAAAGAGAGCTCTTCCTCCAGCTTCTGGCGGAAGATCGCCTCGATCTCGGTTCCGGTGAGGGCCCTCCCATCCTCCAGCATCATGTCGATATCTACCTTCACCCTGACAAAGCGGGCCGCAAGGATCGCGGCGAGCCTGCGGGCCTGCCTGGGATCGGAGGTCCGCAACGCTAGGGTTATAGGTTTGGAGATAAAATTTCGGAAATGGACGCGGCGCCGGAAGGCGTATCGGCCATCGATGCGGACGGCATAGGGGATGCGGGACATGGGTCTTCGCCTTTCCGCATGTGCCGGCATCGTGTGCAGGGGTCATGTGATCCAAGCACGCGGCAGGCCCATGCTAACGGGCGGATTTCCCTCGCTTTTCGCGATAAAGTGGTCGGGGAGACAGGATTCGAACCTGCGACCCTCTGCTCCCAAAGCAGATGCGCTACCAGGCTGCGCCACTCCCCGATCCGCAGGTGCCCTTAGGTTTCCGGCTATTCAGGCGCAAGCGGCAATGGCGATTCACGGCACGCGGGCGTCACGTTCCGCAAGCCTTACGTTCGGGGCACAAAACCTGCGCTTCCGGCCGGAAAATCAACAGTTCTGATGATTTTCGGAGTGCTGCGCTCTGATAGCGCCGCGCGGTGAACGGGATCGTTCGGAAAACCAGCATCAATTTCAGCGGGGGTCTTGGAAAAATGAGGAAGATCGTACTTTTGATCGCGTTGCCCTTGGGTCTCGCGGCTTCACCGGCCATGGCGCAGGACGAGGGCGGCCTGTCGCTCGGCGTCACGGGCGGAACGCTCGGGATCGGGCCGGAACTCGGTTATCGGGCCTCCCGCAACTTTGGAGCGCGGGCGAGCGCCACGTTCCTCGGGATCAGCCGTGATGTCGAGTCTGACGACGTGAACTACAATGGCGACCTCGATCTGCAATCGTTCGGCGCGGTGATCGATCTTTATCCGTTCGGCGGCGGTTTCCGCCTTTCCGCCGGTGCCCGGATCAGCGACAACAAGGTGAAGCTGACCGCGACGCCGACGGGCGACGTGGAAATCGGCGATGACAGCTACACCTCCGCGGAAGTGGGCACCCTGACCGGACGGGTGGAACCCAAGGATTTCGCCCCTACCCTGACGATCGGCTGGGGTGGCGGCCTGACGCGCGGGGTG
>NZ_DATMRV010000105.1:0-7685 GCF_035565795.1 Pseudorhodoplanes sp.
AGACGGGTCGGACTATGCGGTGAACCGCTACGTGTACGAAGCGCAGCGGCATTACGGCGTCGTCGATGCGCGGCTTGCCACGCGCAAATACATGGTCGCCGAGACCTACACGATCGTCGACATGGCGTTGTGGGGCTGGGCGCGCATGGCGCCGTTCGTGGCCGGCGACGACATGTGGACGAAGTTTCCCAATCTCAAGCGGTTGATCGACGAGATCAGTGCGCGTCCGGCGGCGAAGATCGCCAATGCGCTGAAGGATCGCCACGCCTTCAAGACCGAGATGGACGATGAAGCGCGCAAGGTGATGTTCCGCCACATGGACGTAAAGGTGGCGTGAGCCGGGATTTCTAAAGTCCGCTCATTTCCGCAAAGGGGGAATCCGGTGCTTGATGGGTTCCCGCTTTCGCGGGGACGAGCGGACCTTGCCTTACGCTTCGCCCATTTCCTTCCCCATCCGTCTGCCTTCGGCGACCAGCGCCGCAGTCAGCGGTGTCATCGGCTCGCGCGCCGGCACGACAAGGCCGATCGTATGCACCGCTTCGGGATCGACGATCGGAATCGCGCGAATGGTGTCGGTGAGGCCGAGTGTTTCGGCGAGCTTTGAAGGCATCACCGTCGCCCAGCGTCCGGTCCGCACATGCGCGAACAGCACGACGACCGAGTTCGATTCCAGCGTCGGATGCGGGCTGCCACCTGCCGCGCGCAGCAAGTCGTCGATGATCCGCCGGTTCTGCATATCCGGCGTCAGCAGGCAGAGCGGCACCTGCGCGACCTCCGCCCAGGTCACGCGCTCGCGGTTGCCGAGCGGCGCGTCGTGCGACGTCAGCAACTGGTAGCGTTCCTGATAAAGCGGAACCGTGTTGACCCGGCCCAGCGGCTCGTTGTCGAGATAGGTGATGCCGGCGTCGATCTCGAGATTTTCGAGATGCGTCAGGATCTGGATCGATGTCTGCGACAGGATCGTGAAGCGGACATCGGGATGCCGTGCGCGGAACGGCGTCGTGATGGCGGCGACCATCGCCAGCGCGGTCGGAATCGCGGCGATCTTCAAACGTCCGGCGAGGCCCTTTTTCAGCGCAGCGATTTCCTGACGCATCGCGCGGCTGTCACCGACGATGCGGCGCGCCCAGTCGAGCGTGCGCTGGCCCTCCGGTGTGAATCCGATGAAGCGGGAGCCGCGCCGCACCAGCAACACGCCAAGTGTTTCCTCAAGCTGCTTGATACCCGCTGACAGCGTCGGCTGTGTCACACCGCACGCATCGGCCGCGCGGCCGAAATGCTCCTCGCGCGCCAGTGCCATCAGGTATTCGAGCTTATCGAGCATGGTATAAATAATAACGTATTCCTATGGGGGCGCAAGGAACGATAGAAAAACTCTATCATGGAATTGGGAGTTGGGGATTGTTCTAAACAGGCCGCTTCGCGAAGGTGCGCCATGACCTCGACAGACACATTAACCCGTTCCAGGCCCACAGGTTTTGATGGTTCCGGAGGGCGCGGTCGCCGCGCCAGGCAGACCCCGAAGGGGCGGCAGGTCGATACCGACGCCCTGGCCGAAATTCAGGCTTTGCTGGTCGATCGGCCGCGCCGCCGCGATCTGTTGATCGAGCATTTGCATCTGATCCAGGACAAGTACGGGTACTTGTCGGCTGCTCATCTCGCTGCTCTCGCCGCCGAGATGAAGCTCGCGCTGGCTGAGGTGTACGAAGTTGCAACCTTCTACGCGCATTTCGATGTCGTGAAGGAAGGCGAAACTCCGCCGCCGGCGATCACGGTGCGCGTGTGCGATTCACTCTCCTGTGCCATGGCCGGTTCCGAGCGACTGCTTGAAGATCTGACGGCAAAATACGGAACCGACGTTCGCGTCATTCGCGCGCCGTGCATGGGCGCTTGTGATGTTGCGCCGGTGGTTGCTGTCGGTCACGTGCAAACCTTCCACGCGGATGTCGCGAAGGTCGCCGAGGCGGTGAAGAAGAACGAGCACGCGCATGCTGCTACGCCGGGCAAGTCGTTCGAGATCTATCGGTCGGAAGGCGGCTACGCGCTTCTGAAGTCATGCCTTGATGGCGCTCGCACGCGCGAGGAGATGATCAAGGCTGTCGACGATTCCGGCCTGCGCGGGCTTGGCGGTGCGGGCTTCCCGACCGGCCGCAAATGGACATTCGTGCGCGCGGAAAAAGGCCCGCGTCTGATGGCCGTGAATGGCGACGAGGGCGAGCCCGGCACATTCAAGGATCGCTATTATCTTGGCCGCGATCCTCACCGCTTTCTCGAAGGCATGCTGATCGCCGCCTGGGTGGTCGAGGCGAAGGAGATCTATTTCTATCTCCGCGACGAATATCCCGAATTGCGGCTGATGCTGCTCGAGGAAATCGAGAAGGTCGAAGCCGCGGGGCTCACGCCGCACACCAGGATTCATCTGCGGCGCGGCGCTGGCGCATACATCTGCGGCGAAGAATCCGCGATGATCGAATCGATCGAGGGCAAGCGCGGTTTGCCGCGGCATCGGCCGCCCTATGTGGCGCAGGTCGGCATCTTCGGGCGCCCGACGCTCGTTCAGAACGTCGAGACGCTGTTCTGGCTGCGCGACATCATCACCAGCGGCGCGACATGGTTCACCTCACAGGGACGCCACAATCGCAAGGGGTTCCGCTCGTTCTCGGTGTCCGGCAGGGTCAACAATCCCGGCGTGAAGCTCGCGCCGGCCGGCATCACGATGCGGGAACTCATCAACGAATATTGCGGCGGCATGCAGGACGGTCACGAGTTCAAGGGCTTCCTGCCTGGCGGTGCATCCGGCGGCGTTCTGCCGGAAAGCATGGCCGACATCCCGCTGGATTTCGGCACGCTCGAACCGCACGGGTCCTTCGTCGGATCGCATGCGGTCGTGATCCTGTCCGACAAGGACGACATGAAAGCGGTCGCGCTCAATCTCATGAAGTTTTTCGAGGACGAGAGTTGCGGCCAATGCACGCCGTGCCGCGTTGGCACCGAGAAGGCCGTGAAGCTGATGGAGCAGGGGCCCTGGAACGAGAGCCTGCTCAACGAACTTTCAACGGCGATGCGCGATGCCTCGATTTGCGGACTTGGCCAGGCTGCGCCCAACCCGCTGCAGAGCGTGATGAAACATTTCCCTGAGGATCTGAAAAAGCCTCTGAAGGGTTGGTGAAATAGGACTTGCCGCGGTTCTACCCCTCCCCCTTGTGGGGAGGGGTGGCGCCGAAGGCGCCGGGGTGGGGTTGTTGCAGGAACGAGAGATGCCGCATTCGGCCATAGCAAAGCGGACCCGGGAGCACGCGCAGCGCATGCGTCGCGCGCCGACCGATGCTGAGCGCCGCATGTGGCATATACTGCGAACGCTGAAGCCGTTCGGCATGCATTTCCGACGGCAAGCGCCGATAGGCGCCTATATCGCTGATTTCGCATGGCATGATGGCAAGCTGGTCATCGAGATCGATGGAAGTCAGCATGCGGAGCGCCGATTGTCTTATGACGAACAGCGCACGATTTGGCTCCGGTCGCAGGGCTATCGCGTGCTGCGTTTCTGGAACGCGGACGTTCTGAAAGCCCCGCGCAGTGTCGGCGAAGCAATACTCGCCGCGCGGACCGACAAGAAGACCCCACCCCCAACCCCTCCCCACAAGGGGGAGGGGGGCACGCCGGCGCGAGCCGATGGATTGCAATCATGACCGAGAACCCGAAGCATCTGCACGGCGAGACCTGCATCACCTTCAAGCTCGACGGGCGTGATGTTCACGCCTGCGAGGGCGAGACGATCTGGCAGGTCGCCAGGCGCGAAGGCATCGAGATCCCGCATCTCTGTTACTCGCCAGAGCCCGGTTATCGCGCCGACGGCAATTGTAGAGCCTGTATGGTCGAGATCGAGGGCGAACGCGTGCTGGCGGCAAGCTGCATCCGCAAGCCGACCGAGGGCATGAAGGTCAATGTTTCGAACCATCGCGCCGAAACCGCGCGCAAGATGGTGTTCGATCTCCTGGTGTCCGATCAGCCTGATCGAAAGACCGAGGCGCACGATCCCATTTCCAAATTCTGGACCTGGGCCGACAAGATGGGGATCGAGACCGGCCGCTTCCCCGAGCGCGAGAAAATGCCGGCGCCCGATCGCAGCCATGTTGCGATGGCGGTCAATCTCGATGCCTGCATCCAGTGCAATCTCTGCGTCCGCGCCTGCCGTGAAGTGCAGGTCAACGACGTGATCGGCATGGCCGGCCGCGGACATAACGAAAAGATCGTGTTCGACTTCGACGACCCGATGGGTCAATCGACCTGCGTCGCCTGCGGCGAATGTGTGCAGGCTTGCCCGACCGGCGCGCTGATGCCCTCATCGCTCGTCGACGAGAACAACGTCCGCACCGGCTATCCCGACAAGCAGGTCAATTCGGTCTGCCCGTATTGCGGTGTCGGCTGCCAGCTCACCTACAACATCAAGGACGACAAGCTTCTCTATGTCACCGGCAAGGAGGGGCCTGCGAACGAGAACCGGCTCTGCGTGAAGGGCCGCTTCGGCTTCGACTACGTGCACAATCCGCAGCGCATCCTGAAGCCGATGATCCGCAAGGAAGGCGTGCCGAAGATCCCGCATGAATTCATCGATCCGATGAATCCGTGGACGCATTTCCGGGAAGCGACCTGGGAAGAGGCGCTCGACAAGGCGGCGCAGGGCTTCCTGAAGATCCGCGAACAGCACGGTCCGAAGGGACTCGCTGGCTTCGGCTCGGCCAAATGCTCGAATGAAGAGGCCTATCTGTTCCAGAAGCTGGTCCGCACCGGCTTCGGCACCAACAACGTCGACCACTGCACGCGGCTGTGCCACGCGTCGTCCGTTGCGGCGCTGCTTGAAGGCGTCGGCTCGGCCGCGGTGTCGGCCACCTTCAACGAGGTGAAGAATTCCGACGTCATCATCGTGATCGGCGCCAATCCGACCGAGAATCATCCGGTCGCGGCAACCTATTTCAAGCAGGCTGCCAAGCGCGGCGCCAAGCTGATCATTATGGATCCGCGCGGCACGGCGATGAAGCGCCATGCCTGGAAGATGATGCAGTTCAAGAATGGCACAGACGTCGCGATGCTGAACGCGATGCTGAATGTCATCGTGGAAGAGAAGCTGTATGACCAGCAATATATCCAGACCTATGTCGAAGGCTTCGATGCGTTCAAGGAGCACATCAAGGCGTTCACGCCGGAAGAAATGGAGCCGATCTGCGGCATCGAGGCCGATGTGCTGCGCGAAGTCGCGCGCACCTTCGCGCGCGCCGAGAGCGCCATCATCTTCTGGGGCATGGGTGTGTCGCAGCACACTCACGGCACCGACAATGCGCGCTGCCTGATTGCGCTGTCGCTGATCACCGGCCAGATCGGACGGCCGGGCACCGGCCTGCATCCGCTGCGTGGACAGAACAACGTGCAGGGCGCCTCCGACGCGGGCCTGATCCCGATGTTCTTCCCGGACTACAGGTCGGTGGAGAATCCGGAGTTCCGCGCCGCCGCCGAGCAGAAGTGGAAGGTGCAGCTTGATCCCAAGCGCGGCCTCACCGTGGTCGAGATCATGGATGCGATCCATGCCGACGTGATCCGCGGCATGTACATCATGGGCGAAAACCCCGCGATGTCGGACCCCGATCTCAACCATGCCCGCGAGGCGCTGGCGCATCTTGAGCATCTCGTGGTGCAGGACATCTTCCTCACCGAGACTGCGGTCTATGCCGACGTCGTGCTGCCGTCATCGGCCTGGCCCGAGAAAGACGGCACCGTCACCAACACCAATCGTCAGGTGCAGATGGGCCGCAAGGCGCTGCCGCTGCCGGGCGATGCGCGCGAAGACTGGTGGATCACCATCGAGATTGCCAAGCGCATGGGGCTGGACTGGACCTATACGCATCCGCGCGACGTCTATCCGGAAATGGCATCGATGATGCCGGCGCTGGACAACATCTCGTGGGAGCGGGTCGAGCGCGAGGATGCGGTGACCTATCCGGCCGATGCGCCGGACAAGCCGGGCCGCGACGTCGTGTTCGACAAGGGCTTCCCGCGTCCGGGCGGCTTCGGCAAGCTCGTTGCGGCGAAGCTGACGCCGCCGAACGAGACGCCGGACCACGAATACCCGTTCATTCTCTCGACCGGGCGTCAGCTCGAACACTGGCACACCGGCTCGATGACACGCAGGGCCACCGTGCTCGATGCGATCGAACCGACCGCGATTGCGCAGCTCTCGCGCGGCACGATCCAGAAGCTCGGTATCCGGCCCGGCGATATGGTGCGGGTCTCGACGCGACGCGGTTCGGTCGAACTGCAATCGCGTCAGGACGACGCGGTGCCGGACGGCGTGGTGTTCATTCCGTTCGCCTATGTCGAGGCGGCGGCGAACCTCCTTACCAATCCGGCGCTCGATCCGTTCGGGAAGATCCCCGAATTCAAGTATTGCGCGGCGAAGGTGGAAGCGATCCCGTTGCAGGAAGCGGCGGAGTAGCCTCGGCCAGCGGCAGGGGCATATCCGGCAGGGTGCCGGATGTCCGGCCGCTTGATCCAGCTCAAAGCGTCAGGTGAGGACCCTGCTACCTTCCAACATTGGGGGAGCAGAGCCATGGCCGACGCTGACGAAAACTTCGAACGGGCACGCAGGGCGTTTCGGAACGCCGCCGCGGCTACGTCCATCGCCGAAATGCGCGCAGAGGCCGAGCGCGGCCTAGCCTGGCTCGAACGCGCTGACCTGCTGTCGGCCGTCGTCGAGATCCATCCGCGGCGTTCGGTGGCTGCACCGAACGACCAATAGCCATGCGCGACAGCGAGCGTTTTCTCGATCTCGCACGCAAGTGCTTCGAGGATGCAGCGGAGTGCAAGGACCAGGCGCAGATGAAGGTCTATGCCGAAATGGGCCGCAGCTATCTGGAACGGGCGGAAGTCGCAGCTCGCGCCGAAAAGGTAACGAACCGGGATTCCTGACGCTGATCGTTGAAGGCGTCGACCTATTCGATCCCCAGAAACGTCTTGACCGGCACGACCGACCGCTCCGGATCTTCTTCCTCCGGCGCGTGGCCAAGATCATCGAAGATTGCGAGGGTCGATCCGGCAATATCCCTATGGAATCGGCGCGCATCGTCGGGCGGAATCAGGCGGTCGCGTCCGCCCCAGATGATCAGCGTCGGCAGCTTCAGTTCGGGAATGCGATACGCGAAGCCTTTGGTCGGCCGCTGCCTGGCGCGTTCGATCAGGGCCTTGCGGTTGCCCTCGCGCTGCGTCAGCTGGATCGGGCGTTCGATCATCTCCGGTTTCACGCGATCCGGATCGCCGAACACGTTGCGCGCGCCCTGCTCGACAAGGAAGCGCGGCAGCGTGTGCTGCAGCAGCCAGTTCACGCCGGGAATGCGCAGAAGCTGAAAGCCGATCGGCACCGATGTCGAGTGGAACGGATAGCCGCCCGCATCGACGAGGATCAGCTTTTCAACGCGCGCAGGTTCGCCGAGCGCGGCGCGCCAGGCCACGGCGCCGCCGAGTGAGTTGCCGCCGGCGATGCAGGTTTGCACGCCAAGTTTGTCGAGCAATGCGAACATGAGGCGGACGTCGTTGTCGACCGAATAGGTGTTGTCAGGGGAGGGCCCGGTCAGCCCGAAGCCCGGAAGATCGAAACGGATAATGCGCTTCCTGTCTTTCAGCGCGTCCACCCAGCC
>NZ_DATMRV010000106.1:0-12517 GCF_035565795.1 Pseudorhodoplanes sp.
AGGTCGTCGTGCGCAAGTCCACAATCGTGATGGTCGCGTTTGCAGTGGTCTTCGGACTGCTCGCGGTCTTCATTGCGCAGGCCTGGCTGAATGGTCAGGCCGAGCGCCGCTTGCGCAGTCTGGAAGCGCAGAAGAAGCCTGTCGCCACCAATACCATTGTTGTCGCTGCGCAGCGGCTGCCGTTCGGCCTCGAACTTGCGCGCGAGCATTTGCGCGAGGTGCCTTGGTCCGCCGAGGCGATGCCGCAAGGTTCGTACAAGAACATTGGTGAACTTCTGTCGGCCGGCAAAAGGATCGTTCTGTCGCCTGTCGAGCCGAATGAACCTGTGCTGTCGGTCAAGATGACCGGCCCCGGACAGCGCGCGACGCTGTCGGCGATCGTCGGAGACGGCATGAAGGCGGTCTCTGTGCGCGTCAATGACGTGGAAGGCGTCGGCGGCTTTGTGCTGCCGGGCGACCGCGTCGACGTCGTGCTGACGAGGCAGCTGGAAAAGGGCAACGCGACGACCGAAGTCGTTCTTCAGAATGCGCGCGTCCTCGCTGTCGATCAGAGCGCGGATGACCGCGCCAGCAAGGCCGCCGTCGCAAAGGCCGTAACGCTCGAAGTCGACACCGTCGGCGCGCAGAAGATCTGGCTCGCCGCATCGGTCGGCAGCTTGTCGCTTCTGCTGCGCAAGGCCGGTGAAGTCAGCGCAGAGCCCACGCGTCGCGTGACGCTCGATGACTTGAGCAAGCCCGAGCGCATGTCGCCGGAGAAATCCACGAGCACGACCAGCGTGTCGGTTCAGCGTGGCGGGCAAAGACAAAGCTACGAGGTGCCAGTCGAAGGCACAGGAAATTCCCAGCTGGCGTCCGGGGGGACGAAAGCGCGGGGACAATAACGGGGACCTTGTCGGGGTTGGGGAGTGTGTTGTGAAGAACAGGACTGAAATGACTGCCGTCTCGAAAAGGCAGGCAGCCAAGACGCTGAAGGCCGGTGCGCGGCGTTCGGTGGCATTCAGGGCCCTGGCAGTCGGCCTCGCGGTCGTTCTGGCGGAGCCGACATTGCCGGGCCTTGGCATCGCTTCGGCCCAGCGGATGGTGCAGATGCTTGCAGCCAAGCGCACCGCAACGGTCGGCGTCCAGATCGGCAAGACGGAAGATGTGCGGACCGATGCGAGCTTCGTCGAGCTCGTGGTTGCCGATCCGGAGATCGCCGACGTGTCGCCGCTCACGGATCGCACGCTCTCGATCCTCGGCCGCAAGAGCGGCACGACGCGCGTGTCCGCCTATGCCGAGGGCAAGAAGCTCGTCGGCGTGTTCGACATCGAAGTGACGTACGATACGTCGCTGCTGCAGGCGACACTCGATCGTCACTTCCCGGGATCGCGAATCCGGGCGACCTCGGTCAATGGCCGGATCATGCTGTCCGGCGCGGTTCATGATGCGACCACGGTCGACAAGGCCGTACAGCTCGCGCGCCAGTTCGGCCCGGATATCATCAACACGATGACGGTTCTGTCGCCGCAGCAGGTCATGCTGGAGGTGCGGTTCATCGAAGCCAATCGTCAGGCCGGTCGCGAACTGGGCATCCAGTGGAATCCGACGTCCAGCAACGGCAAATTCATGGGCAATATCGGTTCGCTGCAGTCTGCAAACCGCTTGCCGATTACGCAGACCAATGCAACGCCGGGCGCCGACGCGTGGAAGCAACCGGGCGTCACGGCTGGTGGTGCAAACGTTCAAGGTGGCCAGCTGCCGATCTCGCAGATCGTTGCTGCGGGCGTGCTGTCCGGCGCCGCACCGTTCGGCTTTCTGATCGGCAAGCTGATCACGAACGGCCTCTCGGTCGACGTGCTGATCAATGCGCTTGAAGCCAAGGGCATGGCGCGCTCGCTCGCCGAACCGAACCTGACCGCCCTGTCCGGCGATACGGCAAGCTTCCTCGCAGGTGGCGAATTTCCGGTGCCGGTGCCGCAGGGGCTCGGCTCGGTGGCGATCACCTACAAGAAATACGGTGTCGGCCTCGCCTTCACGCCGACTGTGCTGGCCGACGGATTGATCAATCTCAAGATCGAGCCGGAAGTCAGCCAGCTCGATACGTCAAACCCGGTGACGGTCGCTGGCGTATCCGTGCCGCCGCTGATCGTGCGGCGCGCCTCGACCACGGTCGAACTGCGCGACGGCCAGAGCTTCGTGATCGGCGGACTGCTGCAAAGCCAGGGCGAAACGGCTCAGGAGCAATTGCCCTGGATCGGTGACGTGCCGATCCTCGGCGCGCTGTTCCGCTCGGCTGCGTACAAGAAGAAAGAGACCGACCTTGCCATCATCGTGACGCCGCGCCTCGTGCGCCCCGCGCGTCCCGGCGACAGGATCGCGACGCCGCTCGACAGCACATTGCCGCCGAACGATGCCGACTTCTTCCTGATGGGCAAGCCGGAAATACCGCGTGCGGTTGAGAAGCTGCAGGACGGTGTCGTGCGTGCCTATACGGGTCACATGCTGAACGTGCAGCCGCGGCCGGTCGCTGCCGCCGCTCCCAAAGAGGTGGGTCATGTCCTGTCCGTCAAATATTAAGGCGACGGCGCTCGCGCTGACCGCGCTCGCGGTGTCCTGCGCCGTGTCCGGTTGCTCGGACATCTATTTCGATCGGCGCGAGACGGTCGTGCCCTATGCAGGCGATGCGCAAGCGGTCAACCGCGCCACGATGATGGTCGATCCCTGGCCGCCCTATGCCGCCAATCGCAACATTGCGTTCAACGGCGAGCGCATGCAGGGCGCGGTCGAGCGCTATCGCACGCACAACGTGATCCGGCCGATGAGCCCGCTGACATCAGATTCTGGCAGCCAGCCGCAGCCGCCCCCCGATCTGACGACCGAGCAGATCAGGGGCGTCTCCGTCAGTCGGGGAGGGCCGCCGCCGCCTCCGCAGGGCTCGGCGCCGTCGCCGTGGGCCGGTCCACAGAAGGCGCAGCCGCAACCGTAACACTCGCAGAAGTCCAGATCCTCGCCATGCGTATGACCCGAAACACCCCGACGAGCAGCGCGACCAGCGTGGTCGTGCTGACTCCCGACGTGCATTTCGAACAGGAGGTGCGCCAGGCCTTCAGCAACAGCCCGCAGATCGGGCTGGTCATGGTGACGGGGACCGTGGCGGATATGGGCGAACAGATCGACCCGCACGGGGCGACCGTGATCGTGGTCGACCTCGACGCCTCCCGTGCCGATGAGATGGCGGCCCTCGAACGGCTCGCGATGCGGACCGGCGGCCTGCCGCCGATCGTCGTGGTGGCGCAGAATTTCGACGCCAATTTCGCCCGCACGCTGATCCGGATGAAGATCGCCGACTTTCTCGTAAAGCCGGTCTCCCCGGTCGAACTGATCCGGACCTGCGCACGCGCCGTCAAACCGGCCGCGAGCGAGGGCGCCGACGCCGAGATCTTCACCTTCATCCCCGCCGTCGGCGGCGCCGGCGTCACGACGCTCTCGATCCAGACAGCGATGCTGCTGCTGTCGGGCGGTCCGCGCGGCCGTGCGTCGACCTGCCTCGTCGATCTCAATCTCCAGCACGGATCCTGCGCCGATTATCTCGATCTCGAACCGCGCCTCGATCTGACCGAGATCGAGCCGCGGCCGGATCGTCTTGACCGGCAATTGCTTGAGGTGATGACGACCTATCACCCCTCCGGGCTCGCCGTGGTCGCTGCGCCTCCGCACCCCGCGGAGATGCGTTCGTTCGATCCGGACGTCGTGACCAAGCTTCTCGATCTCGTCTCGGCGCATTTCGACTATGTCGTGATCGACATGCCGCGAACCTGGTTTGCCTGGACCGATGATGTCCTGCTCGGGTCGAACCGCGTTTTCATCATCAGCGAAATGACGGTGCCGAGTCTCAAGAACACCAAGCATATCCTCGCGGCGATCCGCGTGCGGATGCCCGACGGGCCGCAGCCGCAGGTCATCATCAACCGCTTCGAGCAGCGCCTGTTCGCTCCTGGCCTGAAGAGAAGCGACATCGAACAGGCGATCGGCGACGATTTCGCGGGGGCGATTCCGAACAATTACCGCCTCGTGCGCGAAGCGATCGACCGTGGTGTGCCGCTCGAGGAGGTCAAGCGCGGGAACAACATCACGCAGGAACTGCGCAGGCTGGTCGCGCCGCAGGCGGCCAGGGCTGCCGGGAAGGCGCCTGCCGCCGAGCAGAAGAAATTCAGCCTCTCGCTCGCACGCTGACGCAATGGTCCCGGAGTAAACGAGACGATCATGGCCGGCCGCTTCACTGCCCGTCGAAACCTCGCATCGCAGTCGGCTGCGGCCCCGGTGCCGCATCCTGCTCCTGCGCCGGACGCGCCGTCATGGACGGTGTTTGCCGAGCCCGAACCTGCCCCCGCGCCGGTAGCGCCGCCTGCTCCACCGCCGCCCGCTCAGGCGGCGGCGCCGTCGAACCCGTTGCATTCCGACAAGTTGCTCGACGCCAAGGTGCGGCTGCATCGCCGCCTGCTGGAAGAGGTCAATCTGCAGGCGCTCGAAAAGCTGCCTGAAGACCAGATGCGCGAGCATATCCAGGGGTTGGTCGCACAATATGTGGTGAGCGAGCGTCTTGCGCTGAACACCCAGGAACTGAACTCATTCGTCACAGAAATTCTCGACGAGATGACCGGCCTCGGGCCGCTCGAACCGTTGCTCAAGGACCCGAGCATCAGCGACATCCTGATCAATGGCCACGAATGCACCTATGTCGAGCGTGGCGGCCTGCTGGAGCCGATCGCCTGCCGGTTCAAGGACGAGGCGCATCTCCTGCGTATCATCAACAAGATCGTGTCGGCTGTCGGACGACGCGTCGACGAAATGCATCCGCTTTGCGACGCGCGCCTGCTTGACGGTTCGCGTGTCAACGTGGCCGTGCGTCCGGTCGGCGTCGACGGGCCGCTCGTCTCGATCCGTAAATTCTCCAAGAAACCGTTCAACCTGAACAAGCTCGTGGAGATCGACGCGCTGAAGCCGCAGATGGCCGAGTTGCTGGCGGCCGCGGTGAAGTCGCGCATCACCACCATCATTTCCGGCGGCACCGGGTCCGGAAAAACCACGATGCTGAACGCGCTCTCCGCTTTCATCTCCGACAAGGAACGCCTCATCACCATCGAGGACGCAGCCGAGCTTCAGCTGCAGCAGCCGCATGTCGCGCGCATGGAAACCCGGCCTCCGAACATCGAAGGCAAGGGCGAAATCCGCCAGCGCGAGCTGGTCAAGAACGCGCTTCGCATGCGTCCTGAACGCATCATCCTCGGCGAGTGCCGCGGCGAGGAAGCCTTCGACATGCTTCAGGCGATGAATACCGGCCATGAAGGCTCGATGGCGACCATCCACGCCAACAACCCGCGTGAAGCGATCTCTCGTCTCGAACAGCTCGTCGGTATGGCCGGGCTGCCAATGACCATCGCGTCAATCCGCGGGCAGATTGCCGCCGCCGTTCGTATGATCGTTCAGCTGTCACGCCTCTCGGACGGCAAACGCCGCGTGATGTCGATTGCCGAGATCACCGGCATGGAAGGCGACATCGTGCAGATGCAGGAAATCTACAAGTATGTGCGCACCGGCACCGCCGAGGACGGCACCGTGATCGGGCATTTCCAGGCGACCGGCGTGCGTCCGCGTTTTCTGGCCGAGCTGGCGGCGCGCGGCATCCGCATTCCGGGCAGCTATTTCGATCCGAGCCAGCCGCTGCAATAGGAACGCGCGATGGCCTGGCTCGATTTCGATACCGAATATCTCTTCTACGCCTTCATCGGGATATCCGCGTTCCTTGTCTTCGAGGCGGTCTATCTGCTGTTTTTCCGCAGCGCATCCTATCGCAGGAGCATCAACCGCCGCATCGAGCTCCTGAAGGATCAGTCCGACCGCGAAGGCGTGCTTGCTCAGTTGCAGCGGGAGCGCGGCCTCACCAAGGGCGGCGATTACCGGCTGCCAATCGAATTCCTCAACCGGCTGATCCTGCAATCGGGCGTGAAGGCGGGCATTCTCAAGCTCGCGCTGTACGTCACGGTCGTCGCGATCGCCGCGGCCGCGGTCATGCAGGTCCTCAAGGGCGAGACGCTCTACACCGCGCTGACATTCGTGTTTTTCCTCACGCTCGCGCCGCTGCTCTGTCTCAAGTTTCTGCGTGGCCGACGCCAGAAAAAATTTGGTGCGCAGTTTCCCGATGCGCTCGACATCATCGTTCGCAGTCTGCGCGCCGGACATCCGGTGCCGGTCGCAATCACCATGGTCGGACGTGAATTGCCGGATCCCTGCGGAACCGAGTTCGGCATCGTCGCCGACGAGGTGACCTACGGCGCCGATCTCGAGACCGCGATGCGGAACCTGTATTTCCGCGTCGGGCAGGATGACCTCCCGCTCTTTGTCACTGCGGTCGCGATCCAGGGATCGACCGGTGGTAACCTGAGCGAAATCCTCGAGAACCTGTCGGGGGTGATCCGCCTGCGCTTCAAGATGCGGCGCAAGGTGCGGGCGCTCGCATCCGAAGGCCGCGCGTCTGCGATGATCCTCGCGTCGCTTCCGATTGCGATGTTCGGCATCATCAATCTGGTTGCGCCCGACTTCTACTCCAGCGTCTGGAAGTACGACATGACCAAGATCGCGTTGCTCGCTGCGGGCGGCTGGATGAGCGTGGGTGTCCTGATCATGTACCGCATGGTCAATTTCAAGATCTGAGCATGGATTTCCACTTCACCCTGTTCGGCGATCAGGAATCAACGCTGCTGGCGTTGATGGTCTTCCTTGCGACCGCGATCCTCACCTTCGCGATGATGGCGATGGTGCGCGTCCATGGCGCGATGCGCCGCCGTGCGGCCGGCATCAACGACAAGCTCAGCGCCGAGGTCGCGAGCTTTCAGCAGTCGCAGAAGGCCGGTTTCAAGGCGGCCCAGCGCGTCATCGACTATGCACAGAAGCATTACGGCGCATCCGATTCCAAGGACATGAAGGTGCTGCGCAAGCGGCTGGTGCTTGCCGGGGTCTATGATCCGCGCGGTGTCGTCGTGTTCTTTCTGGCCCGCGCCGTGCTTGCCGTCGGTCTGGCCATCGTCGCCATGGTGTTCGCGCCGGGTCAAGGCAGCTCCCTGTACTGGATGATCGTCGGCGCCGGCGGGATGATCGGTTATGTCGCGCCCAGCATCTATCTCGACCGCCGGATCGCGGCCCGGCGCGACGAACACCGGGCCGGTTTTCCGGACTTCATGGATCTGCTCGTCGTTTGCGCCGATGCCGGTCTCAGCATGGAAGCGGCGCTCGACCGCGTCGGGCGCGAACTTGCCGATTCCTATCCTTCTCTCTGCGCCAACATTCACATGGCCAATCTGGAAATCCGCGCCGGGCGGACGATGACCGAGGCACTGGAACATCTCGCCGATCGTCTGGGACTGGAAGAGGCGCGGTCCTTCTCGACGCTGATCCAGCAGTCGGAGGAGCTCGGTTCCAGCATCACCGAAGCGCTGCGCGTCTATTCCGACGACATGCGTCACAAGCGACTGTCGCGGGCCGAGGAGAAGGCCTACAGCCTCCCGGCCAAGCTGTCGCTGCCGATGATGGTTTGCATCTTCCCGGTGCTGTTCGTGGTCATTCTGTTGCCCGTTGCGGTGCGCCTCGCAACCGGCGGCTTCCAGTAGGGCGGGACGGTCCGGGATTGCCGTACGGGAATACAATGTTAACCAGCCTTCGTTAACGTCAGCACGCTGGCGCGTATTGCCGGCTGTGCGTACGGCCTTCCGGGTTCCGGCGCGCCTGGAGCGTAGAATGCGTGTCGGTCCCAGACCCGGTCTCATCCTTGCTGCCGTTTCCCTCCTGATGCTGGGGGGCTGCGAGACCACGAGCGAACATACCGGCTCCGTCGCCGGCATGAAGGACGACACCCCCAGCTCGACCGGCCTGATGGGCGAGGACCCGAAGGGGGACCTCGAAATGGGCAAGAAGCATTATCGCGAGAACAGCTTCGGGCTCGCCGAGCAGCATTTCCGCAAGGCGGTCGAGAAGGGACCGAAGGACCTCGAGGCATGGGTCGGGCTGGCCGCCAGCTACGACAAGCTCCGCCGCTTCGACCTCGCCGACCGCGCCTATGCGCAAGCCATCCGCCTCGCCGGCCCGACGCCGGAAATCCTGAACAATCAGGGCTATTCCTATTTGCTGCGCGGAGACCGGCAGCGCGCGCGCAGGACCCTGCTGGCGGCGCAGGCCAAGGACCCGAGCAACCCCTATATCCAGAACAACCTGAACCTGCTGGATGAAAGCCTGCGCGAAGGCGCGGCTGTGCGCTAGCCTTCCAGCGTCACCGTCCCGCCTCGAAATGGCGCGCTTTCTGCGCCCCGCCCGTGCGCAATAGAGAACAGCATGACAATTTGGTCATGATGCGCAATGCGCTTTACAAGGCGCGGTCCCGCAACCACATTCGAGGGACCTACGATCGAGGTCCCATGCTTCAGCTTTTCAAGGAGTTTCTGAACGACGTCGGCATCGGCGAGAAGCCGGCGAACCGTTTCAGCGAGAACGATTACCGGCTGGCCGCTGCGGCTCTGCTCATCCACGTCATGTCCATCGACGGCAAGGAGACGAGCGCCGAGCTGGACAAGCTGCATGAGTTGCTCAAGCGTCAGTTCGAACTCGATGATGACGCCGCCGCGGAGCTGATCACGGCTGCGACCGAGGCCGATCGCGAGGCAGTCGATCTCTACGGATTCACCAGCCTGATCAACCGCTCGCTCGACGAGGAAGGGCGCCTGCGCATCGTGCGGATGATGTGGGAAATGGTTTATGCTGATGGCCGCATGAACGAATTCGAAGACAACGTGGTGTGGCGCGCGTCAGATCTGCTCGGGATTTCCCAGCGCGATCGCGTGGAGTTGCGCCGCGAGGTCGCCGAGACCAGTAAGTCGCGCGACGATGCCTGAACCCGTCGCGCTTATCACCGGCGCCTCCTCCGGCATAGGAGCGGAGCTTGCGCGGGTGTTTGCGCGTCACGGTCATCGTCTGGTTCTTGCAGCCCGGCGCACCGAGCGGCTGGAATTGCTGGCCGACCAGCTGGCGAGCAATGCCGCCGCGCGGCCGCTGGTGCTGACTGTCGATCTTCTGAAGCCGGATGCCGGCGATGTCATCCAGAGCGCTCTCGAGCGCGAGGCGCTGGAGCCGCAATTCGTGATCAACAATGCGGGTTTCGGCCTTGCCGGGCTCGCCGCGTTACAGCCGCGTGAGCGGCAGCTCGACATGATCGACCTCAACGTGCGAGCGCTGACCGATCTGTCGCTACGGTTTGTGGGCACGATGGAGCGTCATCGCGGCGGGCTGATGAATGTCGCGTCGGTCGCGGGTTTCCTGCCGGGACCGAAGCACGCGGTCTATTACGCGACCAAGGCCTATGTCGTGTCGTTCACCGAGGCATTGCACGAGGAATGGCGCAGCCGCGGCATCCGCGTCACCACGCTGTGCCCGGGCCCGGTGCCGACGGAATTTCAGGCCGTCGCCGGTACCGGAAATGCGGTGGTCGAGACGCCCATGACGACCTTTGCCGACCGGGTGGCCCTGGATGCCTATCGCGGCCTGATTGCCGGAAAGCGGCTGGTGGTACCGGGCTTCCTCAACAAGCTGCTGGTCTACGGAATCGGGCTCGTCCCGCACGCGGCGCTGCTGCCGCAGGTGGCAAAGCGGCACGGCCCGGGGACGAACGGGGCCCCTCCGGGGAGATAGCACTGGCGAGATAGGCCCTTGGCTCATAGCGGCTGTTCGGCCGACGGCGCTTGTTTCGCCGCGCAGACCCGATAGCTTTGGAGAAGTCGCAGAAGCTTCATTCAGCAAGAGCTTCGTCCAGCAAGGTCCGATGTCGCTACCCGTTCTCATCGTTCTGCATCAGGAAAATTCCACGCCAGGCCGCGTCGGGCAATTCCTGCGCAAGCGCGGCGTGCCGCTCGATATCCGCCGTCCGGCTTTGGGAGATCCGCTGCCGGACACGATGGCGCAGCATGCCGGCGCGATCATTTTCGGCGGGCCGCAGAGCGCCAATGACGACATCGACTTCGTGAAGCGCGAGATCGACTGGATTGGCGTGCCGCTGAAGGAGAACAAGCCGTATCTCGGCATCTGTCTCGGCGGGCAGATGCTGGCGCGCCATCTCGGCGCACGGGTCGACCCTCACGACGAAGGCCAGGTCGAGGTCGGCTATTACCCGATCCGTCCGACGGCCGAAGGGCGCGAAATCTGCGCGGTCTGGCCGGACCATGTCTACCAATGGCACCGCGAGGGTTTCGAATTGCCGCGCGGCACGACGTTGCTCGCCGAGGGGGATACCTTTCCGGTTCAGGCCTTCCGGCAGGGCGATCATGCCTACGCGATTCAGTTTCATCCGGAGGTGACGCACGCGATGATGTGTCGCTGGACCATCCGCGGGCAACATCGCATGGAATTGCCGGGCGCGAAGCAGCGACCCGCGCATTTCGAGGACCGCCTCGTCTTCGACTACGCGATGCAGAACTGGCTCTCGCATTTCCTCGATCGCTGGCTCGCGCAGGAGCCAGCCGAGGCGCAGCTCACCGCCTGACGGCGAAAGCCTCGATCTCGACGCGGGCGGAGAACGCAAGTCCGGTCGCACCGAACGCGCAACGCGCCGGCGACGCATCCGGGAAAAATTCCAGATAGACCGCGTTGAAGCGCTGCCATTCCGCCATGTCGGCGAGCATCACCTGCACGCGCACGACGTCGGACAAGGTCATGCCATGCGCCTCGAGCGTGAGACGCAGGTTCTCGAATGTCTGACGCGTCTCCGGCTCGATGCCGCCCGGCACGAGTTCGAGCGTGCCCGGCTTGATACCGATCTGCCCGGACAGGATCACGAAATTGCCGACCCGCACGCCGTCCGGAAACGGCAGATTGGCGGGCAATACCGCCTTCGATCGCAGCACTTCGACATCCACGGTGGTGTCCGGATTTGCAGTCATCGCGGTTCCTTCTGCAGGCTCTGTACATTGAGAAGATCGGGAAACAACTTCGTCCACGCCGCGACGATCAGCAAGGTCGCGACACCGCCGAACACGACCGCCGGCACGGTCCCGGCGAAATGTGCGAACACGCCGGCCCGAAACTCGCCGAGCTGGTTCGACGTACCGACGAACAGCGCGTTGACCGAGATCACACGCCCGAGCATGTCGTCCGGCGTCTGAACCTGCACCAGCGTCTGCCGCACAACCACGCTCACCATGTCGCCCGCCCCGAGCGCGAACAATGCGAACAGCGACAGCGGAAAAGATGACGACAGCGCGAACACGATGGTCGCGACGCCGAACAATGCCACTGCCAAGTACATCTTGCGCCCGGCATTGCGAACGAGTGGCCAGCGCGCCAGCGCGACCGCCATCAACAATGCGCCCAGTGCCGGCATCGCGCGCATGACGCCGAGCCCCCAGGGGCCGACATGGAAAATGTCCTTGGCATAGACAGGCATCAGCGCGGTCGCACCGGCGAACAGCACAGCGAACATGTCGAGTGAGGTCGAGCCAAGGATCAGCGGGTTGTTGCGGATGAACGTGATGCCCGCGAACAGCGTGGACAGATCGACCTTCTCGCGCTTCGGCGCCACCTGCTCGATCCGGATCAGGGCCACCAGAATGCTGGCGCCGAAGAACAGCACGGCGCACAGCGAATAGACCAGCGTCGGGCTCAACACATAAAGGAGCCCGCCGGCCGCGGGGCCCGCGATGGTCGCCGCCTGGTTCGCCGAGGCTGAACCCGCGACCGCGCGCGGGAGGACCGGCAGCGGCACGAGGCGCGGCAACAGCGCCTGCAGGGTCGGCGCCTCGAAGGCGCGGCCGGCGCCGAGCACGAAGACCAGCGCGAGGATGAGGTCGCGCGTGAGAAAGCCCTGCCAGGAACCGATCGCCAGCACGAGCGCGGCGGCGCCTTCGGTCATCTGCGCGAGACGCACGACCTTGCTGCGATCGTAGCGGTCCGCGACCGCGCCGGCGACCAGCACCAGCAGGAACGCCGGGACGAATTGCGCGAGCCCGACAAGGCCGAGATCGAGCGCGCGGCCGGTCATGTCGTAGACCTGCCAGCCTACGGCGACGACCAGCATCTGCAGGGCAAAGCTGGCCGACGCCCGGGCAAACCAGAACAGCACGAAAGGCCGGTAACGGCCGAGCGACTCATCTGTGGCAGGAGCGATGTTCATCAGGTCGGGCGGGTCCGGGCGTGCGCGCGAAAGGCAGAGGACGTTCGCGATCCGGGGACGCCGATCACCTCCAGAGGCGTCACCATATCTCGGGCAGTTTCGTCCGGGGTTCGAATATCCGGATGTTCGCCTCGTGCAAAGCCGATAAGGGCTCCGGGCGCGAGCGGGGCCGGATTACCTCAGCGACCCAAACAAAAAAATGTGCGCCGCCGGGCGTTAGTCGCATTTCAGCCTTCGGCAAAAGCGATAAGCTCCCCCTGTGAGCTTGCCGAAAGGGGTGGACCATGCGACGGCCCCGCGAATTGCAGCTTTGCCTTCAGGCCTGTTTTGTTG
>NZ_DATMRV010000107.1:0-15515 GCF_035565795.1 Pseudorhodoplanes sp.
CTTTCCGGCACGATCGTGATCGGCGAGGACCTGACAGAGATCAAGGTGATGTGAAGCCGCGCCGCCGGGGGCCGGCCTACCGGATCGTGCCGGTGGATGCCTGCGCGACGGCGGTTGAAGTGAACCGGCCGCTCGGTCGCAGTTCTGGCTGAAACAATCTGCTCTCGAGCGTGGCCACCCGGGCCACAGACTCCAGCGAAACATGGATCGCGAACTGGGACCCCGCGACCACCAGCACCGCGATCATGCCTGCACAAACGGTTCGATGTGACATGGGCCCGACCTTAAGACTTACTTAACCATAAGTCCTGGTCGGGCCTTCGCCCAGCATTATTTGCGCGCGCGATCCCTTGGCCCGCGCCTCCGACGTCGGCGGCCCCTTCTCGTTAGCTCCGCGGATCGCTGACGCGACCTGCGAACAGGATCGCCCCGGTCTTGTCGTCGGCGATGACGAACATGAACGGCCGGTCGACGGTGAACCGCTCCGGCTGATGGCCGGGCGCCATCGTGCGCGTCGTGACCACGACGGCGGTCGCGGCGGCAGCTTCCGTCCCTTCCTCGGCGACCTCGATCACCGCACGATGCGCGATCTGGTCGATGGTCGATTGCGCCTTTTCGCGCGGCTGTCCGGTCAGGCCGGACAGATCGGATTGCGCCGGGTCGAATACCTTGCGCATGCCGAGCGCCTTGAACGGCGCGATCAGGTCGGCGGCGAATTCGAATTTGAACTTCGGCAGGCTCAGCGCGACTTGCCGCTTCTGCGCCTTGAGCAGCGCCTGTGTCAGCGCGTCGAGTTTCGCCGCATCGAAGCCCGCGATCACCTTGTCGATGCCATCGACCTCGTCCGGCCGCACGATGATCATCGAAAGGCCATCGCGCTTGTATGGCAGCCGGATCGCCTGGTAGCCGTCGCCTTTCTCGATCGCGAAGGCGGCGGTCTGCGACATGGTCGGCACGTCGGCAGTCTGCGTCGCGGTCAGATGGAATTCGCGATCGCGCGTCGCATTCTCCGCGAAGGCCAGCGCCCAGGGCGCTTTGAAATAGACCGCGTTCAGGAGGACATGCGAGTCCTGCGGATTGAGGCGATCGAGGATCGTCGGGATCTTGCCCTCGGTTTTCTCTTTCACCCAGTTGTTGACGGTCGCAAGATTCGCACCCGGGAAAATCTCCGCATTGAAATGCTTGCGGACCGTATCGCGGTAAGCGTCGGCGAGCGTCGCGGACGGGTTGACCAGCATCAGCGCGTTGGCGATGCGGAGCGTGGCTTTCGCTTCGCGGGCTTCGGTGACGCAAAGCGCACCGTCGCGCCTCGCCGCATGCGGGCACCCGGCATCCTTGTCCGCGGGGGCCGGAGCCTCACACAGTTGAACGTTCGGCTTGAACCCGTCCGGGCAGGTTGGCTCCCCGGCCGCGAGCAGCGCCGCCAGCGCCTTCGCGTTGGCCTCCTCGATTGCCGGCCCTGTCAGCGTATGCTGCAGAACCTGGCGCATCTCCGCTTCAGTCTCGCCGCGCGCGCCCGAGAGCGCCATCGCCATCGCGGTCCCGATGGACAGGGGCGACAGCACGACGTTGCCGGGGTCGGCCGCCAGGGCCCGGAAGAGTTCCTGGCCCGACTGATTGTAGGCCTGCGTCAGGGCGCGCACATCCGGCTCTGCGGCCAATGGAGCGGTCGAGCAGAGCGCGAGCGCCGATAGCGTCACCGCCCAGCGCCTGAAGCGTCCACGGATCATGCTGTCCTCCGCCCCCTCGGGGCCCCTTGCTGACATTGTGACCGAACAGGGTAGGCTTCGAAACCCCGTCCGGCCGCACTTGAACGCAGCCCGCCATGACCTGTGTCGCGCGGCAACGCCCTTTGGTTCACGACGGAATCGAGGCACAAAGACGGGTGACGGGGCGGAGGTGGACAGCTATACAGGCGCGCCCGTCCGGCCCCGGATCCAGAAGCTTCTCCATCATGCCGATCACGCTGCTCGACATCATATTACTGGCCGTGATGCTCATCTCCGGCCTGCTCGCCATGATTCGCGGCTTCATGCGCGAAATCCTGTCGATCGCAGCCTGGATCGCGGCCGCCGCCGCGACGCTCTATTTCTACAAGCGGTTGATGCCGTTTGCCGAGGGCTACTTCAACAACCAGTATGTCGCCGCCGGCGCCGTGATCGGTGGCGTGTTTCTGGGCACCCTGCTGATCGTCTCGATCATCACGGTCCGGGTTTCCGACATGATTCTGGACAGCCGAATCGGTGCGCTCGACCGCACCCTCGGATTCCTGTTCGGACTCGGCCGCGGGCTGATCATTGTGGTTGTCGCCTATCTGTTTTTCGACTGGCTGGTCCCGCAAAAGTCGCAACCCACGTGGGTTACCGGTGCAAAATCCCGTGTGGTCCTTGCCGGCACGGGAGATTGGCTTAAGTCGATGTTGCCGGATGACCCTGAAAGCACCATCTTGAAGCGGTTGAAGCGTCCCAAGGATGGCGAAGGCGAGGAACCGGCGGCCGGACAGCAGAAGTCCGACTCCACCACGCCCGGTTCGTCCCGGCATTCCGGCGAAGGCTATGCCCGAAACGACCGCACGGACATGCGTCAGCTGATTGAAACCAGAGCTGCCTCCGCGCGCTAGCGGGGGGCCTCACCGGGGGATTGAAAGGTTTGGACCACGGATGACTGTCTCGCCCGATAGCAGCCGATCCTCTGACCGCTCTCTCGATCTCGACATGAACGCCGACCGCCTCCGCGAGGAGTGCGGCGTGTTCGGTATCTTCGGCCATCCCGATTCCGCGGCGATCACCGCGCTTGGCCTGCACGCCCTCCAGCATCGTGGTCAGGAAGCCGCCGGCATCGTCTCTTTCGACGGACACCGGTTCCATTCCGAGCGCCGCCTCGGGCTTGTCGGCGACCATTTCTCGAAGCGGGATGTCATCGACCGCCTCCCCGGCATGTCGGCGGTCGGCCATGTGCGCTATTCGACCACCGGCGAAACCCTGCTGCGCAACGTGCAGCCGCTCTTCGCCGAGCTCGATCCGTTCGGACTCGCCATCGGCCACAACGGCAACCTGACCAACGGCCTGACGCTCCGCCGCGAACTCGTTCGCGAGGGCGCGATCATGCAGTCGACCACCGACACCGAGGTGATCCTTCATCTCGTCGCGCGCTCGCGCAAGCCACGCTTCGTCGACCGCTTCATCGACGGCCTGCGCGCGCTGGAAGGCGCGTATTCCTTCGTTGGCCTGACCAACAAGAAGCTCGTCGGCGCGCGCGATCCGCTCGGCATCCGTCCGCTGGTTCTGGGCACGCTGGACGGCTGTCCGATCCTGACGTCGGAAACCTGCGCTCTCGATATCATCGGCGCGAAATATGTGCGCGATATCGAGAACGGCGAAGTCATCGTGTTCGACGAAAAGGGCGCGCATTCGCACAAGCCATTCCCGCCGGTGCCGCCTCGCCCCTGCATTTTCGAATACATCTACTTCTCGCGTCCTGACTCGATCGTCGGTGGCCGCCCGGTCTACGAAGTGCGCAAGACCATGGGTGCGCAGCTTGCACGCGAAGCGCCTGCCGACGCCGATGTGATCGTCCCCGTGCCGGATTCCGGCGTGCCGGCCGCGCTCGGCTTTTCGCAGCAATCCGGCATCCCGTTCGATCTTGGCATCATCCGCAACCACTATGTCGGGCGCACCTTCATCGAGCCGACCCAGCAGATCCGGGCGCTCGGCGTACGTCTCAAGCACAATGCCAACCGCGCTGTGGTGGCCGGCAAGCGCATCGTGCTGGTCGACGACTCCATCGTGCGCGGCACCACCTCGACCAAGATCGTTCAGATGATGCGCGACGCGGGCGCCAAGGAGGTGCATTTCCGCATCGCCTCGCCGCCGATCACCCATCCGGACTATTACGGCATCGACACGCCGGACCGCGACAATCTCCTCGCTGCCACTCACTCGCTCGAGGAGATGCGCAAGTTCATCGGCGCGGACTCGCTCGCGTTCCTTTCGGTCGACGGCATCTATCGCTCGATGGGTTATGAGGGCCGCGATCCGCAACGACCGCAATTCACCGACCATTGCTTCACCGGCGAATACCCGACCCCGCTGACCGACAACAGCGCGACGGCCCACTCGCCGCGGCAATTGTCATTGCTGGCAGAAGCAAGCTGACACCGCCGCCCCTGATTGTGCGAACGGGATCGCCTTCCCGTCACGATGAGGTCAGGTATTGTGCGCGGCACGGAGGTTGCCGCGAGGCGCCGCGGCAGATGTCCGGGGGTTATATTGCATGACATCAGACCGACGCCCGCTCGTCCTCGTCGTCGAAGATGAGACCCTGCTGCGGGAAATGATCGCGTTCGAGTTCGAGATGTCCGGATTTGAAGTGGTTGACGCCGGAAGCGCCGAGGAAGCGCTGCGTCGCCTGAAGGACATTCCGGTGCTCGATCTCCTCTTCACCGATATCCGGCTTCCCGGCATGGACGGATGGTCGCTTGCGACCGAAGTGCGTTCACAGCGGCCCGACGCGCCCGTGATCTATGCCAGCGGTAACGCGGAGCGGCAGCAACTTCTTCCGCGCAGCGAATTCATCCCGAAGCCGTATCGACCAGAGGAGATATTCCAGGTCGCCGCCGATCTCGGCGTGGACGTGCCGAACATTCCCATGGAGTAAGGGCGCGTCATCGACATGCTCTACATCCCGCCTGCCTTCCGCGAGACCGATGCGGCCGCTCTGCAGGCGGAGATCCGCCGCGTCGGCTTCTGCAGCCTTACGACGGTCGGCCCCGATGGCCCGATAGTCAGCCATCTTCCCGTCTTTCTCGACACCGCAATCGGACCGCTCGGACAGCTCCGCTGTCACGTCGCCCGCGCCAATCCGCAGTGGCGCGACACAGATTTATCGAAGCCCGCCCTCGCCGTCTTCATGGGGCCGGACGCCTATGTCTCGCCGTCATGGTATCCGTCGAAAGCCGAGCACGGAAAGGCCGTGCCGACGTGGAATTATGTCGCGATCTGCGCGCGCGGGCGGCTGGAGGTCGTCACGGACCGCGACGCCCTCCTCGCGCATGTCGCAGAGCTGTCCGACCGGCACGAGGCCGCATTCCCGGAGCCGTGGCAGGTCAGCGATGCGCCGACCGACTATATGGAAAAGCAGTTGCGCGCGATTGTCGGATTCCGTTTCAACATCGAAGCGCTTGAAGGCAAGCTGAAACTCAGCCAGAACCGCTCCGGGGCCGACCGATCCTCCGTCGCGCAGGCATTGTCCGCCTCCGCAGATCCGCAGGCGCGCGACGTCGGCGCCATGATGGATGCGCTGAACAAAAGATAGTACGCCGGGCTAATGGCGCTATGCCGCCGTGCCCCATCTCAACGTCCAACCGTGTATTCCGATGACCCAGCCCCTCGCCGACCGTATCGCACTCGTCACTGGCGCCTCGCGCGGCATAGGCCATGCGGCCGCGCTGGCGCTCGCAAGGGCCGGTGCGCATGTGATCGCTGTCGCGCGCACCGTCGGCGGACTTGAAGAACTCGATGACGAGATCACCAAGGCCGGCGGCTCGGCGACGCTCGTGCCGCTCGACCTGAAGGATCACGAAGGTATCGCCCGCCTTGGCGGCGCGCTGTTCGACCGTTACAAGAAAATCGACGTCCTGGTCGGCAATGCCGGCATTCTCGGACCGCTTTCGCCGCTCTCGCACGTCGAGCCGAAGGCATGGGATGAGGTGATGGCGGTCAATGTCACCGCCAACTGGCATCTCATCCGCTGCATGGAGCCTCTGTTGCATCAGAGCGATGCCGGACGCGCGGTGTTCCTGTCATCTGGCGTATCGTGGCTGGCGCGTGCCTATTGGGGACCCTACGCCGTGTCCAAGGCAGCGCTGAACACCATGGTCCAGACCTGGGCCGCTGAAAACGTCAAAACGAAGCTGCGCGTCAACCTGTTCACGCCCGGCCCGATCCGCACGCGGATGCGGGCACAGGCGATGCCGGGCGAAGATCCGATGACACTCGAAACACCGGAGCAGGTCGCGGACAAGATCGTGGAGCTGTGCCTGCCCTCGTTCACCGAGAGCGGCAAGGTTTACGCCTATCCGGTCAAGCGGCTTCTCGCCTTTCGCACGCCCGACTAGCAGCATCTGGAATGAGACGATGGACACTATTGCGTCCGGCATTCTTAGCGTCGGCTCCGCGGTGCCGGACCCGCCGTTCGAGTTTGTGAGCGACGGCAAGGATTGCGGCTTCGACATCGAGCTGATGCAGGCAATCGCGGCGGAACTCGGCCTGCAGTGGCGGCTCGTGACCTACAAGGGCGCCGATTTCAACGACATTTTCGATGGCCTTGCCAACGGCAGCATGGACTGCATCGCATCTGGCACCACCGTCACGCCCGGCCGCGAACGCAAGGCGCTATTCTGCGAGCCCTATGTCCATTCCGGCCAGAGCCTCGTCTGCAACATCGAAAAATCCCCGAATGTGCGCTCGATCGATGACCTGCGCGGGCTCGTGCTGGCGGTGCAGGAAGGCAATACGTCGCAGCCGGTGGCGCAGCGGCTGAAGGCGGAGGGCCGCGTGGGCGATGTGCGCGTCTACGCCTATCACGACATCGGCAAGATGCTCGACGACCTTGATGCCGGACAGATCGCAGCAATCATGAAACTCGCCCCGGTCATGCACTGGTTTACGAAAGATCGTCCGCATCTGCGCGTGGTGCAGGAACGCATCACGCAGGAAGATCTCGCGATTGCGGTCGGTCTCTCCAACGAGCCGCTCCGCCGCGCGATCGACGATGCGCAGGCGCGACTGCGCGCCAATGGCACCCTCTCCCGCCTCATCGAGAAATGGATTGGCGCATGATCCGCTGCATTCACCTGTTCACCGGATCGGACGGCCGCTCTCATGTCGAGGAGATCGAATTGCCGCCGGGGCATCTGCAATCCGCCAAGGCCGTGCATGTCGAGGAGACCGCCGCAGGTTCGGCACTCGACTGGCATGTCGCGCCCTGCCGGCAATACGTGATCACGCTGTCCGGCACGCTGGAATTCACCACCCGCGACGGCGAGACTTTCATCCTCAAGCCCGGCGAGGTGTTGCTGGCAGCCGACACCATCGGCAGCGGCCATCGCTGGCGGCTGATCGACGATCAGCCATGGCGGCGGATGTATGTGGAACTTGCGGACGAAGCGCCTGCCAAGGCGGGCTAGAGTTTTGCCGCCGTCGCTCACCGAGAACGGCAATTGGCAGTCGCACCCCTCATGTCAGGGTGGGTCCGCTCCCTCCTCCTGAGGCCAGGAAGAGGGAGCGTTGGAGGCGTGTCATTGGCGTGTTCTCACGCCTCCGACCCTTGCCGGTCCTGCAATGCCGTGGCTGCCATGATGGCCTCGATCAAAGCGTCCCGACGAAACGGCTTTCGGAGAAAGGCGGCGCAGCCCAGATCTTCGGCCTGCTTTTCGACGTCCGCTTCCACCGAGCCTGTCATGAAGATGACGGGCGGCTGAAAGTCGATCTCCCGAAGCTGCTGCGCCACCTCAAGCCCGGTGATGCCGCCGAGCTGAACATCCATGACGACGCATTCGGCCTTGCAATCCGCTTCGACAGCGACGAGGAAGTCCTCGCCGGTATCGTATTGCTCTACGGACATGCCGGCGATTTCCAGAAGACTTGCGAGCGCATCGCGAAAGACCGCGTCGTCATCGACCAATGCCACGCAGAGAGGGCGTATCGACATTTCGGCTTTCCAATAATTTGAGAACAAATCCGGCCCTGCCGGGCGGACAGGAGATAGGAGCGACTTTCCCTTCCGCGCTTGCTATTTTCCGCCAAAGATTTGTCCGCGTTTGCCAGCCTGCCGCGCTCGCATGGGCAAGCCTCGCACCACCGGGAGGGTGATGTGGATGACGATCTCAACCAGCTCGGCCGTCTGCCGACGTCATCGGGGACGATCACGCGCCTCGCCTGCGATCGGCTTCGCGCGAATGGCTTGGCGATCGAACCGCTTCTGCGGCAGGCGAATCTCACTCTCGCTCAGGTCCAGGACGCCGGCGCCCGCATCAACGTTCGCGACCAGATCAAGTTTCTGAATCTTGCCGCCGCTTCACTCAACGACGACCTGCTCGGCTTTCATCTCGCGCTCGAACCCGACCTCCGCCAGATCGGGCTTCTGTATTACGTCCTTGCATCATCGGAAACGATGCTCGAGGCATTTCGGCGCGCGGCGCGTTACACCTCGCTCGTGAACGACGGTATCGTTCAAACCAGTATCGAAGGCAGCGACTTCGGAATGGCGCTGCGCTATGTCGGCGTCGCCCGTCACCTCGATACACACCAGATCGAATTCTGGATGACGGTGCTGGTCCGCGTGTCGCGGCAAATCAGCGGCTTGCGCCTGTTCCCCTCCCGCATCCGCTTCGCGCATCAACGCAAGGCGAATACAGAGGAGTTCGCCGAGTTGTTTGGCGACTCGCTGGAGTTCGGCGCTCTTGCCGACGATGCGATCTTCGCGCCCACAGTGGCGCAATTGCCGGTCGCGAGTGCAGATCCCTATCTCAACCGCATCCTGCTCGCTTATTGCGACGACGCACTGGCCAACCGCCGGAGTGCCGGCACGTCGTTCCGGTCGAGTGTCGAGAACGCCGTCGTTCCGTTATTGCCCCACGGCAAGGCGCGCGCCGACGAGATCGCACGCCAGCTCGGAACAAGCAGCCGCACCTTCGCGCGGCGGCTGTCGTCGGAAGGACTGACCTTCTCCGAATTGCTCGAAAGCCTGCGCCACGATCTCGCGCGCCGCTATCTGGCCGAGGGCGAACTCTCGGTGTCGCAGATCGCCTGGCTGCTCGGCTATCAGGAGGTCGGCGCCTTCTCGCGTGCGTTCAAGCGCTGGTCGGGCGAGACGCCGCGCGACATGCGAACGAAGCAACGGGCTTAAGCGTTCGACCGTCTAGCTCACCGCCCCTGTCCCATCGCGGCGCAGCACCTTGCCCGGCAACGCGCCGGTGTGCCTGGTCTTGTCGATCACGACCTCGCCATTCACCAGCACAGTGGTCCGCGTCCCCGTCGGGTAACGATGCGGATCGGCGTAAGTCGCCTGATCCTTGAAGTCGGCCGGATCGAACGCCACGATGTCGGCGCGATAACCCGGCTTCAGCAAACCGCGATCCTTCAGGCGCAAGGCCTTGGCGGTAAGCCCCGTCATCTTGTGGATGGCGCGCTCGATCGGAATGATGCCGAGTTCGTGGACATAGTGTCCGAGAATGCGCGGAAACGTGCCGTAAAAGCGCGGATGCGGCATGCCCTGGCTGGTAATGCCGTAATCGGCGACGCAATTGCCGTCGGAGCCGACTAGCACCTGCGGCGAGCGCACGAGATCGCGGATGTCGTCCTCGGAAATCGAGATCACCAGCACACGGGTCGCGCCCTTGTCCTCGATCATGTAATCGCAGACCACATCGATCGGGTCCTTGCCGCGCTCCTTGGCGAGATCGGCGATGGTGCGGCCCGCATATTGCGGCAGGTTCGGCGTGATGGAAATCTGCACGCAATCCCAGTTCGGGATGCGGCCCCAGTTGTTGAGACCGTCACGCTCGATGTCGGCGCGGATACGGTCGCGCGTTTCCTTCAGATGCAGCCGCTCGATCATGGCCGGCACGCCGCCGGCCTGCACCCATTGCGGCATGAGGTTCTTCAGCGGATTGGAGCCGGCGGTGTAGGGATGCGAATCGCAGTCGATGTCGACACCGCGCGCCTTGGCGGCGGCGATCATGTCGAGACAGCGTTGCGCCTTGCCCCAGTTGTCCATGCCGGAACATTTGAAATGCACGATCTCGACATGGATGCCGCAGACCGCGGCGACATGAATCGCTTCCTCGACCGCTTCGATGACCTTGTTGGATTCATCGCGGATATGGGTGAAGTAACCGCCATTGTAGCGCTTCACCACATTGCAGAGTGCAATCATCTCGTCCGGCGCGGCATAAGAGCCGGGCGACGTGAACAGGCCCGACGACAGACCGAGCGCGCCGGCCTTCAGGCCGTCCTCGAGCAGCGCAATCATGCGATCCAGTTCGTCAGGCGTCGGTGCGCGCTGGTCCATCCCCATGACCATCAGTCGCAGCGTGTTGTGCCCGACCAGCATGCCGGGATTGAGTGCGGTCGCGGGAAACGTGTCGAGATAATCCGGGAAGCTCAATTCGCGGAACGGCAGCCACGGCGCCGAGGGGCTGAGATAGTCGCGGAGCAGTTCGACCTTCCCCGGCAGCACTGGCGCAACCGAGAAACCGCAATGCCCGATGATCTCGCTGGTGACGCCCTGGCGCAGCTTGCTCTCGGCCTTCGGATTGATCGGCAGCGTAAAATCGGAGTGCGTCTTGATGTCGATGAAGCCCGGCGCCACGGCAAGACCGTCGGCATCGATCACGCGAGCTGCGGAAGCGGAGATGGTGGGAGCAATGTCGGCAATCGCTCCATCGCGCACCAGCACGTCGGACTTCACGCCTGGATGTCCGGCGCCGTCAAAAACCAGCCCGCCCTTGATGAGGATGTCAGCAGTCACGTCGTCGTATCTCCGAAAGTAAAGAACAGGGCGAACTGCGAGCGAACCGATCCGGCCCGCTCCGGCAGTCGCACACCGCACATGCAGCGATCCCAATACAAAGCGGCCGGGTCAAGCCCGGCCGCTCGCATCACGGATATGCAGGGAGCGATCAGTCCGCGCGGATGCCCGCGGCCTTCAGCACCTTGCTCCAGCGGTCCGCTTCGTCGGCAATATATTTCTGGGCTTCCGCAACGGTGCTGCCGACGGATTCGTTGCCCAGCGCCGCGAGCTTTTCCTTCACCGCCGGCGACTGAACCGCCTTCGCGATCTCCTTGCTCAGCGTCTCGACCACATCCTTCGGCGTGTCCTTCGGTGCGATCACCGCATACCAGGCTTCGACCGCATAGCCGGGCACGCCGGCTTCCGCCACCGTCGGCGTCTGCGGCCAACTCTCGGAGCGCTGCGGCGATGTCACGCCGAGCGCGATCAGCTTGCCGTCCTTCACATGCTGCTGGGCAATCAGCGGGCTCATGAACGCGATCGGCACCCGCCCGGTGAGCAGGTCGGAGATCAGGTCGTTCGTGCCCTTGTAGGGGATGTGCTGGATATCGACGCCGGCCTGCTGCTTGAACATTTCGGCGGCCAGATGCAGTGAGGAGCCGTTGCCGCCCGAACCGTAGTCCAGCTTGCCGGGCTTCTCCTTGGCCATTGCGATCAGGTCCTTCACCGACTTCACGCCGATCGAGGGATGGACGACCAGCACCAGCGGGCCCTTGGTCACAATGGAGACCGGGGCGAACTGGTCGAATGTGTAGCCGACCTTGGAGAACAGCGACGGATTGGTGGCATAGGCCATGGCTGGCAGCGCGATCGCATAGCCGTCGGCCGGAGCGCGGCCGAGCGCCTCAATCGCGATGTTGCCGCTGCCGCCCGGCCGGTTCTCGATGACGAATTGCTGGCCGAGCGACTTGCTCATCTCCTGTCCAAGCAGCCGGGCGATCACGTCGTTGGGGCCGCCCGCGGGATAGGGCACATACAGGTGAACGGGACGCGTTGGATAGCCCTGCGCAGCGGCCGGCGCGGCCGCCGCGAGCCCGAGAAAGGTTGCGGCCGACAAGGCGATAGCCAGGCGGCGGTAATTCCAAGACACAGACATGAAAATTGACTCCGATGATCCGATTTCCTGAACCTCGGCCGATTCCTTCCTATCCGCGGCACCGGTTCTTCGCCGGGCGTCGGATTATCTCGCGTGTATTATAATCGCAATTCGTGTCGCGCGTGCCAGTTTGTCGGCTGCGCACGTCAGGCATGACCTCGCGCATCATGCGAACCGCAGGTTGCATCGCCTAGTGCTTTGGCTTCGCCCGTCCCGCATACGGGTTTTTCTTCTCGCGCAGCGTGATGCGGATCGGCGTCCCCGGCAGACCAAAGCTGTCGCGCAGGCTGTTGACGAGATAGCGCAGATACGCATCCGGCACGGCATCCGCACGCGTGCAGAAGATCACGAAGCTCGGCGGGCGCGTCTTCGGCTGCGTGATGTAGTTCAGCTTGAGCCGCCGGCCGGACACCGCGGGCGGCGGATGCGCGGAGATCGTTTCCTCGAACCAGCGATTGAGCTCGGAGGTTGCGATGCGCCTGTTCCAGACGCCATGCGCCTCGATCACCGCGCGCATCAGTCGATCGACGCCTTCGCCACTCTGTCCCGACAGCGCGACGATCGGCACGCCCTTGACCTGCGGCAGCCAGTGATCGGCCTCACCGCGCAGCTTGCCGGCGGTGCCGCGCGCATCGCCCTTCAGGTCCCATTTGTTCATGCCGAGGACAAGTGCGCGGCCCTCGCGTTCGACCAGATCGGCGATGCGAAGGTCCTGCTCCTCGAACGGATGCGCCGCATCCATCAGCACGATCACAACATCGGCGAAACGGATCGCATCGAGCGCATCGGCAACCGCGAGCTTCTCGACTTTCTCCTCGATGCGCGACTTGCGCCGCATGCCGGCGGTGTCGTGAAAAAGAAAGTTATGCCCCTGCCATTGCAGCGGCACAGATATCGTGTCGCGGGTGATGCCGGCCTCGGGTCCGGTGAGCAGGCGATCCTCGCCGAGCAGTCGATTGACCAGGGTCGACTTGCCTGCATTCGGCCTGCCGACCACCGCGACGCGGATCGGGCGCGCGGCCCGGGGCTCGGTTTCGTCTTCGACCTCATTATTCTCGTCATCGTCCGATGGCTCGGAAGATTGCAGACGATCGAAGATGCTCTGCAGGGAATCGTACAGTTCGGCGAGACCTTCGCCGTGTTCGGCGGACACCGGTATCGGCACGCCGAGACCGAGCGAATAGGCTTCCAGTGCCCCTGCGGCTCCGGCTTTGCCCTCGCTCTTGTTCGCAACGAGAATTGTGGACTTGCCGGATTTCCGCACGAGATCCGCAAAGCCCTCGTCCGCCGGCAACAGCCCGACGCGCGCATCCACGACGAACAGGATCGCATCGGCATCGGCGATCGCGGCCTTGGTTTGCGCCAGCATGCGCCCCGCCAGACTCTGTGGGGCGGCGTCTTCGAGGCCTGCGGTATCGACCAGGGTGAAGCTCAGATCGCCAAGCTTTCCAAGGCCTTCGCGCCGGTCACGCGTGACGCCGGGCTGATCGTCGACCAGTGCCTGGCGCCGGCCCACCAGCCGATTGAACAGCGTCGACTTGCCGACATTGGGCCGGCCGACAATGACCACTTTGGGAATCATGGGACGATCTTATCCGCGCACGCGTTGAAGTGCGCGCATTCGCTCAGCGCGTGAAGGTGCCGGCGGCCGGCGGAGCCGGCCACGCACCACCGGCAGGCGCCTGTTGTTGCGGTTGTTGCTGGGCCTGCGGCGCGGGCCATGCGCCTGATTGTGCCGGCTGCGACTGGCGGGGAGCCGCCCGCGCGGGCTGCGGCGCCGGCTCAGCATCGGCCGCAGGTTCTGGCGCAGGACGCGGCCGCGCGACCTTCTTCGGGCGCGGCTTGGGCTTTTCCTGAGCCTGCGGCGCGGGCTGCTCCTGTGGCGCCGCCTCGGTATCCGGATTTTGCGCCGCCTGGTTGGCCGGGTTGCCACGGATCAGCTCCGGTGGGACGCCCTGCGTCACACCAGGCACGCCCTCCGGGAACAGCTCGCGCCGCTCGCCCGGAAGCTTTTTCTTGCCGTCGGGAAACCAGGTGGACGGGTCGAGGTCGAAATTGCCATTGGCACAGCCGGACACGCCGAAGCCGACGCAGAGCGCAGTCAGAACGATCATGCTGCAGCGGCGCGGCCCGAGCATGCCTTATCCCTTCGCAATCCCGGCCAGAACCATCAGCGCTTCGACGCGTGCGCGCATCTGCGCCGGGCTCTCGGCATCGCCGGAGATCAACTCCGACCAGCGCTGGAGCGCCTTCTTGTCGCCGGCGCGGAAGGCGGCGAGTGCGAGCAATTCGCGCGCGGAGTGCCGGTACGGGCGGCCGGTTGCCGCAACCAACTCAAGACGCTTTTCCATGTCGGAGAGCGATGCCGTGTCCACCAGCAAAAGACCCGCGCGGACCGCGGCGAGATCCCGGAAGCGCTCGTCGAGCGTCGTATCGGCCGCGATCGCCTCGAACTGCTTGGCGGCGGCGGCGCGGTCGCGCGGGATCGCGGCCTCGGCCTCGCGCAGGCGGGCGAGCACGCGATAGCCGCGATTGCCGTCGGCGGCGATCCTGGCGAAATCCTTTTCGGCCTCGGCGAATTTGCCGCCTTCGGCCAGGGCGGCGGCTGCCTCGAATTGTGAGCCGAACTCCGCAGCGCGTTGATTTTGATAATATTCCCAGCCGCGCCAGCCGGCGACGGCGACCACGAACAGCACTGCAAGAATCAGGACGAACAGCCCGTAGCGGTCCCACAGCTTGCGCAGCCGTTCCCTGCGGACTTCCTCATCGACTTCGTGAAAAATATCGGCCAAGCGCTTGTCCCCGGACGGTTCTTCGAGCCCCTTACCCGCCGGCTCATGAAGCGGTGCCGTAACCTAGCGATATGGCACGGGCAAGGCAAAGCCCGGTTATCCCCTTCATTAACCTTCGTAAAAGGGCCGATCCTCGGTCGCCAGGAACGCCGTTGCGACCGGCGAGCTACCGCGATCCTGCGTTGCTCGCAAGCGCCTCCAGCACCGCATAAGCCGCAGTGATGCGTGCCGGGGTCGGGATGCTCTTGTTCGAAAGAATGACGATGCCTATCCGTTGCGCCGGCACGAAGGCCGCATAGGCGCTGAAGCCGGCGGTGCCGCCGGTCTTGTTGAACAGCGTGGCCTCGGACGGCTTGCGCGGCGGATCGAACCACGTCGCGGCGTTGGGCTTGAAGATCATGTCGTCGGAATTGCCGGCAAGGAGCTGCTTCAGCGCAACCGGCCAGGGATATTGCTCCCAGCCAAATCCCTGCACCATGCCGCCGACCTTGAAGTACCCGACCTGCGTTGCTTCGACTGCAGGCCGCAGCGGTGCATCAAGCGCGTCGGGGCGGATGTTGGCCTCGACAAATCGAAGCAGGCCGGCCGCATTGCATTTCAGCCCGTAGGCCTCGGCATCGAAAACCGCCTGCCCCATCCGTCGCGGCGTCCTGCCCTTGTAGCCGTGCGCGTAATTCTGCTCGTGCGCTTGCGGTATGCGGATGAAGCAGGTCCTGACACCGAGCTTCGGCAGGAGTTGCGTTTCGATCAGGTCGGCGAAATTGCCATTCATGGCGCGCGCGGAAACGCGTCCGAGCAGACCGACGCTCGGATTCGAATACAGACGCACACTGCCCGGCGCGGCCGTGATCTTCAGTTTCGCCAGGAAGTTTTCCATTTCGGCATCTGTCTTGATGGCGTTCGGCAGATGCAGAGGCAGCCCGGCCGTATACGTCCCGAGATTGATGAGGGTCGCCTTGTCGAGCGCAGTACCGCGCAACGCCGGCATGAACCGGCCCGGATGATCGGTGAGAGAGAGCGCGCCCTGCACCTGCGCGTAGCCCGCGAGCGTCGCC
>NZ_DATMRV010000108.1:0-24714 GCF_035565795.1 Pseudorhodoplanes sp.
CTCCGGGATTTGCGCTGTTCGCGGATGCGCCGCCTCGCGTCAAACCTGAGGCTGCACCTCAGTCGTTGGCCGGCTGCTCAGGCGAGTTTCACTTTGGCCAGGACGCTCTCAACCGTGGATGTGTTGCCAACAAATTGCGCCCCTGACTTATAAGCGGCGCGTTGAATGAAATCGAAAAGAGAATGCGCATCATGGGAATGAGAAGGACAATTCTTTCTGCAATCATAGTTGTGATGGCTGGACCAGGTTTTGCCCAAACCAGCTTGCTCCCGGAAGACCTCCAGAAAACTCTGAGAGAGACTAACGCGATCTGGCAAACGGGAAACCTCCTCGCGAATGTGAAGAAGATGGAGGAGTCTTTCACACCGCTACTGCTCGCCAAGCCGAAAGGCGATGTGATCGTTGAGTCAGATATCAGCTATGGATCTGACCCAAAGCAGAAGCTCGATATTTATCGGCCGAAGGCTGTCATCAAGGAAGCGCCGGTTGTCATCTTCGTGCATGGGGGCGCCTATGTCATGGGCGACCGAAACGTAAACCAGGCAATCTACGGAAACATCCCCACCTGGTTCGCGCGTCAAGGTGTTCTGGCGCTCAGCATGAGCTATCGCCTGGCGCCGGCTGCGACCTATCCGTCAGGCGCCGATGACGTTTCGGCGGTCGTTGCCTGGGCGAAAAAGAACGCGGCACGATACGGGGCCGATCCAGACAAGATATTCTTGGTCGGTCATTCGGCAGGCGCCACTCATGTCGCAACATATGCCTTCAATAAAAAGGTTCAGCCTGCGTCAGGACCCGGTATTGCGGGAATGGTGCTGATGAGCGGCCGTTACCGCCTCAACTTTGATCCCAAAGATCCGTCTGGAAAATTCATGCAAGCCTACTTCGGGACCGATCCGGCAGAATATCCTGACCGATCGGTGATCAACCATATTGCTGGCTCTACGGTTCCGACGTTTGTTGTCATCGCCGAGTACGACAATCCAGGGCTCGATGTCAGCGGTGCGGAAATTTACGCAGCACTATGCATTGATGGCAAAAAATGTCCGCGCTTCACGAGACTTAAGGATCACAATCATCTTTCGATGGTGCACTCCTTTGATACGGCGGACGAAGCGTTGGGACGGGAAATTCTGGAATTTGTGACGACAAAGAAGTAGGCGTGTTTCGCGAGAAGTCTTTCTGAGCCGCAGCGCTCATACGATCGTCCAAAAGGGCTGGCCTCATCGACAGCCCTTTTGTTCGATTGTTGCCCTTGCCGTCCGCGGCCTTGTCGTCGCCGTCTCGCGTGTTGATCGCAGAATTTCCGGTCGCCGCGGAGAAGTCGAGATTGTCGACGGATTTGCTACCAATGACGGTGGCTTCCATATTGCCCGTCATCGTGGCCAATAACGGCGCATCGCTCTGTTGGTAACGGCAGCGTCGAAAGGTCAGCTTACCAATACAAAATGAGCAGCCCCGACCTGCTGTGCCGCCCCAAACCTGTCCGCATCACATATGAGATAAATCGACGCGCTGCCCGCGTCGGCGCCGCATCGCGTTGACGGTCGAAGTCTCCTCCATACTGTGCTCCTGCGCCTTAAGAACGCTAACCAGCATCGAGGAGCCGGATGAGACGCGCGCTGCCCTTTCTTTGGATTCTTGGAATTCTTGGTCTGATTGCTTTCGCTCCGGCGCAGGCATCCGCCCAGACCTACCCGAGCGGACCGGTCACGATCATCGTTCCGTATCCTCCCGGCGGGCAGATCGATGCTCTGGCGCGCATGATGCAGCAGAAGCTCCAGCCAATTCTGGGGCAGCCGGTCGTGGTCGAGAACAAGCCCGGTGCGGGCGGCAATATCGGCACCGCCTACGCGATGCGTGCTGCGCCTGACGGACACACCATCGTCCTGACCACGGATGGCGTGATGGTCGTTGCTCCTCACGTGTTTGCAAACCTGGGATTCGATCCGACGCTCGCTACCCCGATCACCATCGCCAGCGAGACGATGGTCGGGATTGCGGTGAATCAATCCATTCCCGCGAAGAATATCCCTGAGCTGATCGCCTATGCCAAAGCCAATCCCGGCAAGGTGACCTATGCGGCCCCCGGCCTGCCGCAGCACATCGTCGCGGAGCTGATCAAGAAGCGGGGGGACGCCGATATCCAGTATGTCCCGTACAAGGGCGGGGCGCCCGCTTTGTCCGATCTCATGGGCGGCCACATTCAGGCGGTGGCGATCACGGTTCCTTCGATCCTGCCGCATCTTTCGACCGGTTCGCTTCGCGTGATCGCGGTTTCAGGCAAGGAGCGCTTCCCGCAATTGCCGGACGTGCAGACGATCTCCGAAACCTATCCGGGCATCGAACACATCTCGTGGACGGGATTCTTCGCGCCGCCCGGAACTCCCAAGCACATCATCGACACGCTGAACGCAGCGTTGACCAAGTCGATGAAGGAGCCGGACGTCGCCGAGAAGCTGGCCCGCAACGCCGAGAAGGTGATTGCGACCGATGCCGCCTACGCGAGCTCACTGGTCAAAAGCGATCTTGCCAAGTGGGGCGAATATCTGAAGCAGGTGAAAATCAACGTCGAGCGTTGATCCGGCCTACCGTTCATTCGGCTCCGTCCATGGAGCCGAATGAACGAGATGCATTATGCCGTTGGCCAGTCCTTCAGCGAGGCGTCGATCCCAGCGGCGAGCACATCCGGCATGAACAGCATCACGCTGTTGCCGCCTGCGTCGAGAACCTGCTGCATCCCATACTTGTTCACGGGGCAGCCTGCCGATTTTCCAATCTGGCGCGCCACGTCAAGAATACCGAATGTGATGTCGCGTATCTGCGCATGATCGCCACGGCGCGGAAGTCCGTATGATACCGCGAGATCGGATGTGCCGACGTTGGTGACGTCGCAACCTTCGGCCAGCATGATCTCTTTTACGCGTTCGACGCCCTTCACGGTTTCGATCAGCGCTGCGTAGATCATCGTGTCCCCGGTGTCGGGGTAGATCTCTCTCATGAGCCCCCGCACCGCCGCGATTTCATCGGGACTTTCCACGTCGGGCATCATGAATCCATCGATGCCACATCCGAGATACCGGCGCAGCAGGCCCATGTCCTTCGACCAGGGACGAACCACGACGCACGCGTCACCCAGATGCGCCGCGCGCACCAGATGCGGAATGCTTTCGATGTCCGGTCCGGCGGTCTCGCAATCGAGGAAGATGTAGTCGAAGCGCGGCGCGAGTGCAGCGACAAGGTCCGCGGACGCGAATTTGGGGGCGATGCCGATGACGTGGTCGCGTTTTGCGAGGCGGGATTTCAGTTTTTCGCGGAGCGGTATCATGCCGGCCATCTAGCGATCCGTCGCGAGGGCGGTCAAGACGCGCGAGCCTGGTAGCGAGCCGCGCAAGCGACGTGTTGCATCACAAGCGTGATATCGGCGTGCCGGCGTTGCCGCATCTGTTGTCCCGATATTCAATCGGCGGAGCCTGAGAATTAACAGAGTGCGAGGGATGCGCAGCGTCGACGCCGACGTTGCCCGAGGGAAGGTGAGTATGAATCGTCGAAGCATGATGCTGGCAATGATCGGCGCGCTGACGAGTGCTGCCGTGGGAAGTAAAGCCCGCGCACAGGCCCTGGATCTGTCGCGGCCGTTTACGATTCTGGTCGGATTTCCCGCTGGCGGATCGGTGGACATCTCCGCCCGGCTGGTGGCCGAGGAACTTCGGACGTCGCTGGGCGCGACAGTGGTTGTTGAGAATGTCACCGGTGCCGGTGGCAAGATCGCGGTTGAGCGGGCGAAGAACGCGCCTGCCGATGGAAAGACGATCCTCGTAACGCCAGCCGCGACGATGACGCTCTATCCGCTGATCTACAACAAGCTCAGCTACGATCCGGTCAAGGACTTCATCCCGGTCGCGCAGGTCTGCACGCTCGATTACATGCTCGTGATTTCGCCGAAGGTCGTCACCGGCAAGGTCAATACGATTGCGGATCTTGCCGCATGGTACCTGGCCAACCCCACGAACAGGGTTTACGGGCATGGCGCAGCTGGCTCGCCCATGCATTTCGTCGGAGCGATGTACGGCAAGCACGCGAAACTCGATCTGACCCATGTTCCGTATCGCGGCGCGACCCTGATGATCCAGGACCTGCTGGGCGGACAGATCGGCGTCGCCGTGACCACCATTGCCGACTCCTTGCCGCATCTGAAGTCCGGCGCGCTCAAGGCAATCGCCGTCACCGGTTCGAAGCGGTCCGAGTTTCTCCCGGACGTGCCGACATTCATCGAGCAGGGCGCGGACATTGTCGCAGAAGACTGGTTCGGGGCCTTCGTCCGTTCGGGAACGCCGAAGCCGATCGTAGACCAGCTGAATTCCGTCATCGCGGCAGGCGTTGCGAAACCAGCCGTGCGATCGCGCTTGTCGAACCTCGCCTTTGGTTCGCGCGCGATGCCGCAGCCGGAATTCGCAAAGGTCTTCAGCGCCGAAATCGAAAAGTGGACGCCGGTCGTACAGGCAACGGGCTTCAAGATCGAGGAATAGCGCTGCGCCATCTCGCGTCCGCGCGCGATCAGTCAACGATGCGTGCGGTTCCGGTGGCGCTCAGGTGCGCCGCCGCACGCGCTTGTGCAGGTCGTAAAGATTATTGCTGCCAAGCAGGGCCATGTTCCGATGAAGCTCGGCATGCAGCAGCTTGATGGCGTGCCGAACGCCCTGTTCTTCGCCGAGCGCGGCCGCGTACAGGAACGGACGCCCGATGAACACCATCTTTGCGCCCTGGGACATGGCCTTAATGACATCGGTGCCGCGACGAATGCCGCTGTCATAAAGCACGGGCATGTCGCGCGCGGCTTCAACGATTTGCGGCAACGCATGAAGCGGAGAGATGGCGCAATCGAGCTGGCGTCCGCCGTGGTTTGAGGCGATCACGGCATCGGCGCCGATCTCGCGGGCCTTTGCCGCGTCGGACGGTGAAAGAATTCCCTTGACGATAAGGCGCCCGGTCCACTTCTTGCGGATCCATTCGAAATCCGCCCAGCTGAGTGCGTCGCGCACATGCGCGCGCGTTGCCGTCGCCGAAAACACCGGCGCGCCGCCGGCTGCGCTTGCATTTTCGTAGCGCGGCATGCCGTGCTGCAGATACGTGCGCATGGCGGTCTTGAACAGCCAGCGCGGACGCCGCGCAACTTCCAGTGCCAGCCTGACGGTCGGCCTCATCGGCGTCGTGAAACCCGCACGAATGAGGTTCTCGCGGTTGCCGCTCACGGAAACGTCGGCTGTTATGACAAGGGTTCGAAAGGCGGCGGCGGAGACCCTGTCGATCAGCGCTCCGATCTCATCGCGATCGACCGACAGGTAGGCCTGAAACCACGCATCCGGGTTGATCCTGGCGATTTCTTCAAGCCGGACCAGCGAAGACCCGCTGAGGATGAATGGCACGCGTTCCTCGCGCGCCGCCTTTGCGAGCGCGCAATCCGCGCGAAAGCCGGCAAGGCCCGCCCCGCCCATGGGCGCGATGCCGAACGGCGCTCTCCACTGTTCTCCAAACAACGAAACTTCGGTCGTGCGCTTGGACGTATCGACCAGCACCTCAGGGACGAGGTCGAAGCTTTGAAACGCCGCGCGGTTTCCATTCATCGCGCTATTCGTTTCGGCTCCGCCGGAGATAAAGCTGAAGATGCCGTTCGGAAGGATACGGCGGGCGAGCGGCTCGAGGTCCTCAAGCGCCAGCACTTGGTCGATGCTACTCATGGTCTCCGATCGTCAATTGTCCGGATTTTGCGCGGACATTATCGTCCAACACACCCCTTCGGCTAGGCGATTCGATATATCGCATACGTGATATCGCCATCAGCGGGGGCGTGCGGTTCCGTTCACCTATCAACAAGGTCTGCGCGTTTCGTTATCGTTGGTCGCCAGATCTACAAGGATCAGGCGACCGAGCGGATGAATTCGAGCGTCTTGTTTGCGCACAGATCCGGACTGGATGCAGCGACATGGTACGACTTTCCGGGCAGAACCAGCAGGCTCGATTGCGATATTCTTTGCTGCCACGCGGCAGTCTCCGCCACCGATCCGATGCCGCTGCCTTCGGTCGTGATGACCAATGTCGGCGCGACGATCTTCTCAAGCTGGTCGAATATGTCGAAGACCGCGACGTCGCGCACGAATCCGATCTGCGTTGATGAAGCCGTTCGGCCCATGAATTGCGTCCACCACGTCACCGCTTCGGCCGGCATCGATTCCCCAAGCCTGGCTGCCATGTTGACCTTCGCCCACGCTTCGACGCCGCCCTTTTCGATCAGGTCCGGAGACGGCCCGCCGGTGGTCAGCTTCGATATGGAGGCCGGCACACCTGCGACGGTCAGCGTCGCAACGCGGTCCGGATGCTGTGCGGCAAGCCGCATGGCGGCGAGGCTGCCAAGCTTTGCCGCAACAACATGAACGCGTGCGACGCCGAGATGATCGAGCAAGGCCAGGTAATCATCGACGATGCGCGTCGCGGACCAGTTGTAGTCAGCCGGCATCGGCGAAGAATCGCCGAAGCCTCGCATGTCAGGTCTGATGACTTTGAAATGGCGCGCAAAATGGGGCACCCAGCCGTACCACGCAAGTCCGCTCTCCGCATTGCCGTGCAGGAAAACAACGGCCTCAGGCCTCGTCCATGGATCGGTGTAGTCGTCGAGGCGGAAGTGAATGTTGCAACCATCAGGCATTCGAAGCGAAGGCATCACGTCATCCCGGTACAAGATGTTTGTTGATCTAGCCGTGTCGCGCGTACGGTTCAACCGACGCCGGCGCAGCGGAAGGGTTCAGGAGGAAAGCATGTTCGCATTGTCATCGATTAAAGCGCGTTGTGTCACGGCTCTTGCGGTCGCGACGACAGCTCTTGTGACGTCACACGGCGCGGTCGCGCAGCAGCCCAAGAAGTTGATCGTGGCGCAAAGCAGCCTGAGCATGAATTTCGTACCGATGTACATCGCCGAACAGGCCGGCTTCTTCCGCGACGAAGGGCTGACTCTCGACATCACGCTGGTCGGCGGCGGTCCGAAGGCCATGTCCGCACTGATCAGCGGCAGCGCCGAACTTGCTATCGCTGTCTTGTCCGATGGCATCAATGTGCATCGCAAGGGCCTGAAAGACGTCAAAGCCATTGCCGCGCTTCTTAACGGCTACCCGTCTGGCATCACCGTCAACTCGGCAATTGTGAAGAAGAAGGGTGTCGATCTGAACGCGCCGCTTGCCGAGCGCGCCGCCGCACTGAAAGGACTGAAGATCGGGATCACAACGCCAGGCTCGTTCTCGGACTTCATGGCAAGGCAGGCCGTGACACAACACGGCATGAATCCTGATCGCGATATCGAACTCGTCCCCGTCGGCGGCTACGACACCATGCTGGCTGCTTTCCGCGCAGGGCGAATCGATGCCTGCGTGTGCATACCGCCGGCCGATCAGCTTCTGATCCAGGAAGGCGCAGCAGTCGATCTCATCGAGGCGAAGCGGGATTTCGCCGGAATGCGCGATGTTCCGGTCGGGATTGCCTACACGACCGGCACGATAATCGGAAAGAAGCGAGACGAGATCGAACGGTTCATGCGTGCCATTGCGCGCGCGGAAGCGTTAATGGCGCGGGACCCGACGGCCGCCGAGCGCGCCACCAAAGCCGTCATGTCGAAGATGTCTCCCGAAACATTCGCGATGATGTGGCCGGTCTTCAAGCCGCTTGTCGCGACGGATCCGGAGATCTCGGCGTCCGGATATGAGAAAGAACTCGCCCTGCAGAAGATCGTTCTTCCGCCGGAACAGAGTGCGCCCGTCCAGTTCGAGGATCTTGTCGACACGTCGCTGGCGCGTGCCGCCAAGGCTGCGGTCGGTTCGAAATAGCGCTCCGCGAGCTACTTCAGCGCGTCTTGCCGCTGCTATTCGGCAGCGGCAAGCTGTCGGTCATATTCCAGCACGCTGAGCAACAGCACTTGTGCGGCCTTGCCGCACTGATCGAGCGAGGAGAATTCCGCCTCGTTGTGGCTGATGCCATCCTTGCAGGGCGCAAAGATCATCGCCGACGGCGCGACGCGTGACACATAAACCGCGTCGTGGCCGGCGCCCGATACGATATCGCGCCGGGTGAATGGTGTGCGCGCCGTGGCCCTGCGGATCGCGTCGAGGCATCCCTTGTCGAATGCGACCGGCGGCTGTTCCCAGATCCGCGTGAGTGTTCCGGAAAGATCGAGATCGCGCAGCGTCGCGTCCCATGCCGTCCGGATTTCCACTTCCATGGTTTCGAGGGTTGCGTGGTCGGGATGGCGCAGGTCGATGGTGAAGAAGGTTTCGCCCGGCACGACGTTGCGTGAATTGGGTTTAGATTCGATCGAGCCGACAGTCCCCACAGCATGTGGAGGATGGCGCTTCGCGATCTGATCGATCGCATCGATCATGCGCGCTGTGCCGACCAGCGCATTCTTGCGCATCGTCATGGGTGTCGCGCCGGTATGCGCATCCTGTCCTATGATTGTTGCATCGAACCAGCGCACGCCCTGCGCGCCGGTGACGATGCCGATGTCGCAATTCTCACGTTCGAGGATCGGGCCCTGTTCGATATGCAATTCGAAATAAGCCGAGAGCGGATGATCGCCGCAGCGCTCCGGTCCGCGATAGCCGATTGTGTCGAGCGCATCGCCGAAGGTCACGCCGCTGCGGTCCTTCTGTGCCACCGCGTAGGCGCGATCGAACACGCCCCCGAATACACCTGACGCAATCAACGCCGGTGCAAAGCGTGAGCCTTCTTCGTTGGTGAAGTTGATCGCTTCGATCGGCGCGTAGGTTTCGTAGCCGGCTTCGCGCAGCGTGCGCAGCACTTCGAGTGCGGACAGCACGCCCAGCACACCGTCGAATTTGCCGCCCGTCGGTTGGGTATCGAGATGGCTCCCCATCGCAATCGGCGGAATATCCGTCCGGCTTCCCTCCATCCGCGCGAACATGTTGCCCATGTTATCCACCGTCACACGGCAGCCGAGACTTTCCGCGCGCGCCTTGAACCAGTCGCGGACTTCGCGATCCTCCTCGCTCAGGGTGAGGCGGCAGATGCCGCCCTTTGCAGTCGCGCCGAATGCGGCCGTCTCCATGATGTCGTCCCAGAGCCGGCCGGGATTGATCGCGAGATTGCCGAGATTGTGCTGGGTTGGCGCTTGTTCGGTCATGACACGGGATTGTCGAGCTGCGGTGTGAGGCGAACCGAACACGACATCACGCGGCGCGCAAGGGCGAGAGTGGGCCTTATGCCGCATCGGGCCGGGCCCCGGGAGGAAACGGTGCGGCAGGGCGACCTGCATAAATGCCGGCCGATCCATCTTGTTGTCGGCCGCGCTTTCTCTACACTCTGCTCAATCGATAGGCATGTCCTGCTTGGACTCGCGTCCAAAGGGCTCATTTGCCGCGCCAGACCGGGGTTTTCCGACTGGCACATTCCTTGATGCTTCGACTTGTTGGCCTTTCCAGACGTTCGCGTTCCCAGGGGAGAAACAATGTTGAAATCGATCTCTGTTCTGAAATTTGGCCCGGCCTTCGCTGTTGCGAGCGCGATCGCAATGTTTGCGAGCCCGGCCTCGGCACAGTCCACGGTGCGGATCGGCATGACCGCGGCGGATATTCCGCGGACACTTGGCCAGCCCGATCAAGGGTTTGAAGGCAATCGCTTCACCGGCAACACGATGTACGAGGGTTTGACCCTGTGGGATCTGTCGTCCGCCGACAAGGCGAGTGTCATCATTCCCGGCCTCGCGACCGAGTGGGCGGTGTCGCCTGCCGACAATACGAAATGGATTTTCAAGCTGCGGCCCGGCGTAAAATTTCACGATGGCTCCGATTTCAACGCCGATGCCGTCGTCTGGAACGTCGAGAAGGTGCTGAAGCAGGACGCACCGCATTTCGATGCCAGCCAGGTCGGTGTCACGGCTTCGCGCATGCCGACGCTACGTAGCGCCCGCAAGATCGACGACATGACCGTCGAATTGACGACGTCGGCCCCGGAATCATTGCTCCCGATCAATCTGACCAACCTGTTCATGGTGTCGCCGGCGCACTGGAAGAAACTCTATGACGCCACGACCGCGACCGACCCGAAGGAAAAGGCGAAACAGGCCTGGGACTCCTTCTCGCGCAATTCGTCGGGAACCGGCCCGTGGAAGATGGAGCGTTTCGTGCCGCGCGAGCGGCTCGAGCTCGTGAAGAACGACAATTATTGGAATCCGGCGCGCCGGCCGAAGGTCGACAAGCTTGTCCTCCTGCCGATGCCTGAAGCAAATGCCCGCACCGCTGCGCTGCTCTCGGGGCAGGTCGACTGGATCGAGAACCCGGCGCCCGACGCGTTGCCGCAAATCAAGCAACGCGGCTTCGTGATCTACGCAAATGAGCAGCCGCACGTCTGGCCGTGGCAGTTCAGCCGTATCGAGGGCTCGCCCTGGAACGACATCCGCGTTCGCAAGGCTGCAAATCTCTGCATCGATCGCAACGCGATGAAGGACGGGCTCCTTGGCGGACTGATGGCGCCGGCCAGTGGCACGTTCGAGCCCGGCCATCCCTGGCGCGGCAATCCGAAGTTCCAGATCAAGTATGATCCGAACGAGGCCCGCAAGCTGATGACCGAAGCCGGCTTCTCCAAGACCAAGCGGCTTAAGGTGAAGACGCAGACCTCGGCGTCCGGGTCGGGTCAGATGCTGCCGCTGCCGATGAATGAATTCATCCAGCAGAGTCTCGCGGAGTGCTTTTTCGACGTCGAGCTCGACGTCATCGAATGGAACACGCTGTTCACCAACTGGCGCAAGGGAGCCAAGGACGAATCCGCCCGCGGCTCGCACGCGACCAACGTGACCTATGCGGCGATGGACCCGTTCTTCGCGATGATCCGCTTCCTGGATTCGAAGATGGCGCCGCCGGTCTCCAACAACTGGGGCTTCATCAACGAGCCGGAATACGACAAGCTGGTCGCGGCGGTCCGCACCGCCTTCGATCCGGCGGAGCGTGACAAGGCTCTCGCCGCCCTGCACGAGCGCTCGGTCGACGAAGCCGCGTTCCTGTTTGTCGCCCATGACGTCGGACCGCGCGCCATGTCGCCGAAGATCAAGGGCTTCGTGCAGCCCAAGAGCTGGTTCGTCGATTTCTCGACCATGACGATGAACTAGCGTCAGTCAGGGCAGCGCTGCGAACTGCGGCGCTGCTCATTCCTCTCACTGGCTTGCCGGTCGAGCGCCTGGATCCTGCAGGAGCGCGCTCAGCTCCGGCGTCAGCCCGATCGCCGGCAGGGGATCGGTCAGGCGGTCGGACGTTGCAGTCCCATCGGGCGCTGACGCGGCAGCTTCCGCTGCGGTGAGCGCGGCCGCGAGTCCATCGATCACCGGAAAATCGAGCATTGCGGCAACGCGCGGCGCGATGGGAGCGAGCCCCGCGCCGCCGAGAACGATAACGTCAGCACGAAATTTTTTCGACGCGATCCGGCATCCCTCCGCGAGCAGGGCGATACTGCCTTCCGGGTCCGCCGCGATCTCGGCGCCGGTGGGCGCGATCGCATGTACGCCGCCAAGCTGTGCGGACAGGCCGAGCGTTGCGACATATTCCGTCAACATCGGGATCCAACGCTCGCCGCCCGTGACAACGGCAAAACGGCGTCCTCCGGCTGCGGCAGCGCGGCACCCGGCTTCGGCCATCCCGATCACTGGCACGGGCGCCAGCTCGCGCAGGGCGCCAAGGCCCGGATCGCCGAAACAGGCGAGCAGCACGGCATCCGCGCCGTGTCCGAACGCCGCGTAGGCGTCGAGCGCGGCATGGCTGGCGATCGCGTAGGCGGCGCGGGTTCCGATATAGCGTGGACCGAAACGGCCTGTGACGCCAATCAGTTCGGTTGTCGGCGATGCGAGCGGGCGCGCGGCGGCCACGACGAGATCGGTAATCGACTGGCTGGCATTCGCATTGAGAAGCAACAGCCGCATCGCGCTCTCCATATCGCTTGGCACAAGCCTTGCTCTTTCAGTGGAACGAAGCGGCGACGGCCGCAAGCGCTAACCTTCGGGAGATGGCTATGATCGGGATCCGCATCATCGCGCTCGGAGCGGCACTGGTATTCGCGGCAACCGCACCGCAGGCGTCCGCGCAGGGTGTCCTTCGCGTCGGCATGACCGCTGCCGATATTCCGCTCACGACCGGCCAGACTGACCAGGGCGGCGAAGGCCAGCGCTTCATGGGCTATACGGTCTATGACGCTCTGATCAACTGGGACCTCTCCTCGGCCGACAAGCCGTCGGAACTGACGCCCGGTCTTGCCACAAAATGGAGCGTCGACGAGAGCGACAAGTCCAAATGGATTTTCACCCTCCGCGAGGGCGTCAAATTCCATGATGGCTCGGAGTTCACGGCTGACGCCGTCGTCTGGAATCTCGACAAGCTTCTGAAAACCGACAGTCCACAATTCGATCCAAGGCAGTCGGGGCAGGGCCGTTCCCGCATTCCGGCGGTCGCCAGTTACAAGGTCATCGACAAATACAAGGTCGAGATCACCACGAAATCGCCCGATGCAACGCTGCCCTATCAGCTCGCGTGGATATTGATGTCGTCCCCTGCGCAGTGGGAGAAGGTCGGCAAGAGCTGGGACGCGTTCGCACGCACGCCATCCGGCACCGGGCCCTGGAAGCTTGCGGCATTCGTGCCGCGTGAACGCGCCGAGCTCGTGCCAAACAAGGATTACTGGGATGAGCAGCGCCGTCCGAAGCTCGACAAACTGATCCTGTTGCCATTGCCCGAAGCTAACACCCGCGTGGCGGCGTTGCGATCGGGTCAGGTCGATTGGATCGAGGCGCCGTCACCCGATGCCATCCCGTCGCTGAAGAAAGCCGGATTTCAGATCGTTGCGAATGCCTATCCGCATAACTGGACGTGGCACCTGTCGCGCGTCGAAGGCTCGCCGTGGAACGATATTCGCGTTCGCAAGGCCGCCAATCTCGCCGTCGATCGCGAAGGCATGAAGGAGTTGCTCGGCGGTCTGATGATCCCGGCCGAAGGCTTTTTCCCGCCCGGCCATCAATGGTTCGGCAAGCCGTCCTTCGTTCTGAAGCGCGACCTTGCGCAGGCGAAGAAGCTGCTAGCGGAAGCCGGTTACGGACCCGGCAAGCCGCTCAAGACCAAGATCCTGATCTCGACATCGGGCTCGGGTCAGATGCAGCCGCTGACGATGAACGAATTCGTGCAGCAGAATCTGGCCGAAGCCGGGATACAGGTCGAGTTCGAAGTCGTTGAATGGAACGTGCTGATCAACATCTGGCGCGCGGGCGCGAAAGATCCATCGACGCGCGGCGGCACTGCGATGAACTACACCTACTTCATCCAGGATCCGTTCACCGGCTTCATCCGGCACCTTCAGTGCAATCTTGCGCCGCCCGCAGGAACCAACTGGGGTTTCTATTGCGATGCGGACATGGACAAGATGTTCGACGCGGTTCGCACCACCTTTCGATCCGGTGGAGCAGGCAAAATTGCTCCAGAAGGTGCACGAGAAATTCGTGGACGAAGCGCTGTTTCTCATGGTGACGCATGACGTGAACCCGCGTGCCATGAGCGCGAAGGTCAAGGGTTTCGTCCAGGCCAGGAACTGGTTCCAGAATTTCTCGTCGATCACGATGGCGCGCTGAATGATGCGGGCCAGTCTTCCTGCGACAACCTCATCCGGCCATTGACTGGGAGCCGATAAGATGCCGCAATATCCGTCAGTCTGGTTTTAAGCCAGTTCGGAAGTGAGAAACGATGCTTGTCTACATCGCCAAGCGTATCGTTTTCGCCATCCCGGTCGTCATCGCGGTGGCGCTGGTATGTTTCCTGCTCGTTCACATCGCGCCCGGCGATCCTCTGGTGTCCGTCCTGCCGCCCGATGCCTCGCAGGCCCTGGCCGAGCAGATGCGCAAGGAATACGGATTCGACCGTCCGTTGCCGGTGCAGTTCGGCCTGTGGATGTGGAATGCGCTGCACGGCAATCTCGGAACATCGATAGCCTCCGGTCGCTCGGTCACCGAAGAGGTAACGCGTGCGGTCGGCAACACGCTGATCCTGGCAGGCTTTGCGAGCCTGATCGGCTTCGTGTTCGGTCTGCTGTTCGGCATCCTCGCCGGCTATTTCCGCGACTCCTGGATCGACAAGCTGGTCACCACGATTTCGATCACCGGTGTCTCCATGCCGCATTACTGGCTCGGCATGGTGCTGGTCATCGTGTTCTCCGTGATCCTCGGCTGGCTGCCTGCGGTCGGCGCGGGTCCGGGCGGCTGGGCCTGGGACTGGGATCATTTCCAGTATCTGATCCTGCCTGCGGCCACGATGTCGGTGATCCCGATGGGCATCGTCAGTCGCACAGTGCGCGCGCTGGTCGGCGATTTGCTGTCGCAGGAATTCGTCTCGGCGCTGCGCTCCAAGGGCCTCGATGAAGTCCGCGTCTTCCGGCACGTTCTGAAGAATGCCGCGCCAACCGCGATCGCGGTGATGGGTCTGCAGCTTGGTTATCTGCTGGGCGGCTCGATACTGATCGAAACCGTGTTTTCGTGGCCGGGGACCGGCTTCCTGCTGAACTCTGCAATCTTTCAGCGCGATCTGCCATTGCTGCAGGGCACGATCCTCGTGCTGGCGCTGTTCTTCGTCTTTCTCAACCTCCTCGTCGACGTGCTGCAGGCGGCGATCGATCCACGCATCAAGCGGGCCTAGGCAATGACTGTGGTCACCGCCAGCCTTCCGAACGTTGCCGTTATCGCGAAGACCCGCGGCTATTGGGGGGGCGTGCTGCGCCGTCTGTCGCGCGATCCGGTGAGCGTCGGATGTGCGCTCGTCATTCTCCTGATCGTGCTGGCGGCGGTGTTCGCACCGTGGCTTGGTCTGGCCGATCCGTATCAGGGCAGCATGATCCGCAGGCTTCGTCCGATCGGCACGCCCGGCTATCCGCTCGGTACCGACGAACTCGGTCGCGACATGCTGTCCCGCCTGGTCTATGGCGGCCGGCTGACGCTGTTCATCGGTCTGACGCCGGTGGCATTCGCCTTCATCATCGGAACGCTGCTCGGCGTGACGGCGGGCTATGTCGGCGGCGTGACGAACCAGCTCATCATGCGCACCATCGACATCTTCTACGCGTTTCCGTCGGTGCTGCTGGCGATCGCGATATCCGGCGCGCTCGGCGCCGGCATCCTGAACAGTCTGATTTCGCTCACGATCGTATTCATTCCGCCGATCGTGCGCGTCGCGGAAAGCGTGACCACGAGCGTGCGCAATCTCGATTTCGTCGATGCTGCGCGCGCGTCGGGCGCAAGCGGCCTGACGATCATGCGCGTGCATGTGCTCGGTAACGTGCTCGGTCCGATTTTCGTCTATGCGACCAGCCTGATCAGCGTCTGCATGATCCTCGCCGCCGGTCTGTCCTTCCTTGGTCTCGGCACCAAGCCACCGGAGCCGGAATGGGGACTGATGCTGAATACGCTGCGCACCGCGATCTACGTCAACCCGTGGGTGGCCGCGCTTCCGGGTGTGATGATCTTCATCGTGTCGATCTGCTTCAATCTTCTCAGCGACGGTTTGCGGAGTGCGATGGATGTCAGAAGCTGAGACGCTCGCTCCCGCGGTCGATATCGGCGGGCCGGCACAGCCGCTGCTGGAGGTCCGGCAACTCGTCAAGCATTTCGATGTCGGCAGCGGCCTGTTCGGCAGCAAGGCGGTGGTGCGCGCGGTCGATAACGTTTCGATCTCCGTCGACAAGGGCGAGGTTGTCGGCCTGGTCGGCGAATCTGGCTGCGGCAAGTCGACGACCGCGCGGCTGATCGTCGGCTTGATGCCCTATGACAAGGGCCGCATTCTGTTCGATGGCGAGGCCGTCGGCTCGACGCTCACGATGCGCGATCTGCGCCGACGCGTGCAGATGGTTTTTCAGGACAGTTACGCCTCGCTCAATCCTCGTCTCACCGTAGAAGACACGGTTGCGTTCGGCCCCCGCGTTCATGGCCTCGCAGCCGATGCATCGCGTGAGCGCGCGCATGAACTCCTGCGCAAGGTCGGGCTCGATCCGGCCGTGTTTGCCGGCCGCTATCCGCATGAATTGTCCGGTGGGCAGAAGCAGCGCGTCAACATTGCGCGTGCGCTCGCTTTGTCGCCGCGTCTCGTAATTCTCGACGAGGCGGTATCGGCGCTCGACAAGTCGGTGGAGGCGCAGGTTCTCAACCTCCTGATCGATCTTAAGAACGATCTCGGCCTGACTTACATCTTCATCTCGCACGATCTCAACGTCATCCGCTTCATCAGTGATCGGATCGTCGTGATGTATCTCGGCGAGGTGGTGGAAAGCGGCCCGGTGGACTCGCTGTGGGAAAGACCGCGCCATCCCTATACCGAGGCGCTATTCGCGGCGATGCCCTCGCTCGATCCCGACAACCGCACGCAAAAGCCTCCGATCGCGGGCGACCCGCCAAATCCGATCAATCCGCCGTCCGGTTGCCGCTTCCACACACGCTGCGCATTCGCCGAAACCGTCTGTAGCGCGAAAGTGCCGGCGCTTTCGCCCGCTGGGCCGGATCGTCATGTCGTCGCCTGCCACATGGTCGATCCGCAATCCGGGCATTCGCTCGCGGGCACCCGCGGGCCAGATTATGGGGCGAGCCATGGCTGATGTGACAACCGAGCGCGTTGCGATCATGGCCGCTGCCGCCCGCGTATCGCTGCCGGAAGGATCGCCCGCCCGCATCGCCAAGGCAGTCGCACCGGTGGCGACACGCATGGCGCAGGATGACATCGCGATCGCGTTCGAGGTCGAGCCTTCGACCTACGAGCTGATCGCGCGGCGCGGGGCGAAGCGATGAGCGATCCTGCGCTGCTTTCGCTTGCCGATGCCGCGAACGCCATTCGCGCGCACAAGCTGTCGTCGGTCGAAGCGACGCAGGCGCTGCTCGCGCGCATCGAGACGTGGCAGCCGGTGCTGAATGCGTTCGTGCGGCTCGACAAGGACGCAGCGCTGAAGGCGGCCAAAGAAGCGGATGCGACACTCGCAAAATCCGGACCGACGGGTCCGCTGCACGGCGTGCCGCTGGCGCACAAGGATATGTATTACGTTAAAGGCAAGCCTTGCGGATGCGGCTCGAAGGTCCGCGACGGCTGGATTGCACCGGCGACCTCGACTGCGCTCACACGTCTGGAGGAAGCCGGCGCCATCCGCATCGGCGCGCTGCACATGGCGGAATTCGCCTATGGTCCGACCGGGCACAACGCCTATCTCGGGCACGCGCGCAACCCGTTCAATCCGCTGCACATAACGGGGGGATCGTCGTCCGGATCGGGCGCGTCGGTCGCAGCGCGATTGACTTATGCGGCGCTCGGCTCGGATACCGGGGGGTCGATCCGCATGCCGGCGCATTGCTGCGGCGTGTCCGGCCTGAAGACCACGACCGGCCGTGTCAGCCGAGCGAATGCAATGCCATTGTCATTCACGCTCGATACCGTCGGCCCGCTGGCGCGTAGCGCTGAGGATTGCGGGCTGATCGCCGAGGCGATTGCAGGTCCCGATCCGCTGGATCCCGTGACAGACAAGTCGCCGTTCTGGGACAAGGCAGCCGCGCAGCGCGATGTGAAGGGCCTCACCATCGGGGTGCCGACAAGTTTCTATGTCGATGATCTCGATCCGGATGTGGCTGCGACGCTCGACGCAGCGATCAGCGAGTTCGAACGGCTTGGCGCGCGGGTCGTGAAGGTCACCATGCCCGACCAGACCGCAGTCGCCGCGGCGGCGATCGTCGTTCTTGCGGTTGAAGCCGCGGCGTTGCATGCGCCCTGGCTGCGGACACGGCCAGGCGATTACACGCCGCAAGTGCGCAACCGGCTTGAGAATGGCTTGGCCTACAGCGCGATCGAGTATCTCGAAGCGTTGCGCTGGCGAGGGCCGGCGCTGCAGGCGCATCTTGATGCAATCGGCGACGTTGACGTAATCCTTGCTCCGGCATCGCGGTCGGCTCCGCCCCGTATCGACGAGACCGATGTCGGCGGCGGACCGAGTGCGGAGGAAATGGTGGTGGCCGTGATGCGCTTCATGCGTCCGGTCAACTATCTCGGCCTGCCGGTGATGGTGGTGCCGGCCGGACGCAGCGCGACCGGTCTTCCGATTGGATTGCAACTGATCGGGCGTCCGTTCGGAGACGAGACGTGCGTCGCCTTCGGCCGCGCCTTCCAGCAAGTCACCGATCATCATCTGCGAATCCCGGAATTGCCGCAATGAACACGCCGCCAAATCCGGTCGTCGATATTTCCGACCTGCATGTCCGCTTCAAGGGCGAGCGGATCGTGCATGCGCTCAATGGTGTCGATATCAAGCTCGCACAAGGCGAGGTGCTGGGATTGCTCGGCGAATCCGGCTCCGGCAAGAGTGTCACGCTGAAGGCCCTGCTCCGCATGTTGCCACCGAAGCGTACCGAGATCAAAGGCAGCATCAAGGTCGAGGGCAGGGACGTGATGTCGCTCGAACCGGCCGCGCTCGAAAATCTGCGCGGTGGCGTCGTGTCGATGATCTTCCAGGAGCCGATGCTCGCGCTCGATCCGGTCTATACGATCGGCGATCAGATCGCGGAGGCCGTAGTCAAGCACGAGAAAGCGTCTTACGCCGACGGGCGCAAGCGGGCCCTCGAGATGCTTGAGCGCGTTCGCATCCCGTCCGCAAAGCGCCGTCTCGACAATTTTCCGCACGAAATGTCCGGCGGGATGCGTCAGCGTGCGATGATCGCGCTCGCATTGTCCTGCCGTCCGAAGGTGTTGCTGGCGGACGAGCCGACGACGGCGCTGGACGCCACGGTGCAGATCCAGGTGCTGCTGCTGCTGCGTGAATTGCAGCGCGAACTCGGCATGGCGGTGATCTTCGTCACTCACGATATCGGCGTCGCGGTCGAGATCAGCGACCGCATCTCGGTGATGTATGCGGGCCGCATCGTGGAAAGCGGCTCGCTGCGCCAGGTGGTGAAGGCGCCGGCGCATCCCTACACGCGCGGCCTCCTGTCTTCGACCATGCATGGCGCGCATCGCGGCCAGCGCCTCGAAGCCATTCCGGGCTCGCCGCCGCGGCTCGACACGGTGCCGGCCGGTTGCGCATTTCATCCGCGCTGCTCGCAGGCAATTCCCGAATGCGGACAGCATGCCGTCTCGCTTGAGCAGGTCGGCGTCGGACATACCGCCCGCTGCATCAGGGTCAAGGCTGCGGCTGATGCAAGCGCAGTGACCGCGTAACGCCACCCGCCGCGTAGCCTCGGGATACGGCCGCCGCTATGCAGCGCCCAGCTTCCGGAAATGGCGGGCGCGTCAGATTTGCGCTGACGCTGCCTGTTGTGCTCTTTGGCGAAATGTTCGCCTCGTGCTGACGCGCCCGACAAGAGAACTGGATAACGACGATGACTGCTTCATCCGCCGCGAGAAAGAAGCTTGCAGCCCGCCTCAAGGAGCCGGGATTGATTTCCGCGCCCGGTGTCTTCGACATGATTTCAGCCCGCATCGCGGACGGGATGGGTTTCGACGCGCTTTACATGACCGGCTACGGAACGGTCGCCTCCCATCTCGGTCTGCCGGATGCCGGCCTTGCAAGCTACACCGAAATGGTCGGTCGCGTACGCCAGATCGCGGAAGGCACGACAACGCCGCTCATCGCGGATGGCGACACCGGTTACGGTGGTCTTCTGAATGTTGATTTCACCGTACGCGGCTATGAGGCCGCCGGCGCAGCCGCGATCCAGATCGAGGATCAGGAATATCCGAAGAAGTGCGGCCACACGCCGGGCCGGCGCGTGATCCCGATCGAAGACGCCGCTCGCCGCATCAAGGTCGCGAGCGAAGCGCGATCGTCGAAAGAGTTCCTGATCATCGCTCGCACCGATTCCCGCACGGCACTCGGTCTGGACGAGGCGCTTCGGCGCGCCGAGGCCTTTCTGAAGGCGGGTGCGGATATTCTTTTCATCGAGTCGCCGGAAAGCGAAGCCGAGATGGAGAAGATCGGTCGCAGCTTCGACGTCCCGTTGCTCGCGAACATGGTGGAGGGCGGACGCACGCCAATCCTCAGGCGCGCCGAACTGGAACGGCTCGGTTTCAAGATCGCGATCTTCCCGGCATCCGGATTTCTGGCGATGGGAGCCGCGCTACGGTCGGTCTATGGCGAGATCCTCTCGACCGGATCGAGCAAGGCGTGGCCGGGCGAACTCTATCCATTCAACGATTTCTCCCGCCTGATGGGGTTTGAGCGGGTCTGGGCTTTCGAGCGCGACCACGCGGAGCTCTGAAGCGCGAAGCCTCGCTCCCCGCTAAGATACTGAAAAATCTCGTTTTTGCTCGACGCCCCGTCCGCCGACGGCGCGTCGTTCCTTTGTGCGATCGGAGTGTGATGAGCCTCACATACCCGCAACGCCGGTCGCCCTAGATTCACGGCGAGATCACGGTCGTCACCCTCGATGACAGGGAGGCCAAAAATGAACCGGAAGATACTTCTCACTCTACTTGCTGCTGCAGGCGCCATCGCCGCTGTGTCGGCACTTGCCCCGACCTCACACACGCAGACCATCACGTCGAAAACCGATCTTCGCTACGACTATCAGGGGATCCGTCAGGTCAACCGCCATGTGTTCGATGGTTGTCTCTCGGAGCCGGTCGAGTGCGGACTGGTGGTCTGGTAACGAGTGGAGATCGTGCCATGACCAACAGGGTCGTTAGTGAGTTTGCCGCGTTTCCAGCTCTTGTTATCGCCGCGTTCCTCGTGCGTAACGCCGCAGTGCTGATCGTTCTGTCGGTGCTTGCCATCGGCGCGCTGGCGGTGGGCTAAGCCCCGGTGCACGGCGTTACGCGCCGCCCTCCGCGATCGTCGTCAGGGCGCCCGGATTGACCAGAACAATCTCGCCGCGCTCAAGCTGGATCAGCTTGAGATTCTCCCAGTCACGCAATTGCTTGTTGGTGCTTTCGCGGGAAGCGCCGATGATCTGCGCAATTTCTGTCTGGGTCAGCGCAATGCGCTGACTGCCGGCGGTTTCGGCAAGTCGCAACAGCGTTCGCGCGAGCTTGGTGGACAGGTCGAGAAACATGACCTCTTCGACCTGCCGGCTGGTATTGCGAAGGCGACCGCACAATACTTCGATCAGCTTCTGCGCAACGTCGGGGCGGCTGTGAACCAGCGGCAGAAAATCGCGCCGTTCGATCACGAGCAGCTTGCAGTCGGTGATCGTAATGACATCGGCTGTTCGTTCGCCGCCGTCCAGCAAGGCAATTTCGCCGAAGATATCGCCGGCGCTCAGGACATTGAAAACCGCGTATTTTCCCTGAGCGGAGAACGAGATGACCTTGACCTGCCCTTCGAGGATGGCAAACAGGCTCGCCCCCGGATCGCCTTTCGCGAATATCGTCGCGCCGCGCTCGATAGTCCTTACGCGCGCATGAGATCGCAGCTGCTGCAGCAAATCGGGACCGAGAATTCCGAAAATCGGATGACCGCGGAAGAAGGCAAGTCGTTTGGCGATTTGCAGCTGATGGGCAGGAAGTTCGGTCTTCATCGTCATCCTGATTCGAAAATCATCACCTTGGTCAGCAGTTGCGCGAAATCCGTTCAGCCCGGAGTGGACTTCTTGACGGCGGACAATATTTCGCGAGCGCGTCGCAGATCCCGGGTCTCAAGACCCTCCTTGAACCAGCCATAGATCGGTTCAAGCAAACGCCGCGCCTCGTCGTCCTTGTCGTGCGAGTGCCAGAGCGCGGCAAGGTCCTTCGCCGCGCGCAATTCGAAGGAGTGTGCGCCCTGCAGGCGAGCCACGCCGATCGCTTTCATGAGGTTTGCTTCGGCCTCGTGCGCCCTGTTTGGGCCCAGCGCAACAAGGAGCTTTGCGCGCTGACGATAAAGCTCGGCTTCCCATGAGCGGCCGGTGACATCGTTGAGTGCCGCAAGCGACCGCTCGATGATCGCAAGCGCCGCTTCGCTTTCGCCTGACCTCGCGATCATATCGGCCAGCCAGGTATCCATCATCGGCAGCATGTAGCTGACGCCCTTGCTGCGCATTTCCTCGAGCCCGAGCTTGATCTCGATCTTGGCCTGTTCGAGATGGCCGAGTTCACCGAGCGCGCGCCCGCGCGACACCCTGGAGAGAAGCACATAGAGCGAAAACCGCTGCTCGCGCGAAATGTCCAGGCTGGTTTCCGCATTCGACAGCGCGGAGGCCGGTTCGCCGCGCATCAGGTGCACGACGGATGTCATGTAATGCGCGAATGCGATGCTGTAGGGCTGTGCAAGATTGCGGGCGAGATCAAGCGCTTCGGTTACCCGCGACAGCGCCTGATCGGGGTATCCGAGAATCCACAAAGCCCATGACAGCAGGAGAAGCGAAGCCGCCTGCGGTTCCACCATGTAGCGGCTGTAAAGCGATTGCTCGCCGCGCTGTTGCGACAGCGCGATCGATTGCTCGAAATGCTGTCTGGATTGGCCGAAATGTCCGACCGACAGCAGCGTACTGCCCATCACACGGTGCGCTACCATCAGCGGGACCACGTCGGAAGATGCCTCCGCCCTGGACAGGAACTCGTTCGCCATCGCGAGCGCTTCGTCGTTCTTGCCGCTCATCCACGAATGGCCCCACAGGCCGTACAGCGCCTGGAAGTACTCACCCGGACTGTTCAGCTGCAGGCAAAGGACGCGCGCGCGGGCAAACACCTCGCGGGTCTCTTCGGCGGCGTACCCGCGAACCGCGATGATCGGGATGCCAAGCGCGAGCTGAAGTTCGATTTCCTTGGCGGCGCGCTCGGGCACATCCGGCCATCCAGCGAGCGCCTCAAGCGCCTTCCGAAAATGCGCGATCGCTTCGACATTCGCAGAATGCGCCAGCGCACGCTGTCCGGATTTGTACCAGAAATGAACCGCGAGCGTATGATTCCCGGCCTCGCTGAAGTGGTGGGCAAGAAGCTCAGGCTGGGTCTCAGCCACCTCGGGAAACTGCGTGTCGAGAAGCGTGGCGATGTCCGCATGCATCTGCCGGCGGCTGCTTCTGAGAAGCGAGTTATAGATCGCGTCGCGCAACAGCGCGTGTTTGAATGCGAACAGGACCTGGGGCGATATTCCGACGCGATAAACGATATCCGCGTCTTCCAGTCTTGCAAGCGTGAGACGAAGGTCGTCTTCGTTGATCTTCAACGCCAGTGCCATCAGTTCGTACGAGAATTCGCGTCCGATGACGGCGGCAATCTGGGCTAGCCGACGGCCCTGCGGCACCCGGTCGAGCCGCTCCATCAATGCGTCATGGAGCGTGTCCGGGACCTTGATGATCTCCGGTTCGGCCTCCGGCGAGATAACCGAGTCCGTAACGCGATTGCGCATCGAAGCGAGGATGCTGTTTGTCAGCTCCTCGATGAAGAGCGGCAATCCATCAGCTTTATCGATGATCTGGTTGAGAATCGGCTGCAGCATCCGCCGTTCCTTCAGGCAGATCGCTTCGACCATTCCTGCAACTTCGCTGCGGGAAAGCCGCGTGAGCGAATGGACAGTGACGTTGGCGCGAGTAAGCCAGGTCGGTCGGAATTCCGGCCGATACGACACCACAAGCAGAATGCGCGCGCGGTCAATACGGCTGATGGCAAGCTCGAGAAGCTCCAGCGTAGAGGGGTCGATCCAGTGGACGTCCTCGAAAATGCACAGCGTCGGTCTGTCCGACGAAAAGGCGAGAACCATGTCAACCAGCGTGCTGACGGTCCTGTTCTTGATCTGTTGCGGGGTGAGTGCGGCGAGTTGATCCTGGTCCTCGCTTGCAATCGACAGAAGGTGCGCAATCAGCGCAATTGCATCCTCCGCCGAGGCGAGTGCGTCGGGCATGTAGGCCTGAAGCTTCTCGAGCTTTTGGAGATCGGGATCTCGCGGAAGAAGCTTCGCGGCGCGCTCGATCTGCTCGATAATGGGGAAGAAGGCGCTTTGGCTGTGATAGGGCGAGCACTGATGGTTCAGCAGGAAATGCGGCTCACCCTGAATCTGCGTCTTCAGTTCATGGATCAATCTTGACTTGCCGACGCCGGGAAGTCCGGACAGCAGGATCACCTGTCCGTCGCCTTCCTTGCTCTTCTGCCACCGGTCCAGAAACATGCTCAGTTCGGTTGAGCGCCCGACAAGCGGTGTCAGGGTGTCCGCATGGGCCGCCTCGAAGCGGCTGGTGAGGTTCTTTGCCGCCAGGACGCGATAGACCTGCAGACGTTTTGAAACTCCCTTCAGTTCATGCTGGCCGAGATCCTGATACTCGAACGCCCCGGCGAGCAGGCGTCTTGTCGTTTCGGAAATCAGGATGGTATTGGGCGCGGCGATAGTCTGAAGGCGCGCCGCGATATTTGGCGTCTCTCCTACGGCATCAATGGATGTATCGCTCGCGCCGCCGATCGCGCCGACGACGACCGGCCCCGAACTGATGGCAATCCGCGCGGCGAGCGGTACTTGCGTCGCGATCTTGGTAATCGCCGCAATCGCTTCCAATCCGGCGTGAACTGCGCGAATCGCATCGTCTTCATGGGCGTGCGGCCAACCGAAAAACGCCATGACGCCGTCGCCCATGTAGCGCGCGACCCAGCCGCCGTATCGCTTGATCGCTGCGCCACAGGCCTCCCGATAGGCAGCGATGAGTATCTGAAGGTCTTCAGGCTCCAGCCTTTCGGACAGTTGCGTCGACTCGACCATGTCGCAGAACAAAAC
>NZ_DATMRV010000109.1:0-2294 GCF_035565795.1 Pseudorhodoplanes sp.
GCCTCGATCGGGGAAGGGGCATACGCCCTATGACAAGCGGTCCATGGCGAAAGTCATGGTCGAGCTGATGGAAAAGATCGGCCATGCACGCTTCTATCTTGCGGGCCATGACCGCGGCGGCCGCGTTTCCTACCGGCTCGCACTCGACAACCCCGGACGCCTGATCAAGCTCGCGGTGCTCGACATCATCCCGACCTTCGAGATGTGGCACCGCATGGACCATACGCTTGCCATGAAGGTCTGGCACTGGGAGTTCCTCGCGCAGAAATATCCGATGCCGGAAATGCTGATCGAGAAAGCTCCGATCGAATACCTTGATTACAAGATGGCGAGCTGGACCAAGGCCAAGGATCTGTCCGCATTCGATCCGCGGGCACTTGCGCATTACCACGCCTTCTTCTCCGATCCGACGCGCATTCATGCGACCTGCGAAGACTATCGCGCCGGTGCGACGACCGATCTCGGACACGACGAAATCGATCATGCCGCGCGCAACAAGATCTCCGCACCGTTGCTTGCATTGTGGGGCGCGGCCGGGATCCCGAGCGAGAATTCGCCGCTGACCATCTGGAAGGATTGGGCGAAGGAAGCCTCCGGCAAGCCCATTGATTCAGGGCATTTCGTTGCAGAGGAAAATCCCGATGCGACCGCGCGCGCGCTGCTCGAATTCTTCCGCCCCTGACGGCCAATGACTGCCATCGACCGCCAGGCATCCTTTTCCGGAACGAAAGAGGTTTCCCCTGCGCTCGCGGTCGAAGCGGACAGGCTCTCCACCTATCTGAAGGGCAGGATTGAAGGGTTTGCCGGACCGCTGACGATCCGGCAATTCCGCGGCGGGCAGTCGAACCCGACCTATCTACTGGAAACACCGACGCGGCGCTATGTGCTGCGGCGCAAGCCACCGGGCAAGCTGTTGCCCTCCGCTCACGCCGTTGACCGCGAGTTTCGCATCATCTCCGCGCTCTGGCGGCAAGGCTTCCCTGTCCCGGAGCCATTTCTGTATTGCGACGACGACAGCATCGCCGGCACGGCGTTCTATGTGATGGGCTTCGCCGACGGCCGACTGTTCTGGAATCCCGACATGCCAGGCTCCAACCCTTCAGAACGAGCGGCTGTCTACGAGTCGATGAATGCGACGCTGGCGCGCCTCCACGCGTTCGACCCGGCGGCAATAGGGCTCGCCGATTTCGGCCGCGGCGAAGGCTATGTTGCGCGGCAGGTCGATCGCTGGTCGAAGCAATATCGTGCGTCGGAAACCGAACGCATCGAGGACATGGACCGGCTGATCGCGTGGCTGCCGCATAACGTGCCGCCGCAACAGGCCGTGCGCGTCGTGCACGGCGACTACAGGCTCGACAACACGATCGTCGCACACGACGCGCCAACGATTATTGCGGTGCTGGACTGGGAATTGTCCACGCTCGGCGATCCGCTTGCCGACTTTTCCTATCATCTGATGCAGTGGCACATGCCGCATTCGGAGAGCCGCGCTGGCACCGGCTCGCTGGTCGGACTCGATCTCAAGGCGCTCGGCCTGCCGTCGATGTCCGACTATGTCGGCCTTTACGTTATGCGCACAGGCCTCGACCCACGTCCGCATCTGCCGGCCTATCTTGCGTACAATTTCTTCCGGATCGCTGCGATTTTGCAGGGCATCATCGGACGCGTGCGCGACGGCACCGCGACCAGCGATCACGCACCGGCCAAGGCCGCGATGATACGCCCCCTCGCCGCAACCGCATGGCGCTTCGCGCAGGAAGCCGGCGCAACATGAAAACGGTCGCACTTGCGCTTGGCGGTGGCGGCGCACGTGGGCTTGCCCATATTGCCGTGCTTGAGACGCTCGACGAAATGGGCGTTCGTCCCGTCGCCATCGCGGGCACCTCGATCGGCGCGTTGCTCGGTGCGCCCTATGCCGCCGGCATGAGCGGCAAGGAGATCCGCACGCACGTGACGGCGCTCGCACGGGACCGCGCCGGGCTGTTCGGCAAGCTCCTCGCCGCGCGTGCCGGCGGCAGCATCGGCTCCCTGATCGCGTCCGGTTTCCGGAGCGCCACGCTGATCGACGCGGAGAAGTTCTGCGCGCAATTCCTGCCCGACCGCGTGCCGGACGATTTCAGTGCACTGCGGATTCCGCTGACGATCATCGCGTCCGATCTCTACGGCCGGCGCGAGGCCGCGATCTCGTCGGGTCCGCTGCGTGCTGCGGTCGCCGCCTCCATGGCCATTCCGGGGCTCAGCCGTCCGGTAATGTTCGAGGGCCGCGTGATGGTGGATGGCGGCGCGACCAATCC
>NZ_DATMRV010000110.1:0-32147 GCF_035565795.1 Pseudorhodoplanes sp.
GCAGGCAGGAAATGCTCTTCGGCGCGACCGTTATGATCGCGTTCGTGGGCGATCGTGGTCACGATACCGGCCTGGTCGTAATCCCACCCATAGCTTGCGATGCCGGCCTGTTCGCGGATCGCCGAGCGCGCGCCGTCCGCTGCCACGAGAAGACGCGCCGGCAATTCGCTGCCATCCGAAAGCGTCGCCGTGACTCGCCCCGGCTCGTGCCGAAGTTTCGAGACTGCAAGCGGATACAGGGCGACACCCTCTGCGCGCGCCTTGTCGAGCAGCGCCGCGATCATCGGGCCGTTCTCGATCATGTGCGCGAACGGTTCACCGGGCGCGATCTCGCCGTCGAATGTCAGGAAGGTCGGACGCATCGCGTTATCGACGCGCGAATCGGTCACCACCATGTCGAGGATCGGCTGCGCTCCGGCTTCGATGGCCGGCCACACGCCGATGGTCTCGAACAGCCGCCGTGCCGCAGCCGCGATTGCCGAAGCGCGCGGATCGCCTGCGGCCCGGTCCAGCGCCGGATCGGCCAGCGCGACGGACAACGCCCGATCCGAACCCTGGCGGAGCGCGATCGCCAGCGCCAGCCCGGCAAATCCGCCGCCCGCGATCAGTATGTCGATTTTTCTACCCATTTCGGTCATTGCTGCCCGGCCTTATCGCGCCTTGACTTGCGCCGCCCGCTCCGCGCCTCTGTGTACCTCACGGCAGTCCGCAATGCGACCTAGCGCCCGCTTCGGACGGCCGCGGAATATCGACACAGTGAACGAGCTTTTTCATGTCCGGTGCCGTTTCGGCTCTTCTTGATGTCCTCAACCTCGAACCGCTCGAGGTCAACCTGTTCCGCGGCCGCTCGCCGCAGAACGGCTGGACGCGAGTGTTCGGCGGTCAGGTGATCGGTCAGGCGCTGGTGGCGGCGACCCGCACGGTCGAAGGCATCTCCGCGCATTCCCTGCACGCCTATTTCGTGCTCGCGGGCGATCCCAAGGTGCCGATCGTCTACGAAGTCGAGCGCACGCGCGATGGCAGGAGTTTCACGACCCGCAGCGTGAAGGCGATCCAGCACGGCCGGCCGATCTTCATCATGATCGCGTCCTTCCATAACAACGAGGAGGGACTGAACAACCAGGCCACCATGCCAAATGTGCCGCCGCCGGAGGCGCTGCCGGATGAAGCCGCGACGCTGCGCGATATCCTGCCGACGCTGCCGGAGCAGGTGCAGCGCTATTACAAGCGTGAACGGCCGATCGAACTGCGCCCGGTCGACTACGGACGTTATCTTGGACGCAAGCCGGCCGACGGCGCATTCAATGTCTGGATCAGGGCGACCGACCGTTTGCCGGACGATCCGGCGATTCATCAATGCGTGCTCGCCTACGCCTCCGACATGACGCTGCTCGACACGGCTCTCGTGCCGCTCGGCCGCACGCTGTTCGAGAAGGACTTCATGGGTGCGAGCCTCGATCACGCGCTCTGGATCCACCGGCCGTTCCGGGCCGACGAATGGCTCCTCTATTCGCAGACGTCACCGAACCTTCATGGCTCGCGCGGCCTGTCGCAGGGACTGATCTTCAAACGTGACGGCACGCTGGTCGCGACGGTCGCGCAGGAAGGACTGGTCCGGCTCAAGCGGCCGGAGGCCTAGCCGCCGCGCTCCGGCCGCGGAAAACCCAAAACCGGGCCATTCTCCGCTTAATCTTTTCGCGGCTTGCCGATAACCTGCCCGATTGAAGCGGCCGGGCCTGCGCCGGGCGGGCCGCAGCGCCGGCGGGCGAACCCATTCGAACGCCGGCAAGACAGAGGTTCGCTTCCATGAAACTGGTCATTGCGATCATCAAACCGTTCAAGCTGGACGAGGTACGCGACGCGCTGACCTCGGTCGGAATTCACGGCATGACCGTGACCGAGGTCAAAGGCTACGGCCGCCAGAAGGGCCATACGGAAATCTATCGCGGCGCCGAATATGCCGTGAATTTCCTGCCGAAGATCCGGCTCGAAATCGCGGTGCCGACCGACCGGGTCGAGAAAGTCATCGACGTGGTTTCGCAGTCGGCGAAGACCGGCCAGATCGGCGATGGAAAGATCTTCGTAACGCCAATCGATCGCGCCTTGCGCATCCGCACCGGCGAGACCGACAACGACGCGCTCTGACGCACGTCGAAAAGAGCTCGATCCGCTCGTCGCCGCATACGCGCGAAGCCTGACACCACGAATATCCCTCCCGCCCGCGCGGGAACGAGCGGCGCAAACGCAAGCGCTTAGGAACAGGATGCTGGCGATCGCGAGCGAAGCGGAATGAACGATTTCCTCTGCGGCGCGCGATAGAAATTGTTTCTCTTTTTTCGCCATCTATTGCCGGTTTGGGAAAGAACATTCTACATCCCTATTAATCACGCTGGCCGCCGCTATCGCGGCGCTTGAAAGGGATGGTCATGACTCGCCTGTTCTCCGGCGCTGCGCTGGCAGCTGCCGTGCTTCTCGCCGCTACACCCGGGTCCCGGGCACAGGATTTCCCCAGCCGCCCGGTCACCGTCGTGGTGCCATTTTCAGCCGGCGGTCCCACCGACGCACTGATCCGCACGCTCGGTGAGCGTATGCATCAGAGCCTCGGGCAACCGGTCCTCGTCGAAAACGTCACCGGTGCGGCGGGCACGATCGGCGTCGGGCGTGTCGCCAAGGCGCCGGGCGATGGTTACACGCTCAGCTTCGGTCACTGGAGCACGCACGTCATCAACGGCGCGGTTTATCCGCTGCTGTTCGATCTGCTCAGCGACTTCGAACCGGTGGCCTTGCTCACCAGCTATCCGATGCTCCTTGTTTCGAAGAACAGTGTGCCGGCGAAGGACCTCAAGGAATTCGTCGCCTGGACCAAGGCCAATCAGGACAAGGCGGCGGTCGGCAGCATCGGCGCCGGCAGCGCCGCGCATGTCGCCGGTGTCTATTTCGAGAAACTCGCGGGCGTGAAGCTCAACTACGTCCCGTATCGTGGCGCCGCGCCCGCATTGCAGGACCTGCTCGCCGGCAACATCGACTTCATGTTCGATCACGTCTCGAATGCGCTGCCGCATGTGAAGGAAGGCAAGATCCGCGCTTACGCCGTCACCTCCGACAAGCGGCTGCCGTCCGCGCCCGACATTCCGACCGTCGATGAAGCCGGACTTCCCAAGCTGCATGTATCGATCTGGTTCGGTCTCTGGGCGCCGAAAGGCACTCCGAAGGAGGTCGTCGCAAAGCTGAATGCCGCGGTGAAGGATGCGCTCGCAGATCCCGCTGTCCGCGCGAAGCTCGAAGCGCTCGGCCAGGTGATTCCGCCGGTGGAGCAGCAGACGCCACAAGCGCTCGCCGCGCATCAGAAGGCGGAGATCGAAAAGTGGTGGCCGATCGTCAAGGCGGCCAATATCAAGATCGGCACGAACTGATCTTCACATGAAGTCGCGGCGGGATCAGCCCGCCGCGACATCGCTTTTCAGACAAGCTGACGGATCATGCCGGACACTTTCATCGACTATTACGACGCGATGTCGTCGCCGTGGACCTATCTCGGTCATCAACGCTTTGAAAAACTCGCGGAGCGTTTCAACCTGACGATCCGGCACAAGCCGATGGACCTTCTCAAGGTCTGGTCTGTCTCGGGCGGACTGCCGCTCAAGCAACGCGCCCAGCAACGTCAGGTCTATCGCCATCTCGAGCTGAAGCGCTGGAGCGAGATCCTTCAGCGTCCCTGCAATCTCGAGCCCGCCTATCATCCGGTTGCGGACCGCCGCGCCTGCTATCTCGTGATCGCAGCGATGCAGCGCGGTCTCGACTGGAGCCGGTTGACCAACGCCGTGCTGCGCGCGGTCTGGGTGGAGGATCGCAACATCGCCGATCACGCGACGCTGGTCGCGATCGCCGACGAGAACGGCTTCGACGGCAAGGCGTTGCTCGCGGCGACCGAGGAGGAGGCGGTGAAGGCCGAATACGAGCGCAACACCGAGGAAGCCATTCGCCTCGGCGTGTTCGGCGCACCGACCTACATCTATGAGGGCGAATTGTTCTGGGGGCAGGACCGGCTGCTGATGCTCGAATACCGGCTCGCCCAGAAGCACGGTCAACCGCTCGACGGCTTCCGGTTCGGTTAGCCTTTGCGATCGCGGGACCCTGCCCCCCGCGCTTAGCAAATTACCTCTCAAAGCCCGGCTTCGGCCGGGTTTTGTATTTCTACCGACTCACACGCAGGCACTCTGACTGTTTACTAGGCAGTTGTGGCGTCGGTTTGTGCGCTGCACCCGGAGTCGCCTCCGCCCGCCGCCCTAGCGGGAGGAAATTCCCCATCAAATCAGTCCGTTACAGAATTTGCGACGAAGTGGCACGGGGTTTGATTCCCTACGCGCCGGGGGCCGACCTGCGAGGCACAACCAGCGTGCCGGCACCTGAGTGATACAGCCCGAAGCGAAACCGACGCTTCGGGCCAACGGGGATCGAACCAAATGAAAATCGTCATGGCCGTTATCAAGCCATTCAAGCTCGACGAGGTCCGCGACGCCCTGACCGCGATCGGGGTGCACGGCATGACCGTCACCGAGGTCAAGGGTTACGGGCGTCAGAAGGGACACACTGAAATCTACCGCGGCACCGAATATGCCGTGAGCTTCCTGCCGAAGCTCAAGATCGAGGTCGCAGTCGCTTCCAACCAGGTCGACAAGGTCATCGAAGCCATCTCCGGCGCGGCCAAGACCGGCCAGATCGGTGACGGCAAGATCTTCGTCATCAATCTGGAGAACGCGGTGCGTATCCGCACCGGCGAAACAGACGCCTCCGCCCTCTAAGCGAACGAATCGGACAGGAGCTCTCATAATGTCGTTCAAGTTTGCAACCCGGGCCGGTCTGACCGCCGCCCTCGCCGCCGTGCCCATGCTGGCGGCCTCTGCGGCATTCGCCGCCGAGCCGACCATCGACAAGGGCGATAACGCCTGGCTGATGGTATCGGCGATCCTCGTTCTCTTGATGACCGTCCCCGGCCTCGCACTGTTCTACGGCGGCATGGTGCGCGCCAAGAACATGCTGTCGGTGCTGATGCAGGTCTTCTACAGCGTCTGCATCTGCGCGATCCTCTGGGTCGTGGTCGGCTACAGCCTCGCCTTCACCGGCGGTTCTGCCTTCATCGGCGGCTTCTCCAAGGCCTTCCTGTCGGGCGTGAATACCGATTCGATGGGCGGCACCTTCACCGTCGGCAAGGCGGTGTCGGAATATGCCTTCATCTCCTTCCAGCTGACCTTCGCCGCCATTACGCCGGCGCTGATCGTCGGCGCTTTCGCGGAACGCATGAAGTTCGCCGCGGTGGTTCTGTTCCTGCCGGTCTGGGCGCTGTTCGTCTATTATCCGATGGCGCACATGGTGTGGTACTGGGCGGGCCCGGATGCTGTTGACGCCGCTGCAAAGGCGCTCGCTGCAGCCACCGACGATGCGGCCAAGGCCAAGGCGCAGGCCGCACTCGACGAAGTGCTCGCTGACGGTGGCAAGATCTTCCTGTGGGGCGCGATCGACTTCGCAGGCGGCACGGTGGTGCACATCAACGCCGGCATCGCGGGTCTCGTCGCCGCCATCATGATTGGCAAGCGTACCGGCTACGGCAAGGAACTGATGCCGCCCCACTCGCTGGTCATGACCATGATCGGCGGCTCGCTGCTCTGGGTCGGCTGGTTCGGCTTCAATGCCGGCTCCAACCTCGAAGCCACCGGCTCGGCCGCAGTCGCTGTGCTCAACACCTTCGTTGCCACGGCCGGCGCGGCACTGTCCTGGATGTTCGTTGAGTGGATGATCAAGGGCAAGGCGTCGCTGCTGGGCATCGTGACGGGCGCCATCGCAGGCCTCGTCGCGATCACGCCGGCCGCCGGCTTCTCCGGCCCGATGGGCGCGATCGTGCTCGGCCTCGTTGCCGGCGTGGTCTGCCTGTTCTTCTGCTCGGCCGTGAAGCACATGTTCGGATACGACGACTCGCTCGACGTGTTCGGCGTCCATGCCGTCGGCGGAATCGTTGGCGCCCTCGGCACCGGCATCCTCGTCAACCCGGCGCTCGGTGGTTCGGGCATCTTCGACTACACCACCGGCAAGGTCGCGGAATACGAGTTTGCCACTCAGATGATCGCGCAAACCAAGGGCGTCCTGCTCACCATCGTGTGGTCGGGCGTCGGCACTGCGATCATCCTGTTCGTGATCAACATCATCGTCGGCCTCCGCGTCTCCGTCGAGAAGGAGCGCGAGGGTCTCGATCTCACCGAACAAGGCGAGCGCGCCTACAACATGTAAGCCGCTCGAGAGTCGTGCGGCGGGGCGTATACCCGGCACCGCCCCTCGCCGAATGGAGGCCCCGGTCGCAAGACCGGGGCCTCTTTCTTTGTGAGGACTTCGTTCTGATGAAGACGTCGTCTTAAGCGCCGGAGCCTGTTGCCATCGCTTGTTCGGAATCCTGACGCTCTTTGTCCCTGCTGTCGGTGTCACGCGGCGAGGACAGCAATCCCTCGTCGCGCGCTGCAGCTTCGCCCTCCCGATAGGCGCTGTCGAAAACACGATCAACAACGTTTGCCGCACGGCCTGCAACATCCGACGCTGCGTCTTTCAGCTCGTCTTTCATGTCGTCGCTGAACGTTCCCGCGATTTTGTTTTCGACGCGGGTTGTCGGAAGCGCAGCCGCGATCACCGCGCCGAGCGCCAGCCCGACCGCCCCGAGCACGAGCGGCTGTTCGTCCATGATCGTCGTCACGCCGTCCTTGAGCTTGCGGCCGGCGGATGCTGCCTGGCCTCTCGCGTCGTGCATGCCTCGCCGAAGGCTGTCGCCCGCCTGAGCTGCAGAGGTCGACATCCGGCGCGTCGCCTCTGAAGCCCCTTCCGTTGCACTGCGCGCGGTCGCAGCCGCCCGGTCGCGCGCGGATGCAAGTGCGTCGCCGGCCTGCTCCGCCAGATCTGACGCCTGGCTCGCGAAGGATTGCCCGGGCGCGTCCGAGTCATCTTCGCCAAAATGATTCGCTGCCGAGCGGAAGCGGGATTCGATGTCGCCATTAACGCCCGCAGCATTTCGCGGCGCGAGCATCAGCCACGCGATTCCTGCTCCGATGAGGGCAATCGGAAGCGGATTATCGCGCATCTGCCGCCCCAGATTCCGTGCGAAATCAGCGCCCCCGCTGTTGCGCGCGTAATCCATCGTTTGGTCGAAGAGATGCCCCGGTCTCAGACTGGCGCGCAGCTGATCGAGAGATTGTTCGAGCTGCGCGCGCGCAGCGTCTGCTTCCCGTTCGGCTTGCGAAACGTTATTGTCGGTCATGTCTTCACCTGATCTCGTGCCATTGCGGCATCGCTGCGCAGTTGATCGATCGTGGCTCGTGGCGTCAGATTGTCCGTCGTCAGTCGATTGACCCCAACGAAGAGAAGGATGAGGCCAACCAGGAACGCACCCCCGCCGACGATTGCTGCAGCGAGGGCGGCATCCAAGCCTCTGTCAGCCAACGCGGCCACAAGCGCGGTCAGCAAAATCACCAGCGCCGGAATCATCAGCACCGCGCCGAACAACGCCATGATGACGCCGCGCATGGCCTGCGTGATCTTCTCGCTGACCTCCGCGCGGGCGAGCCTTACCTCGCTGCGGAACAGCGACGTCCCGCTGGCAAACACGTCGCCGAACACGTCAGGCAGTCGTCTTCTCGTAACCGTGTCCATCTTCTGTTACTCCGCTACAGGTTCGGCGATGGATGATACTGATGCTCCTCCGGATGCTGGCGACCTTCGCTGCTCGAGCTCTTGAGAAATCGGGACAGCAGAACGCCTGCCGCAAAAGAACAAGCCAGGAAGGTGAGCGGCTGCTGCCTCGCGAAATCGTTCACCGATCGGTAGATATCTCCGACATCGCGGGTGCGAAGATTCTCCGAGGCACGGTGCAACCCATCGGCCGCTTCGTGAACAAGGTCCGCCATCCCCGAATTTTCGTTGGCCAATGCGTCGGCCGCCTTGTGAGCGGCATCGGCGAGACCGGACATCTTCTCGACGCCGATGTCCTTCTGCCGATTCGCGAAGCCGCGCAGGCGATCGCTGGCCCGCCCCTCGCGATCCCATGACGTGTCATGGTCTTGTCCGCCATGCTGCCAGTTTCGGCGACGGCCGGAACCGGTCGCCGATGAAGACTGCTCGTACGTTTCAGTCATGATCTTGTTCCGCGGTGGGATCTATTTTGACGCGGCGCCATGTGATCAGCGCCCTTGCGAGGCCAACCAGAGGCGAAGGGCGAAGTTCCAGCAGTTTGAAGAAACTTGTCGACTGACCACTCCCACGCCGGCCGAAGGTCGATGGTTAATCGGAGTTTAACCAGCGCGGCCTAGGCTCGCGGACTATCGAGTAATCCGGCCGAAATACGCGTGATGTTCATGAATGCCGCCGAACGCGAACAGCCACCTTCGTCCGCGCGGACGGCCGAGCCGCGCGCGCAGGGCCGTTCGGCTTTCGCACGCCTGAATGATCTTCTTGCCCCGATCGAACCGGGCAGACCGGCGATCAATTGCGCGGTCGGTGAGCCGCAACATCCCGTGCCGGCCTTTGCCGGGCCGGTCTTCGCCAAACACATCGCCGACCTCGGCCGCTATCCGGCCAACAAGGGCACCGAACTCTTTCGCAAATCGGTCACCGGCTGGCTCAGCCGCCGCTATGACCTCGCGCGCCCGCTCGATCCGGAAACCGAAGTGCTGGTTCTGAACGGAACCCGCGAAGGTCTCTTCCTCGCCGCGCTCGCCGCAACGCGTAATGCCCCGCCACGCACGGGCAAGCCGGCGATCCTCGTCCCCAATCCCTGCTATGGTGCCTATTCAGCCGGCGCATCGGCCTCGCAATGCGAGACCGTTTATATGCCGGCAACCGCAGGGAGCGGCTTTCTCCCCGATCTAGACGCGATCGACGACGCCCTGCTCGCGCGAACAGTAGTGATCTACCTCGCGTCTCCTGCCAATCCGCAGGGATCGGTCGCGGGCCGCGCCTATCTCGAACGGCTGGTCGCGATGGCGCGCAAGCACGACGTCATGATCTTTTCGGACGAGTGCTATTCGGAAATCTATTTCGGCGAGAAGCCGGTCGGCATTCTCGAAGTTGCGGGGCCCGACTACGCGAAAACCGTCACCTTCAACTCGCTCTCGAAGCGCTCGAACCTGCCTGGTTTGCGCGTCGGCTTTGTTGCGGGCGATCGCGATTTCCTCGCGCGCTTTCTCGAATATCGCAACAACGCCGCCCCCCAGGTGCCGATGCCGGCGCAGGCGGTTGCCGCCGCCGCACTCGACGACGAAACGCATGTGATCGAAAACCGGAAGGCTTATGCGCAGAAATTCGATCTCGCCGATCAGATTCTCGGCGACCGCTATGGCTACAAGCGCCCACCGGGCGGCTTTTTTCTTTGGCTCGACGTGTCGGCGCAAGGCGGCAGCGTGAGGGCAACGGAGCGGCTGTGGCGCGAGGCAGGACTGCGTGTCCTTCCTGGCGAATACGCCTCGCATACCGGCAGCGACGGCAGCAATCCGGGTCGCGATTACATCCGTGTCGCCATGGTGCACGACAACGCAACAACCGCCGAGGCGCTGCATCGCCTCGTGGCCGTGCTCGGGTGACGCCTATGCCAGCCATCAGTCACCGCGGCCTCGACCGATTCGAATTTCTCTCCGACGATCTGCGCAATGCGATCCGGCGACGCGTCGGAGAAGTGTTCGGCCTCGCTCTCCTTCTGGCCGCACTTCTCTCGACGCTCGCGCTTGCGAGCTGGTCGGTTCAGGATCCGAGCCTCAGTCATGCGACGGACGCGGCCGTGCACAACTGGCTCGGGCGAACCGGCGCGATCTTCTCCGATCTGTCGATCCAGCTCTTCGGTCTTGCATCGATCATGCTGGTCCTGCCCGTCGCGATCTGGGGCTGGCGTCTCGTGACACATCGCGCACCTGGTCGCCGCTGGCTGCGCGCCCTGTTCTGGCTTGCGGCACTTCTGCTTGCCTCGGCATTTGCATCGTGCCTGCCGCGCACGGTCGGCTGGCCTCTGCCGGCCGGCCTTGGCGGCGTCATCGGCGATGCGATCCTGAAACTTCCGCTGTTCCTGTTTGGAGGATCGGCAACCAGCCGCTTCGTGCTGGGATGCATCGTCGGAGCGGGCGCACTTGTCACGCTCGCGATCGCGCTCGGCTTCGGGTTCCACAAGACCGGCGATCTTGCTGCGGATACGCACCGTGAAGCCGAAGAGTTCCTGGAAGATGAGGAGCGCGGTTCGGTCTCGCTGGGCTGGCTGGTTCATCTTGCTCTGAGCGCAAAGGCGCAGCTGTCGCTGTTCATCCGGCGGCGGTTGTCCGGCGACGAAGAAATCGCTGCGCGGCCGGCGCGCGCGTCTGCCGGTACGTCACGCGCCGAGCCCCGCCTCCGCCGCGAACCCGAGGAAGAGACGTACGCCGAGGAGGACTACGCAGAGGAAGAAGAGGTCGAGGAGGAAGAGGAGGAAGAAGAGGCTCCTGCCCGGCGCAAGGTCCGCGTTCAACGGCCAAAACAGCCGAAGCGCTCCGGCAGCTTCGTCCTGCCGGCGCTCAACCTCCTCGCGGCAGCCAAGGCAAGCGATCGGTCGACGCTCTCGGCCGAGGAGATCGAGGAACGCGCCGAGGCGCTCGAAAGCGTCCTCGAGGATTTCGGCGTCAAGGGCGAGATCATCAACGCGCGCCCCGGCCCCGTGGTGACGCTGTACGAACTCGAACCCGCTCCCGGCATCAAGTCGTCGCGCGTTATCGGGCTTGCGGACGATATCGCCCGCTCAATGAGCGCGGTGTCGGCGCGCGTCGCAGTCGTTCCCGGCCGCAATGCCATCGGCATCGAATTGCCGAACGAATTTCGTGAGAAGGTCTATTTCCGCGAGATGCTGGCCTCGCAGGAATACAACAACACGCCGGCCAAGCTGCCACTTTGCCTCGGCAAGACCATCGGCGGCGAACCGGTCGTCGTCGATCTTGCACGCATGCCACATCTGCTGATCGCCGGCACCACTGGCTCCGGCAAGTCGGTCGCGATCAACACCATGCTGCTGTCGCTGCTGTACAAGCTGCGACCCGATCAATGCCGGCTGATCATGATCGATCCGAAGATGCTCGAATTGTCCGTCTATGACGGCATCCCGCATTTGCTGACACCGGTCGTGACCGATCCGAAGAAAGCCGTCGTCGCACTCAAATGGGCCGTGCGCGAGATGGAAGAGCGCTACAAGAAGATGTCGAAGCTCGGCGTGCGCAACATCGACGGCTACAACACGCGCGTGAACGAGGCCAAGGCGAAGGGCGAGGTCCTGAGCCGCACGGTTCATACCGGCTACGACAAGGAAACCGGCGAGGCGATCTACGAGAAGGAGGATCTCGAATTCGAGGAGCTTCCGTATCTCGTGGTGATCGTCGACGAAATGGCCGACCTGATGATGGTCGCGGGCAAGGACATCGAAGGCGCGATCCAGCGTCTTGCGCAGATGGCGCGTGCCGCCGGCATTCACGTCGTGCTTGCGACCCAGCGTCCGTCGGTCGACGTCATCACCGGCACCATCAAGGCGAATTTCCCGACGCGCATCTCGTTCCAGGTCACGTCGAAGATCGACAGCCGTACCATTCTCGGCGAACAGGGCGCCGAACAGCTGCTCGGGCAGGGCGACATGCTCTACATGGCCGGCGGCGGCCGAATCAGCCGCGTTCACGGGCCATTCGTCGCTGACGACGAAGTCGAGAAAGTCGTGCGCCACCTCAAGTCACAGGGCGTCCCGCAATATCTCGAAGAGGTCACGCGTGACGATGCCGCGGAAGAGGACGGCGCGGTATTCGATTCCACCGGCATGGGCGCCGAAAAGGACCTCTACCAGCAGGCGGTCGAAATCGTTCTGCGGGATCGGAAGGCCTCGACCAGCTACATTCAGCGGCGGCTGCAAATCGGCTATAATCGTGCTGCTTCGTTGATGGAGCGGATGGAACAGGAAGGCGTGGTCGGACAGGCCAATCACGCCGGAAAGCGCGAAATCTTGATCGAGGAAGGTGCAAGCCGGTTCGCCTGATTCCGGTTTTTTGCGCCGGCTGCCGCTATTGTGAATCCGGCCACAGCCGATTAATTCGGGACAAGGGGCCGCCAAGTCGCCACACGTCCGGGCTAGATGCCCGGTCCAATGGAGTGATGAAGTATGACGCGGACGCTGACCACGAGCCTATGCGCTGTCCTGACGGCAGGTCTTGTCGCGAGCCTGTTCGGGGTGTCCGGCGCATCGGCCCAGTCGGTTCCGCTGCCGCGACCCGCACCGTTCAAGAAAGAGAAGCCCGTGATCGTGGCGCAGGCCCGGCCGACGCCGCCCGGTACTATTGCAACTCCGCCGGCTCCGGTGCGTCCGAATGCGCCGGTTGGCAAGCCCGGAGAGGCCACGGCATTCGACGGCGGCCAGCGGGCCCTGGTCGACAAGATTTCAAACTATCTTTCGGGCATGCGTCAGGTGGTTGGAAAATTCGTCCAGGTCGGACCGGACGGCCGCAAAACCACCGGCGACCTGTTCCTGCAGAAGCCGGGCAAGCTCCGGTTCGAATATGACGATCCGAGCCCGGTCCAGCTGATCGCCGACGGCACGTCGCTTGTGGTGCGTGACCGCAGGCTCGCGACGCAGGACCTTTATCCGCTCGGCCAGACGCCGTTGCGTTTCCTGCTCGCCGACAAGGTCGATCTCCTGCGCGACACCAATGTGGTCAATGTTTATTCCGACGACATCTTCTCCACCGTGGTGATCGAGGAGAAGCAGACGCTCGGTGGCAAGCACAAGCTGATGCTGATGTTCGATGCGAAGGACCTGACGCTGAAGCAGTGGACCGTCACCGACCCGCAGGGCTTCGACACCACCGTCGCGATCTACAATCTCGACATGACCAAGAAGCCGGACCCGGCGCTGTTCAAGATCAACTACGAGCGGATGCATTGATCGGCATTTGCGAGCCGCACACGCGGCTCGCATTCATTGCTCGTCGGCTGAAATCAACCGGGCACCGCGGCGAAATGTCAGCCAGCTCCATAGCCAGGTGATCGCGACCACAAACCGGTTGCGCAGACCTATCAGAAAGTAGATGTGGGCGACGCCCCAGAACAACCAGGCGAGAAAGCCGGTGAGTTCGATGCGTCCGATCTTCACCACCGCAGCGCGCCGTCCGATGGTCGCAAGATCGCCCGCGTGCCGGTAACGGAACGGATCGGTCCGCGTCTGCCCTTTGACTTTGGCCGCTATGACGCGACCGATATATCGGCCCATCTGTTTCGCCGCCGGCGCAATGCCTGGTATCTGCTCGCCGCGCACGGATGCAAGGTCGCCGGCGACGAATACATTCGGCCGGTCCGGCACCGTCAGATCGGGATTCACGATGATGCGACCCGCGCGATCATGCTCGGCGTGGATCCATTGCCCAGCGGGCGACGCCATCACGCCAGCGGCCCAGACGATGGTCGAGGCCTCAATCCGCTTGTCGTCGCCGAGCGTCACGCCATCGCGCGTGCAGTTTGTCACGCGCGTCTGTTCCATCACCTCGACGCCCATGCGTTGAAGCACGCTCTTCGCATAATTGGAGAGATTCCCGGGCAGCGCCGGCAAAATACGCGGACCCGCCTCGATCAAAATGATGCGCGACATGCGCGGATCGATGCGACGGAAATCCTCCTTCAGCGTCTCGTGTGCCACCTCCGCCATGGCGCCCGCCATTTCGACCCCAGTCGGCCCGCCACCGACAACGACGAATGTCAGAAGCTTGCGACGAACCGCATCGTCGTCGGCAATCTCGGCGCGCTCGAAAGCAGACAGGAAGCGCGCGCGAATCTCCCGCGCATTTTCGATCGTTTTCAAACCAGGGGCGGCCGCCGACCATTCGTCATGACCGAAATAGGCATGAGTCACACCGCAGGCGAGAACGAGATAATCGTAGTGCAGCGTCAGCTCATCGGCCTGCAGCGTCTGTTGCGTGGTATCGATCGACGTCACCGTCGCCATGACAACGCGCAGATTGTCCTGCCGGCTGAGAATCGAGCGGATCGGCCAGGCGATGTCGGCCGGAGAGAGCGCCGCGGTCGCGACCTGGTAGAGCAGCGGCTGAAAGCAATGGTGATTCTGCCGGTCGACCAGCACGATATCCACGGCGACGCCGGCCAGCGCGCGGGCGCATTCCAGCCCGGCAAACCCGCCGCCGACGATGATCACGCAGGGCCGCGGCCTGTCCATTCCGCCACTCCGCCGTTCGGGGAAAAGGTCCTGCCGTTGCTGGAAATCCAGCAGCGCCGGTCTTATTAAGGCGGCATGACGTTGAAGATCACGACCTGGAATGTCAATTCGGTGCGCTTCCGCATCGAACTCGTCGCAAAATTCATCAAGGCCGTGCGCCCGGATATCCTGTGCCTACAGGAGACCAAATGTCCGGACGACAAGTTTCCGCTGAAGCGCTTCAAGCGGCTCGGCTACGAGCACGTCGCGATGAATGGACAGAAGGGCTATCACGGCGTCGCAGTGCTGTCGCGCCTGCCCTTCGATGAGACCAGCAAGCGCGGCTTCTGCAGCATCAACGATTCACGCCATGTCTCGGTGACGATCGGCGAGCGGGCGGGCCTCAAGGACCCGATCATCGTGCACAATCTCTATGTTCCGGCCGGCGGCGACATGCCCGACCCCGAACTCAATCCGAAATTCAAGCACAAGCTTTCGTTTCTCGACGAGATGCGCGAATGCAAGGACGTGCATGTCAACGGTCATGCGCGTGCGATCCTGCTCGGTGATCTCAATGTCGCGCCGCGCGAACATGATGTGTGGAGCCACAAGCAATTGCTCGATGTCGTGTCGCATACGCCGATCGAAACCGAGAAGCTGAATGCCGCACAGAAAGGCGGCGGCTGGGTCGATGCGATGCGTGAATTGGTGCCGGAGCCGACGAAGCTCTACACATGGTGGAGCTATCGTTCGCCGGACTGGAAGGCCGCGGACAAGGGCCGCAGGCTCGATCACATGTGGGTCTCGCCACAGCTGATGGATCGCGTCTCCGACATTCGCGTCGCCAAGGAAGCGCGCGGCTGGGCTCAGCCGTCCGACCATGTGCCGGTGACCGCGACGATCGAAGCGTAACGCTCCTAGTTTTGCCGCTCGCCCGGCTCGAGCGTGTAGCGAATCTCGAGAACTTCGGAGATCGATTGCCGCGAGCGATGCGCAATATAATCGCGCAGCCGCAGGGCGGCGTTCGCATCGTCCTCGAGGATCTTCCGGAACATGCTGCGCGAAATCCGGATCACGGTGCAGTCATCGACGGCGGTCGCGCAGAGCGGTCGCGCCTGATCCGAAAGCAGGGAATATTCGCCGAGCATACTGCCCGCGCCCGCCTCGATGGCCTTGCGCGATTGCTCTGGCTCCGCGCTGAGCCGGAAATTGCCGCTCTGCACGACGTAAGCGCAGTCGACCCGCTCTCCCGGCCGGAACAGGACATCGCCGGCGGCGACCTCGCGGGTCTCCGCGCCAAGCGCAATCATCCGCAGCGCACCGCGGCCCAGCACCCTGAGCATCGGCACCTGCTCCAGCACCGCAATATCATCGTCGATGCTCACAAGCGGCCTTCGATCTCCGCCCGTCCCCGCAATATCGGGGAGCATGAAGCGCGATTGCCGGCGTCCCGCCGGCGCGGACCTGCCAGTTTGAATTTCCTGCAGCTGGTGCCCGGCACGTCAGGGCACGAGCTTGTAGCCGCCCGCGTCGGTCACAAGGATCGCCGGATTGGCGGCGTCCTTCTCGACCTTCTGACGCAAACGATAAACATGCGTCTCGAGTGTGTGCGTGGTGACGCCCGAATTGTAGCCCCAGACTTCCTGAAGCAGCGTTTCGCGCGAAACCGGCCGCTGACCCGCACGGTAGAGATAGCGCAGAATCGCGGTTTCCTTTTCCGTCAGCCGGACCTTGTTGCCCTTCTGGCCGGTCAGCAGCTTGGAGCTGGGACGGAAGCTGTACGGCCCTATGGTGAAGACCGCATCCTCGCTCGCCTCGTGCTGACGCAGCTGAGCGCGGATGCGCGCCAGCAGAACCGCGAAGCGGAACGGCTTGGTCACATAGTCGTTCGCGCCGGATTCGAGACCGAGGATCGTGTCGGAGTCGGTATCGTGGCCGGTCAGCATGATGATCGGCGCCTTGAACCCCGCCTTGCGCAGGACCCGGACCGCCTCGCGGCCGTCCATATCCGGCAGACCGACATCCATGATGACCAGATCGAACTGGCCGTCCTTTGCGGTCTGAATGCCCTTCGCAGCACTGTCCTCGGACTTCGCCTCGAATTCCTCATGCAGGGCGAGTTGCTCGACCAAGGTGTCGCGCAACTCGACGTCGTCATCGACGATCAGGATTTTTCTGGCATTCGACATATTGCGGGGCCCCCCAACGGGCCTGAGATTAGCGATTTATTGCGAAATAAGGCATCGGAGATTGCTAGAGCAAGCAAAGACTTGCCCACCAGATGGCCGCAACCGAGGTCTCGTTACAAACCATGCCTCCCCGGACTTTAGTCCATATTTGGGTCCAAAAGCGATCTGGAACCAGGACCCGCGGCATTTTAAGGGCTGGAAACGCCGTTTTCCCCGTGGCGTTGGGCCGTTCCGGCATTCTGGCGAACAAACGGGAGGGCGACGGTGGAACGCCACTCGGCTGCTTCCGGCTGAAAAGGCTGTGGTGGCGGGCCGACCGAATCACCCGTCCCCGGACCCGGCTCCCGGTAAGGGCGATCCGGCCGACCGACGCCTGGAGCGAAGACCCGGCAGACCGCCGCTACAACCGGCCGGTCCTGCGAAAGCCCGGCGAGCCGGGCGACCGCCTGATGCGGGATGACGGGCTTTATGACCTGATCATCGAGATCGACCACAACGACCGGCCGCGCACCGCCGGCCGGGGGAGTGCAGTCTTCATCCATGTAGCGCGCGAGGGCTTCGGGCCAACCGCCGGCTGCGTCGCCCTGCGACGCAACGACCTGCTGCGCTTGATGGAGAAGCTGTCTCCGCGAACCCGGATTCATATTGGTTAACGATCCGCCCGATACGCCGGGCAATCAATTAGCAGAAAAGCAACGGAGAATCTGACGAGTTCCGTTGCGTTAATCTGATCGCCATATCACGCGCATTAAGCTGGTGACGATAAATACACCTATCACCGGTTGCGGACCCCATGGCCGACCTTTCAAGTCAGTCAGTGCAGGAACAGGACGAGCACGACATCATCGGTCGTGTGCTGTCGGTCGGAGGCTCAAGCGCGACGATCGAACTGATCGGAAACGCGCTGCGCGACGTGGCGCGAGCGACGGTCGGGAAGTTTCTTGGCATCGTCAGCGGCGACGGCGTGATCATCGGCATGGTTACGAAAATCTCCGAGCAGGCGGGCGCGCGCACGGCCCATATCGACCTGTTCGGGGAAATGCGGGAACACAACGGGCGGCCGGCCTTCTCGCGCGGCATCACCGACTATCCCGTCATCGGTGAACCCGCCCTGCTGATGACCAACGACGAGCTTCGGCTGGTCTACAGCAACTCCGGCTCAGCGGCAGATGTCGGCACGCTGCGCCAGGATACGAGCATCCGGGCGCTGGTCGATGTCGACGAATTGCTCAACAAGCACTTCGCCATCCTCGGCACCACCGGCGTCGGAAAGTCGACCGGCGTTGCGGTGATCCTTCGGCAGATTCTCGCCGCGCGACCGGATCTGCGCATCTTTCTGGTCGACCCGCACAACGAATATGGCCGCTGCTTCGGTGACAGCGCACATGTCCTCAACCCGCGCAATCTGCGGCTACCATTCTGGCTGTTCAACTTCGAGGAAACGGTCGATGCCTTCTTCGGTGCGCGGCCGGGCGTGCCCGAAGAGGTCGAAATCCTCGCTGAAGTGATTCCGATCGCCAAGGGCGCCTATCTGCAATACCGCGACGCCGGCGACCGACTGCTGACAAGAAAGCGCGACCCGAAGAATTCGGGCTTCACGGCCGACACGCCCGCACCCTACCGTCTGGAGGATCTGCTCGGCCTGATCGACGAGCGCATGGGCAAACTCGAGAACCGTTCGTCCCGCGCCTATCACTTCAAGCTGATGCAGCGGATCCAGACCTTCCGCAACAATCCGCGCTACGCCTTCATGTTCGACAACGCCAATGTCGGCGGCGACACGATGGCGGAGGTGATCTCGAATCTGTTCCGGTTGCCGGCGTATGGCAAGCCAGTGACCGTCATGCAGCTTGCGGGCTTCCCCGCCGAGGTTGTCGATTCGGTCGTCTCCGTGCTGTGCCGCATGGCGTTCGATTTCGGCTTATGGAGCGACGGCGTGTCGCCGCTTCTGTTCATCTGCGAGGAAGCGCACCGCTATGCGTCGTCGTCCGAATTCAAGACCGGCTTTGGACCGACCCGTCGCGCGCTTTCGCGCATTGCCAAGGAAGGCCGCAAATACGGGGTTTATCTCGGTCTCGTGACCCAGCGGCCGTACGAAATCGATCCGAACATCATCTCACAATGCAACACGCTGTTTGTGATGCGGCTCGCGAACGATCGCGATCAGGCGCTGATCCGTTCCGCCGTGTCCGACGCAGCGTCGAGCCTGCTGACCTTCGTTCCATCGCTCGGAACCGGCGAGGCCTTCGTATTCGGATCGGGTGTGGCTCTGCCGATGCAGATGCGCTTCAGTCACCTGCCTGACGAATTCCGTCCGTCGAGCGACGTCGGCGAGAATGCGAAGAACAGCGCCGAGGCCGGACTCGATCTGATCAGTTCCGTCATCGATCGCTGGCGCAACGCCACCATGAGTCAAAAGGCGTATGACGGCGAAAGCTATGACACGGGTTTTGCGCGCGAGGCTTCGCCGTCAATCCAGCCGCAGGGCGGAACTTTCGACCCTGAACGCTCGCGGCTGCTGAAACAGCCGCTCAGTGCCGCGCTCGGATCGCCCGACACCCCGAAGACCTGGCGCTGAAGACCTGACGCAAATGTCATGTCGCTGAGGCCCACCGAAGACTTGCGCTGATCTGCCGCTCAGATCGCGGCCCTTCTTCACGCGCTGTCCACATTCGCTCGCCTAGATGGCCGCGTTGCGCCCGATTCGGGTTCGGGCGGTTATTGGAAGGAGTCTCCGATGAACAAGCTGATCCTGTCCCTGGCATTTGGTGGCGCGGTTGCGCTGATGACGACCGGTGCACAGGCTTTCCCGTCCGCTCCGTCGGCAGCACCGCAGACACCTTCCGACGTGATTCAGGTCGCCGGCGGCTGCGGACCCGGCTGGCATCGCGGCCCCGGCGGCGCGTGCCGTCCGAATCGGGGACCCGTGGTCGTTGCACCGAGACCCGGTGTGGTGGTCGTGGCTCCGCGCCCGCGCTGCTGGTGGCGCAGCACGCCGCGCGGTCCTGTGCGCGTTTGCCGCTGATCGACGGGCGCTCATAGCGCCGCATCGAACAAATCTGCCCAATCGCATCCTGCGCTGTTCCGGCGCAGGATGCCACCCTCAAAGCGACGGTCTGTGACCGAAGATGGCGCTGCCGACCCGCACGTGCGTGGCGCCGAACGCGATCGCGGTGGCAAAATCCCCGCTCATTCCCATCGAAAGCAGCTTGAGCCCGTTGCGCGCGGCGATTTTTGCAGTCAGCGCAAAATGCGGCGCCGGCGCCTCGTCAAAGGGCGGAATACACATCAGGCCGGAAATCGTCAGCCCGTAGCGTTCGCGGCACTCGCGCAGGAAGGCGTCCGCGTTTTCCGGCAGGATGCCGGCTTTCTGGGGTTCCGCACCGGTATTGATCTCGACAAACAGCTCGGGCGAGCGCCCCTGCTTCTGGATTTCCTTCGCCAATGCTGCGCAGAGGCTCGGCCGGTCCACCGCGTGGATGGCGTCGAAGAGCGCGACGGCCTCTTTCGCCTTGTTGGATTGCAGCGGACCGATCAGATGCAGCGACAGCCCGTCATGGCGCGCCCGGATATCCGGCCACTTGGCCTTGGTTTCCTGAACGCGGTTTTCTCCGAAAACCCGCTGACCCGCGGCGATCGCCGCCTCGATGGCGTCCGCCCCGAACGTCTTGGAGACCGCAATCAGCGTCACCGAGGCGGGGTCGCGGTTCGCCTCGCCGCAAGCCTGCACGATTTCGGCGCGTACCGCCGACAGGGCGGTCGCAATGTCATGGGGCTCGGGAGAACTCGGGCGGGTCGTATCCGACATGCCGGTGCACTAACGGCGGCGCGATGGCGCGGCAAGTACAAATCCCCGCGTCGTCCGGATGGCTCCGGGCACCAGGCGATACCACCGTTCCAGCCTCATGGGCGGGACGCCGGAGTCCCGAAAGGCCCGCCGCCGTTGACCGGAAAAGCCGTTCGTGTCACGTCCGACATCAATTTGACCCCTTGAGCTTTCGATGAAATCCGACCGCTACAACGCCCGCGATGCCGAGCCGCGCTGGCAGAAAATCTGGGACGAGCAGGGCATCTTCGCGACCAAAAACGAAGACCCCCGCCCGAAATACTACGTGCTGGAGATGTTCCCGTACCCGTCGGGACGCATCCATATGGGGCACGTGCGCAACTACACGATGGGCGACGTGGTCGCGCGCTACAAGCGCGCCAAGGGTTTCTCGGTGCTGCACCCGATGGGCTGGGACGCCTTCGGCATGCCGGCGGAAAACGCCGCGATGGAACGCAAGGTCCATCCCAAATCGTGGACCTATCAGAACATCGCCGCGATGAAGGCGCAGCTCCAGTCGATGGGACTGTCGCTCGACTGGGCGCGCGAGATCGCAACCTGCGACCCCGATTATTACAAGCATCAGCAAGCGATGTTCCTCGACTTCCTGCAGGCAGGACTGGTCGAGCGCAAGCAATCGAAAGTGAACTGGGATCCGGTCGATCAGACCGTGCTCGCCAACGAGCAAGTGATCGATGGTCGCGGCTGGCGGTCCGGAGCGCTTGTCGAACAGCGCGAACTGACTCAGTGGTTCTTCAAGATCAGCGACTACGCGCAGGATCTGCTCGAGGCGATCGACACTCTCGACCGCTGGCCGGAAAAGGTGCGCATCATGCAGCGCAACTGGATCGGCCGTTCGGAGGGCCTGTTCATCCGCTTTGCGCTCGATCCGAAGACCACGCCCGCAGGCGAGAGCGAGCTCGACGTCTTCACCACGCGGCCGGACACGTTATTCGGGGCGAAATTCATGGCGATCGCACCGGATCATCCGCTCGCGACCGCAGTGGCCGCGAAGAATCCGAAGCTCGCGGAGTTCATCGCTGAGTGCAAACGGCGCGGCACCTCGCAGGTCGAGATCGATACCGCCGAGAAGATGGGCTTCGACACCGGCATCAAGGCAATCCATCCGCTCGATCAAACATGGCAATTGCCGGTCTATGTCGCGAACTTCATCCTGATGGATTACGGCACCGGCGCAATCTTCGGCTGCCCGGCGCACGATCAGCGCGACCTCGATTTCGTCAATAAATACGGGCTCGGCAACGTGCCGGTGGTTTGTCCGCCGGGTCAGGATCCGAAAACATTCGTCATCACCGACACCGCCTATGACGGTGACGGCACGATGATCAACTCGCACTTCCTCAACGGCATGACGATTGCCGAAGCGAAAGAGACCGTCGCTCGCCGGCTCGAGAGCCAATTGCGCAATGGCAAAGCCATCGCGCAGCGCCAGGTGAATTTCCGTCTGCGTGACTGGGGCATTTCACGGCAGCGCTATTGGGGCTGCCCGATCCCGATCATTCATTGCGAGACATGCGGCGTCGTGCCCGTACCGAAGAAGGATCTCCCGGTGAAGCTGCCGGACGATGTGACCTTCGACCGCCCCGGCAATCCGCTCGATCGCCATCCGACCTGGAAGAACGTGCCGTGTCCGCAATGCGGCAAGCCGGCGCGCCGCGAAACCGACACCATGGACACCTTCGTCGACTCGTCCTGGTATTTCGCCCGCTTCACCAATCCGTGGCTTGCGACTGCGCCGACCGACCGTGCGAATGTCGATCGCTGGCTGCCGGTCGATCAATATATCGGCGGCATCGAACACGCGATCCTGCATCTGCTCTACAGCCGCTTCTTCACCCGCGCGATGAAGAAGACAGGACATGCCGGAGTGGAGGAGCCGTTCGCCGGCCTGTTCACGCAAGGCATGGTCGTGCACGAAACCTACCGCAAGGCGGATGGCGAATACGTGATGCCCTCCGAGATCGCGATCGTCGCCGAGGGCGATGCCCGCAAGGCGACGCTGAAGACGACCGGCGAGCCGATCGAGATCGGCTCGATCGAGAAGATGTCGAAGTCGAAGAAGAACACGGTCGATCCCGATGACATCATCGGCGCCTATGGCGCCGATACGGCGCGCTGGTTCGTGCTCTCCGATTCGCCGCCCGAGCGCGACGTGATCTGGACCGAGGAAGGTGTGCAGGGCTCCTGGCGCTTTGTGCAGCGGCTGTGGCGTCTCGTCGGCGAGGCCGCCGAGATCGCAGCCAAAGCGCCGGCTGACCGGCCGGCCACATTCGGCGATCAGGCGCTGGCGGTGCGCAAGGCCGCGCACGGGGCGCTGGCGAAGGTCTCGGAGGATGTCGAGAAGCTGCGCTTCAACCGCTGCGTCGCGCATATCTACGAGTTCTCGAACGCGCTTTCGTCGGCCATCGGAAATGTCGCCGCGCCGGCCGACATGACGCCGGACTTCGCCTGGGCGATCCGGGAAGCCGCCGATATCCTGGTTCACCTGTTCGCCCCGATGATGCCGCACCTCGCGGAGGAATGCTGGGCGGCGCTCGGCCACAAGACCCTGGTGTCGATGGAGGGCTGGCCGGAGGTCGAGCCCGCGCTCCTGGTGGAGGACAGCATTACCCTCCCGGTCCAGATCAACGGCAAAAAGCGGGCTGATGTAACCGTGCCACGGGATGCTGGAAAGTCGGATATTGAGGCTGCCGTATTAACGCTGGATGCGGTAAAAAAGGCTCTGGATGGCAAGGCCCCCAAAAAGGTCATTGTTGTCCCGCAGAGGATTGTGAATGTCGTCGCCTAGGGGACATACGGGCTCTCGGTCCGGGGGGATCGGCCGGTTTCTGGCGCTCGGGCTGGCTTTTGCCTGCGCCGGGATGACGGGTGGCTGCTTCCAGCCACTGTACGGCAACGTTTCAACCGACACCTATGGCGCGGCTCCTCCGATCCGGACCGCTCTTGCCAGCGTCCAGGTCGAGGAAATCGAAGCGCCCAACGGCACACCCGAGGCCCGCATGGGGGTCGAGGTGCGCAATGCCCTCATCTTCGGCCTCACCGGCGGCGCCGGTCAGTTGCCGCCGAACTACAAATTGAAGATCAATCTCGTCGGCCAACGACAAAACGTCATCGTGGACGTCACCACCGCGCGCGCCGACATGGAAATCTATGGCCTCGACGCGACCTACAGCCTGATCGAAATCGGCACCAACAAGGTCGTGCTGACCGGCCGCGCCTTCGCCCGGCAGTCCTATGACATCCCGGGCCAGCAGCAGCGCTTCGCGCGTGCGCGCGGCGAACGCGACGCACAGAATCGCGCGTCCACCATTATCGCCGAGCAGATCAAGTCCCGGCTGGCGTCGTATTTCGTTGCCGGCGGATAGCCTGCACAAAGTCGCCGTCCGAACCCTGTCGTGATGGTAGCTCTCAAGACCAGCGAAGCGGACTCCTTCATCGCCCGTCCGGACTCGGCGCGTCCGATCGTGTTGATCTATGGTCCCGACGCAGGTCTCGTGCGCGAGCGCGCCGAAGCCTTGATCCGCGTCTCGGTCGACAATCCGGACGACGTGTTTTCGCTGATCCGCATCGACGGCGAGGAATTGTCCGGCAATCCATTCCGGCTGGTCGAGGAAGCCAACACGATTCCGATGTTCGGCGGACGGCGGGCGCTATGGGTGAAGGCCGGCAGTCGCAACATTGCGAATGCGGTGGAAGCTGTGATCAACGCGCCCTCGCCCGATTGCCGCGTCGTGATCGAGGCCGGCGAACTTCGCAAGACCTCGCCGCTTCGAACGATGTGCGAAAAAGCCAAGAACGTGGCGGTGATCGCCTGTTACGCCGACGAGGAACGCGACGTCGCCCGCGTTGTCGATGACGAATTGAGAAAAGCCGGGCTCGCGATTGCGCCCGATGCTCGCGCGGCGCTGCTTCCGTTTCTGGGGGGCGATCGTCGGGCGACGCGTGGCGAAGTGCAGAAGCTCGCGCTCTATGTACACGGGCGCGATCGCATCACCCTGGAGGATGTGATGGCAGTGGTCGCCGACGCATCCGCCGTCGCACTCGACAATGTCATCGACGCTGCCTTTGCTGGCAAACCCGCCGATGTGGAATCGCATTTTGTCAAAGCGCGCGGCGAAGGCACGGCGCCGGGTGCAATCGTATCCGCCGCACTGCGACATCTCTCAAGCCTGCACCGGATGCGGATTGCGGTGGAAGACGGACAGTCTACGACAAGCGCGGTGGAGAGCGCGCGTCCGCCGATCCATTTCCGTCGCAAGCCCGCGATCGATGCGGCGCTGCGTGTTTGGACAGCCGCGAAACTCGCCGATGCGATGCAGGCGCTTGGCGATGCGCTTCTGCAGACGCGGCTGCAGCCAAATCTCGCCGAAGCGATCGCACAGCGATCCTTGCTGACGCTTGCCACCGCGGCACGAAAGAAGGCCTGACGCGATCGCGCCTTGTGGCGCGCTTATTTCCCGGCCAGGACGTCCTTACCGGCCGCCTTCTGAACGCACCAGAATCGCAGGACGCGTTGCGCCGTCATCGGCGACAGCCTTGCATAGTCAGCCTTGAGGTTTTCGAGTTCATCCGGAGAAATCGGCGGGCGCGATATGTATTGCAGGATCGCGCGAACAGCCGTCCAGCTCAGCGAGGCGGCGCGGCATGGGATGATGATCGCTTCCCTGCGGTCGCTTTGTACGATCTTCTCGATGATGTCGTGCGGCGTCGCGCACAACTGGGCGAGCGCCATGATCGCCTCCGCATAGCGCGCACCTTTCACAAACTGCAGCAAGGCGATTTCGTCGAGCTCACCGTCGACGTGCATCTTGTGAACGATGCGCCGTGCAAGATCGAAGTTCGGCACCGCCTGCACGTCGTCAAGGATCTTGCCGTCGATGCTGAGCAGCACCTGCCGGATTTCGTCCCGATGATCCTGAGGCGCGAGTCGTAAAAGCCTTTCGCGCACGATCTCGCGGGCCTTCTCGAGCAATTGGCGCAGCAGATGAAGGGGCAGATCGATCCTGAGGCCGAGCTTCTCGGTCAGAGTGTCGTCATTTTCCGCGCTCTTCACGAGGTTCGACATTCCGCCTTCCGTGAAACGCGCATCGGCGCTGGAAGCGAGCTTGCGGTGAACCTGAAGATCGCCGCGTTCTATGAGAACGTCGGTCACGGTTTCGGCGAGTTCGCGCCGCCCTGAAATGGCAAGCAGATGGCCTTGCCCTTTGGTGCTCGCGATCTCGACCAGGTCGGAATTCGACAGTCTGGCGGAATTGATCAGAACCGGACCCGCCACGGCGATTTCGTCGTCGCGCGCAAGTCTTTGGACCACGCCAACTGGAGCATTCTCGATCGGCGACAGGCGCTCGCTCAATTCGGCCAGCGCGTGCGTCTCCATGCGCCTGACCAGGTGCCCGATGACCTCGTCGAACACGTCGATCTGTTCGGCGTTCAACCGGTCCTGGGTTGTCAGGAACAGATCGGTGATTCGGCGAAGCGTCTCGATCCGCTCGGACTTCGACCCGGACTGGATGGCAATTTCCAGGTCCGCAATGAGAGATGTCCGCGCGATGGACATGGGGGTGCCACAAGTGAAGGGGGCAATTCAAGCGCGCAGATGATATGGAACTCGTGTTAAGATTGTGTTGTTTTCAGCCGTAGATTTCGAAGTCGTTGAAATCATACGAAAACGCACGGCGGTTTGGCCGTGCGTTCAGCCAGGTCAGGAAAACGCCGGATCAGTTGCGCTGCAGGCGCCGTACGACTTCGTCGAGTTGATCCAGCGTCCGGTAGCGAATGCCGAGCGTCCCGCCGGCCCGGCCGCGATCGTTGATTTCGACCACAAGACCAAGCGCATCCGACAATTGCCGCTCGAGCGCGGCGATGTTGGCATCCTTCAGGGCCTTGGCGCTGGACTTCTTGGCCTTCTTGCCGGCGGCCTTGGCATTGTCCTGACGAAGCTTCTCGGCTTCGCGGACATTCAGGCCCTTCTCGACGATGTCGCGCGCAACACCTTCGGGGTCGGTCTGATTGATCAGCGCGCGGGCGTGACCCGCCGTCAGCCTACCCTGATTGATGTAGGCCTTGACCGAATCCGGCAACTTCAGAAGCCGCAACGTATTCGCGACATGGCTGCGGCTCTTGCCGACGATATGCGCGATGTCGTCCTGGCTGTGATTGTATTGCGAAGCGAGCGCCTGATAGCCGGCCGCTTCTTCGAGCGGATTGAGATCCGCGCGCTGGATGTTTTCGATGATCGCAAGTTCAAGCGCTTCGGCATCAGTCACTTCGAGGACTACGATCGGCACCTCGTGCAGACCGGCGCGTTGCGAAGCGCGCCAGCGGCGTTCGCCGGCGATGATCTCGAATGTCTTTCCGCCATCGGGCGCAGCACGAACGACGATCGGCTGAATGATTCCGCGTTCGCGGATCGATTGCGAAAGTTCGTCGAGTTCGGTGTCCGCGAAGATGCGACGCGGGTTGCGCGGATTGGGCTTCAGGTGCTCGATCGGCACCTTGCGCGGCGTTATCTTCTGCGCGCGCTCCGGCACCGGCAATTCCGTGCCGACATCACCCATCAGCGCTGCAAGGCCGCGCCCCAGTCGCGATCGCGTTTCTTCTGCCATTTTGGCCGCTCCTGACGTTCGCGTCACCCGTCCCTCCGCTTGCAATTCCGATGCGCTTCGACGGATCAGCTGACGCCCTGGTCACGCTCGCGTTGAATGACTTCAGTCGCGAGCCTGAGATAGGCATCGCTGCCGGCACATTTCAGATCATAGACAAGCACTGGCTTGCCGTAGGACGGCGCTTCGGAGATACGCACATTGCGCGGGATGACGGTGTCGTAAACCTTCGAGCCCATGAACTCGCGCACGTCGGCGACAACCTGGCTCGAGAGATTGTTGCGTGCGTCGAACATCGTCAGCACGATCCCGTGAATCGAGAGCCGCGGATTCAGAAGCTCCTTCACCTGATCGACCGTCTTCAACAATTGCGAAAGACCTTCGAGTGCGAAGAACTCGCATTGCAGAGGAACAAGCACGGCGTCGGATGCGGCCATCGCATTCACCGTGAGAAGATTGAGCGACGGCGGGCAATCAACGAGCACGTAAGTGTAGTCCTCGCCCTGTGGCTGATTTTCGTTAAGCCGGCTCAGCGCATTGCGAAGTCGCACGGCGCGGTCACGCGCGCTGGAAATTTCCAGCTCGAGACCTGCGAGATCGAGCGTGGAGGCGGCGATGTGAAGACGCGGCACCGACGTGGTGAGGATCGCGTCGCGCAGCGTCGCCTCGCCGGTCAGCACGTCATAGGTCGAACGGCTGCGCGCCTTGCGGTCGATGCCGAGCCCAGTCGACGCATTGCCCTGCGGATCGAGGTCGATGATCAGGACGCGTTCGCCGATCGCGGCAAGGGCGGTCCCGAGATTGATGGCGGTCGTGGTCTTGCCAACGCCGCCCTTCTGATTCGCGACCGAGAGGACGCGCATCGCTTTGGGTCCGTGTCCGGACAGGTCCTGCTCGCCCGCCGTATCGGTCGGAGCGATTGTGGGTGCGTCGGTCATAGGCATGGCCTCACGATAGGAATATAGTCGTAGTCATTCCCGGGTTGGACGAAGGCGTTCAACCGAGCGAACCCGAACGATGCGCCCTGAAGAATCGGTGGCGCTGGGGATCAACTCCGCGTCGATGCTCCAACATTTAGATGCTGAGGTCAATTCAACCTCTACATCTCGTCCCTTCAGAAACAGCGCTGCCGCGCCCCTCCTTAACAAGGGATAGGCGCTTTCTATGAGGTTTTCGAGGGGCGCGAGCGCCCGGGCGGTCACGATCTCCACGGGTTCGATAAAACCATCCACAAAGTCTTCGATCCGGACCGCATGGACCCTGGCCGGCACCCCGGCGAGACGCGCAGCCTCGCGCAGGAACGCCGCCTTCTTGAGATTGCTTTCGACCAGGTGGACCACAGCGCCGGGCGTATCCGCCAGCGCGCAGGCGATGACCAGCCCCGGAAATCCCCCGCCTGATCCAAGATCGACCCAGTGCTTTGCCCCGGGGGCCAGCGGCAGCAATTGCAGCGAGTCGGCGATGTGGCGGGTCCAGAGCTCGGGAAGCGTAGAGGGGGCGACGAGGTTCGTGGTCGCCTGCCAGTTCAGGAGGGCCGCGACGTAGCGATCGAGGCGGCCGGCAATTTCACGTGAATCAGGCAGCGCGTGCGACCAGGCCGCGAGCACCTTTTCGCGGTCCGCGGCCAGCCGTGCTTCGAGATCACCGGGTGCCGCCGATGGCCGACCTCGGGCCATCAGCGGGTCGCGGCCCGCGGCGCGCCACCGCGGCGCAGATGCGCCACCAGGAGGGTGAGAGCGGCCGGGGTCACGCCTTCGATCTTCCCGGCATGGCCGATGGTCCTGGGCCGGTGGCTGGTCAGCCGATGGCGGACTTCGTTCGAAAGACCGACGATCGCCGCATAATCCAGATCATCTGGCAGAACGAGCGCCTCGTCGCGCCGATAAGAGGCGATGTCGGCGGCCTGCCGGGAGAGATAGACGTCGTATTTCGCGTCGATCTCAAGCTGCTCGGCCACTTTGGCCGGCAAATCCCCGAGCCGCGGCCAAATCCGTGAAACATCCGCGAGGGTCACGTCCGGATAGGACAAAAGCTCGAACGCGGTCCGGCGGTGGCCGTCTTTCTTGAGATTGAGGCCGTGCCGCTCGGCTTCCGTCGGCGAAACCGACACCGACCGGGCGAAATCGCGCGCTTCGACGAGCGACTGGGCCTTCGACCGATACGCCTCGCGGCGTTCGGGCCCGACACAGCCGATGGCAATGCCTTTCTCGGTCAGGCGCTGGTCCGCGTTGTCCGCCCGCAGCGCCAGCCGGTACTCCGCGCGCGACGTGAACATGCGGTAGGGCTCCGTGATTCCACGTGAAACAAGGTCGTCGACCATCACCCCGATATAGGCCTCGGCGCGGTCGAAAGTGATTCCGGATCCGCCACTTGCGCGGGACGCCGCATTCAGGCCGGCCAACAATCCCTGCGCCGCGGCCTCCTCATATCCGGTCGTCCCGTTGATCTGCCCGGCCAGGAAAAGTCCCTGCAGACGGCGGGTCTCCAGGGTCGGCCCCAGTTCGCGTGGATCGACGTGGTCGTACTCGATCGCATAGCCCGGACGGATGAATTGCGCCCGCTCCAGCCCCGGAATGGTCGCCACAAGGGCGTGCTGGACCTCTTCCGGCAGCGAGGTGGAGATTCCGTTCGGATAAACCGTGTGATCGTCGAGGCCTTCCGGCTCCAGGAAGAGCTGATGGCCGTCCCGTTCGCCGAACCGGACGATCTTGTCCTCGATCGAGGGGCAATAACGGGGTCCGCGGCTGTCAATCTGCCCGGAATACATCGGGGACCGATGCACATTCGCCCGGATCACCGCATGCGTGGCCTCCGTGGTGCGGGTGATCCCGCACTGGATCTGCGGATTCTCGATCCGGGCGGTCAAAGTCGAGAACGGCTCCGGCGGCTCGTCGCCCGGCTGCATCTCCAGGGCCGCCCAGTCGATGGTGCGGCCATCCAGACGCGGCGGAGTGCCGGTCTTCAGGCGGCCGAGCGCAAAGCCGGCGCGCTCGAGGGCACCTGAGAGCCCCATGGACGGCGCCTCCCCGACCCGTCCGGCCGGAATCTTGCGCTCTCCGATATGGATGAGCCCACGGAGAAACGTCCCCGTGGTCAGGACCACCGCCCCTGCCCCGAGAATCCGTCCGTCCGAGAGCCGGATGCCAGTCACGCGGCCGTCCTGAACCAGAAGATCGTCGGCTTCGCCTTCCAAAACCGTCAGATTGGCGGTTTCCCGGATCGCGGCCTGCATGGCGGCGGCGTAGAGCTTCCGGTCGGCCTGCGCCCGCGGTCCACGGACCGCAGGACCCTTCCGACGGTTCAAAACCCGAAACTGGATGCCGCCTCGGTCGGCGACGCGACCCATCAGGCCGTCCAGAGCGTCGATTTCGCGGACCAGATGCCCTTTTCCCAGTCCGCCGATGGCCGGATTGCAGGACATCGCCCCAATCGTCTCGAACCGATGGGTCACGAGCGCCGTTGATGCACCGAGACGCGCGGACGCGGCCGCGGCTTCGCAGCCGGCGTGTCCGCCTCCGATCACGATGACATCGAAACGATGGTCCATGGCGCTGGTTATCTAGTCGAGCGCCCCCGCGCCGTCAAAACGATGGCGGAGTCACGAGTTCCGTTTCACGTGAAACGCTGGAGTCTCAAAACCTTGTGAGGAGAGTCTGGACTCGAATCAGAAAAGGTAAACGCGCTATTTACCAATACAGAAATCGCGAAAGATCTTGTCCAGGATATCCTCGACGTCCACCCGCCCGGTCAGCCGGCCAAGTGCCTGAGCCGCAAGGCGTAATTCCTCCGCAAACGTATCCTCCCGGCCGGCCTCGCCCTCGCGAATCGCGCGTTTCAGGGCTGATTCCGCGCTCTCCAGGAGGTGGCGTTGGCGCTCCCTCGTCACAAGTGCGGGTTCACGTGATTCAAAGGCCGACTTGGCGAAAGCAGCAAGGTCGGCCAGAAGCCGATCCACCCCCTCACCCGATACCGCGGAAAGCTCGTAGAAGTGCTGATCTTCGGTCCCAAGGACTGTCCGAGGACGCTTTTCGCCCTCCCTGTCGCCTCGCAGGTCGATCTTCGTCCGGATCAACCAGCTCTCGGGGCCGGAACCCTGACCGGAATCCGGATTCGCACCTTCACCATCCGTTAACCATAAAACCAGATCGGCGGCGGCCGCCCGCGCCCTCGCCCGGGCCACGCCTTCCCGCTCGACCGGATCGTCGGTCTCCCGGATCCCGGCCGTGTCCAGCAGCGTGACCGGATAGCCCTCCAGATCGAGATGGACCTCGATCACGTCCCGGGTGGTCCCGGCGTGCGGCGATACGATCGCGACGTCCCGGCGGGCGATCCGGTTCAGCAGGGTCGACTTCCCCGCATTGGGCGGACCGGCGATCGCCACCACCAGGCCCTCGCGCAATCGCTCGCCGCGGCGGCCTTCTGCCAGCAATGCTGCAATCTCCTGCCGCAGCAAACGCGCAGCATGAAGCGACCGCGCTGCAACATCGGCCGCAACATCGGCCTCATCCGAGAAGTCGATCCCCGCCTCCGCGAGTGCCATGGCCTCGATCAGCCGCAGACGCCAGTTTTCGGCCCGGTCGCCGAGCAGGCCCTGAAGCTGACGGACCGCCTGCCGGCGCTGCGCCTCCGTATCGGCATAGATCAGGTCGGCCAGGCCCTCGACCGCGGTCAGGTCGAGCTTGCCGTTCTCGAAGCCGCGCCGGGTGAATTCGCCGGCCTCGGCCGGCCGCAGGCCCGGGATCCGTGACAGCGCCGCGAATGTCGCGGCGATCACCGCCCTGCCCCCGTGCAGCTGCAGCTCGACCACATCCTCGCCGGTCTCGCTGTTCGGCCCTTCGAAGAACAGCACAAGCGCCTGGTCGATGGTCTCGCGGGACGCCGGGTCGCGAATCGTCGCCAGCATCGCGCGCCGCGATTCGGGGACGCGCCCAACCAGCCCCTCGAGCGCCTTGCGCGCGGCCGGACCGGAAATCCGGACCACGCCGATCGCCGCCGGCACCGACCCGGACGAGAGCGCGTAGATGGTGTCGGATGAACTGGCCATATTCTGGTTCAACCCCTTTCAGGACCGCCCGTAAAGCGGCGGATCGCGGCGGTTGTCTTGCGCGCTTGACAGGCGTGTAATACACCGGCGTATGAAGTCAGTCACGCTCCGCCTCCCGGACAGCCTCGTCGACGAGATCGAGGCCGAGGCACGCAAACGCAAAATGTCGAAGACCGACGTCATGCGCGAACGGCTGACTCGCAACACCGAAAACGTAACGATACCGGCATCGCTGAAAGCGATC